>DAITNH010000338.1:0-5255 GCA_036834745.1 Prolixibacteraceae bacterium
ATCTTTTGCAGGATTCGGATAAACACGGATAATCGGTTGATTTTCAATTTTTTTATTCACAAGGACAGTTTCTATTGAAACGATTCCCCAGTTTTCAGGAAAATGATTATCGAGTGCAGGAGATTTGAGCGACAAAGCAGCGTCGGAGTTAAATGCTTTTGCCGGCCAGCCTTCTGTTGGTGAATATCTGATATAGTCGGCTACCATACCATATTTATTGAGAAGTTGGATGGATTCTCCTTCGTTTGCCAGTTTGCCTTCCGTCCATTGAATCACTTTTTGTCCCTTTTTCCAGGGTAATGCATCAGAGGTTAAAAATAGCGTATCGCCCGGTGCTAAAAGGATACCTTTCGGAACAACCGCTGTTACTCCTTTATCGATGGTATAACCTGACAAATCCAATGTTTTCAAGGATGGATTGTACAATGCAATATACTCAGGATTTGTATTGTTTAACGGATTCAGGTATATCTGGCAAATCAGCACATCCGGTTCCAGTTCAATTCGTGGCATTTTAGCGCCCAAATCGACAACTTTTCCATGATCGTTTCCGGCACCTGTTGCAAGTGAACCTTTTTGCAGGCTGAAATCAAAAAGGGTCGGATTGGTAAACAATGGATTGCCATATTTATTGGTTGGATCGGCCGGAAGAGCGGTATTGTCGGCAATGGAACTGGTGATTTTCATGGTAGATTTTTCATCAGACTGATAAGATGCAATGTATGAATTCGATAAAATACTGTTTTTTATATTCGCGTTTCCACCGGCATGTCCCGGATTTTTCTCATACAAATCAACAGGAATTCCGTTTCCATAAAAAACACAATGATCAATTCTTACCGTACTTGAATCTTTGATACCCAGTCCCAGGGAGCAATTGATTAGGTAACTGTTGGTGAGTAAGGCAGATGATCGTTGACCCAATGAAACTCCTTTATCGAAAACATTGCCGATAAGAACACTGTCGATGATTATATTTTTACTTTCCTCGCCAATATCGATGGCGTCGGCATTGTTTCCCAAAAGGTTGTACAATTTCGTATTCCGTATTATCCCATTTGTAATTCCATCATAGTCAATTCCATCCGAGTCGAATTCGGTATTTCCTACCAGCGTACAGTTCTCAATAATTGCTTTTCCGTATTTGAAATTTATCAAATCGCTTGTAACGGATGAATGAATGTAGCTATTGGTGAGCGAAACATCTGAATACCTGGTTGAAATCGGGTTTAAATATGTTTTGTCAATCAGAAGATGGTCGAGTCTTAAAGTAGTGTAATACCCGTTTATCGCACCAATGCGGTTTGGAACCGGACCTTTTGTCGCATCATAAACAATTACATATGTAAGTTTTGAAGTATCGCTTGTATTCCAGAAATTCAGCGCTCCCCAGCCTTGACCGGCATATTTCGGATTGATTTTAAAGGTAACAGGTTCGGACGTGGTACCGTTGGCTTTCACATTTCCCTGGATGAAAACATTGTTTTTTGGCGACATCCATATTTCAACTCCGGGCTCGATGGTCAAAGTTACTCCGCTGTTTATGGTAACGTCTTCCAGCACAACATAAGGGGAGCAGCTTTTGTGCAATGTGGTGTTTTGAGAAATTACAGATGGAACCCTGCACGATGTGGTTGACTCAAAAACAGCCATTAAACCTAAATCGTCGGTCAGATTTAGCGGATAATTTTTGTTGGTTGAAACAAATCCACTGTTACCGGCTGCGGAACAGGCCAGTTCAAGATCGAAACCCAGATCTGAACTGGTGCCTGAATTTTGATGCACTTCTACAGCCAAAACATTGTTTCCTTTTCGCAAAATGCTTTTATCGATGGTAAAAGAATTGTAAGTTGTTTCGGCCGTACCTGAAATGGCATTCGAAGCAAGTGTTTTAAAATCGATGGTTCCATCGCTTAAATTGTCCCGAATAATTTCAACGCCATTCAAATAAACCACCGCACCATCGTCTTTCAAAAGATTAATCGTGAAGTTCGACCCGGCCAAATCATCTTCACTTAGCACAAAATTATGCCTGAAATAAGTTGTAATAAATTTATCTCCACTGTTTGAGCCATATTCAATCAAAGTCTTTTCGTCACCATCGCCATAGCCGAATTCACCCTGACCTGTTTTCCAACCGGCATCGTTAAACGCAGAGTCAATCCAGGCAACTCCCTGGTTGCTATTATTATCTATATATCTCCAGATTGATTGTTTAGGGATAATTACTTTATTAACAGTATTTTTCCAGCCCTTAAAAATATATCCGGCCTTCTCTTCGGCAGAAATTTCTGAACTTGCATTTTTCAGGTAGGCGCCTGTCCAATTGTTCTGCGGAATTATTAATCCATTCAATTTCAGCGTTCCGGCATCTTCCGGGAAAACGGATAATGAAAGTTTTGCGGTTCCGGAAAAACCATAATTATTCAGGTCGTTGAGCAAAACTGCAGGTCGTTCTTCAACAAACGATTTCAATTTACTTACTTCGTTGTGCCAGTATGCCACAGAAGGCATTGCATTCCCATACGATGAAGTTGTGCCCAGCCATCTGGCAACATGGTCAGGTATTTCAGCTTCAATTGCTGCGCTATGGGCTTCAATTAATTTCTTCATGGTTTCCGGATGAAAGCTCGTGTACAGCTGATCAGCAAGTTTTTTCCCGAAGTAGTTTCGATAAGCCGTATTCTTCATTAATCTGCCGAAAGGAAATGAAGTCTGGTTGATATAGAAACTGATGTGCTGGCTGTTTACATCGTAATATCCTCTGTCGAGATCCATTAAAATCCATCTCCATTTTCCTGAATCTTTTGGTTTCCATGCCATTACATTGTGATCGATGGATGAATTTCCTGACGCCACTTCTGTAATGACAAGATTTGTGAAATTTTCAATATCCATTTTTTCGGCTACCGCATCGAAATTAGCCTGATCGGATAAATCTTTTGAGAATAACACCTTAAAATCATTGTATGCATTCAAATCACCGCATTCAGCATAATCTTCATTTTCAACCATATCGAACGTTCCTTCAGCCAGGCCGTAATGTTTCTCAATATAATCGGTCTCTATTTTTTCCCTGAAATTATGAATACCCATGTACTTGCCGTTAAAATATACAATGCACCAGCGAAAAGCAGAAATGTCAAGTTTCATGTTCTGTTGAGTGGCATTCTGTCCTAAAATATCGCGCATAAGCGTGTTACTCCAGTCGTTTCCTGAAGCTCTTAACGCGAAAGTTTTAAATCCTGATCGTGGTGAATCATAAAAGAGCGTATTGTCTAAATTTCCTGAACCGTATTGCTTCCTGAAGTAAACACCCAGCATTTTTTGCGGTAATTTCCAGGAATATAGTCCGTTGACTTTAACGCCGGCCTTTTCGTTGAATGCCGCTCTGTCGGATTTATTGTTCTCGAAAAGTTCGATATTGACGGGAATTTCCCATTCGGGTTTAAAATCCTGCACATAAATACCTTTTTGTGCATCCCAAAAGTTTTCGGGTTCCGAAGCAAGTGAAACCACCGGCAATCCCCGGCCATCCATGTTTTCATTTATAAAGTAGGTGTTCGTAATCACAGGTCCGGGCATCATTTCCGGCTTAAAAACCCTGGCCCGGACTACCGTTGTCTTATCAATTACAATTGGAATGGAATAGAGAGATGACAGAAGTACTGGTTTCGATCCATCGGTTGTGTATCTTATTTCGCCTCCCAAATCGGTAAAAAGTGTAACCGATAAGCTTGTATTGTATAGTCCTCCCCGGATATTAAACATCGGCTCATTCAGCACAAAGTCACTGAAAAATTCAGTATTGTTGGGAGCATTTGGGGTTGCAACGGGAAAATGGACCCAAAGCGAAAGATCATTTTGGTATCTGCCGGTTGACACGTCCGGGTTTTGAATGGCAAAACGCACAGTATCGACCAATGACAAATCAGGTTTATACAATCCTATTTCTTCACCTGTTGCACTCAGCTTAAAATTTGTATGGTTACCGGTATCAATTCCATCGGCCCAAAATAGGACAAAACCTTTTGCCTGAATGGTAATTTTGCCAATTTTCCACTTATCCGGCGTATTAAAATTGTCAGTAAGGGAATAACCTTCAAGATTAACTTCCGAATTACCATCGTTATAGATCTCTATCCAATCTGCACCATCGTTGTAATCCGGATCTTTGATCGTAGATGTATTCGATGCCATAAATTCATTGATGTATAACTGACTGTAAGATGCACCGGAAATGAACAACAGGAAAAAAAATAACTTAATACGAATCATATAATCAGAGGATTATTGCCGATGTCTTGTGTTTTCCATCCATCAATATCGTCAATGGGTTTTTAAACTGAATATGTTTGAAAAAATTGGTTTCGTGCACTACTTTCTGACTGTTCAGCATTTCCCAACTCACAAAATCGTTTGGCGACGAGTGTTGAACAGAGAAATAACCAATGTTCATGGAAGTAACATTGTGGAAAAAGTGCGATCCCAATGAAGAATCGAGCGGATAATTTTCGAGGCTCACCTCAACAATCACTTTCGCATTCGAAATCTGCGACCAGTTTACCGGAATGCCCACAAAACGGTCGCGGCTTCCCCACCTTCCGGGGCCAATCAACACATACTTTCTGTCGTTTTCAACCATCATTTTATTCAGCTTTTCTATCTCTTCGGCCATTTCGATGGTTTTCAGTTTGCTGAATTTTTCATTGTCAACAAAAATGACATCCCTGATTTCCTTGATCTCGCCATTGCCAACACTCGATTTGGTGAATAAAACCATTTGCGACCGATCCAGTTTGTCGAGCTCAATGTTTTGTTTTATCTGGTCGCCAATCAGCGGTTTGATTTGCAGAAGATAAAAAGTTGGTAAACCGTTTTTCGACCGGTCGAGATCGACTGCATACTCAATTTCGACCGGCGAACCAAATGCCTCGTTGAGTGTGCTGAGCAATATGCTGATGGTTTCTGCAAGCGGAATGTAGCCGTAATTCAGAATGTCGGCAAAGTTGACAATCCGCGGCCCGTAAGCGCTCAAGCCCGGCTCAACCCGATCGTTATCAGGAATATAAACCGAAGCACAGTGCGTCAGTGTTCCATGCTTTTCGGCCTCGCTGATGTCCAGCAATTTGAGCGCTGCCAGTTCACCGTGTTTCAGAAAGTCGAGTTCTGTTTCGCGGCAATCGAGCGCGTAAAACTGCACCTGCGAACTGTTCAGCAAATCTTTGATGCTGTAAATGGAAACCTGCGGGTAT
>DAITNH010000339.1:0-5242 GCA_036834745.1 Prolixibacteraceae bacterium
CGCTTTTTAGAATGATTTCACGGATTTCCTTCGACTGCGCGCACTTCGATACGCTACGCTACTCATTGCAACGCTCAGGAACCAACGAATTACACGGATTTTAAAAAGCCTGCCTGCCGCGGGCAGGAATTATAAGGATTGAGACGAATTGTACGAAGATGGATTGAATTATCGTTTAATTAGATCATCTAGAACCAATATTTCTATTTCTTCAACTGCTTTTAGCCGGATGTCGTTAGTCAGAAAGTAATCTGCAGAGCTATAAACGGCAGTCGCGAGCTGTATAGAATCGGGGGTTTTTAATCCGTATTTAGCATTAAGAATGAATTTCACAAATTTTTACGAATGGCACTAATTAACAACAAGTTTTTTGTGAACTACTAAATAAGCCCCAATGATCTTGTATGTACTTTTTATTTTTCAGCTTTTGAATTAGTCCCATGATTCACGTTCTTCTGAAATATAATCAGCGATGTTGGTTTTTTGCCAAACATTTTTTCCCAATCCTTTCAAACGGGTAATTGAATATGTCTGCTTCGATTTTTCTTCCCGTTTTAGTAAATTGACAATTCTGGACATGATATCGATTTTGTCGTTGTAGTCCAGTTTTTCAATTTCGTTAACGATCTGTTTTATATTGATTGTGCTATCCATAACAAATGATATTTAGAACAAAAATATGCAATTATATTGATGGAATGTGTGACCTGATAAATTATTCCCAGTTGTAATCAAATCCAATTTCATTTAGCTTTTCAGCATCCGGAATATTTAGAACAATAGTTTAGCGCTTTTGAACCGCTGCTTAATACTTCAGAATTATTCGTTAATTTCTTCTTCGTCTCATGTTCGAAGCGTCATTGCCTTCACTTTCTTATTTATAAAAAATGATTCCTTCGATGAAATCAAAATCTTTTTTGTTGTATGTAAGTAATGGATAACCGGTTGTTATCGAAGTTGCTGCGATCAGGCAATCTGGTACTGAAACGATTCGTTGTCCATTCACATATTTCTGCATGATTTGTACTGCTGTCGCAGAAATTGTTGAATTTAGCGGAATTCCATAATAGGATTCAAAGACTTTATTAACAGCTTCTTTCTTTTTTTCTTAGTTCATCCAAATTAGGGAAATCAGATAGTTGATCAAAAAATGAAAATGGGTCTTTTGAATCGCCTGTTGGCGCAATTAAATCAAAACTTTGTTTTTTTTTGCTTACCTCATTTATTGAAATAGATGCATGATCATTCTTTGCCAACTCTTTGGCCAAAAGAATCAGCGCTTTAAATGCAGGTTTATTTTTTTTTATTCTGATTATTGTTTCCATTGTGACTGCTTTTGTTTCAACAAAATTAGTAAAATATCGCTTGGGTAAATAGTAGTTGGTTTTCGCCTTGTCTCCCCTCGTGTAATTCGTCTTACAGCATAATGTCGTTCCTCTTTTCCCTGCCTGCGCTGGCAAGCGTCCGAAAAGAGGTTATAGCGTTGTTTCGCATCATCGCGCGGACGATTTTCATTATTCATCTTTTCTTTCTACAAATACCTGCCTGCCGGCGAGGCAGGTTTTGCGGCTCTGCCGCTGAAGATCGCCGGTTAAGCGTAATCCCATGATCGAAGAATCATTGCCTTCGTACTTTCGCCCCCTCGCCTTGTCGCCTCTTCGTGTAATCCGCCTTTATCCGTGTAATCCGTATTCGTTAAAGTTTCCACCAGGTCTTCGCTTTCTTTTCCGTCATTCCATCTTCTTCGGGATGAATCAACCGGAATACTTCTCCCCAGGAAGGAACACCTCCCAGGTTTCGATCGTCGATGTACAGATCGGCCAGGATCTTCCGGCTATCGTTTTCGTTCCATTTTTCTTCAGGATAATTTTTATTGATGGCATAAAACTTAAGCCCGTTTAAAAGGCAGAACTCAACGGCTTCTTCGAGATGCCGACCTGAACGGTGCGTCCAGAGAATCAGCTTGTGGTTCTTTTTCTTTAGTTCCTGAAGCGTTTCAAAAGCAAACGGACGGATGCGTCCAATTTCAGGAAACCGGTGCTCAACAATGGTTCCGTCAAAATCTACAGCTATAATCATATAGTCACGAATTACACGAATTAATACGAATTACACGAATTTCTTTAGTTGACGATTCGTTTATAAGCTAAAGATGGGGTACCGAAATTAATCAGTAATCCAAGTTTGAATCCTGTGGCTTTAACGTTGTTTAATGTTTGTTGACGATCGGCATCAACAAAATATTTGGAAGATTTTAACTCGATAATAATTGAGTTGTAGCAGACAAAGTCGGCTCGAAAATATTTATTTAACGGTTTCTCTTCGTAAAATACAGGTAATTTTTCCTCACGTTCATAAGGGATATCCGCTTTTTTGAATTCCAGTTCCAATGCTTCAGAATAAACACTTTCAAGAAATCCACAGCCCAACTTCTTGTGAACCTCCATGGAAGCCCCAATGATCAGATAACTTTCATTTTTAAAGAAAATGTCCGCCATATCACTTCGTGTAATTCGTTGTTAATTCGTGAAATTAAACGTACTTTAAATCGTGAAAATTCGTAAAATTGGTAATACTGTCAATCTATGCTGTTTTTTTAATCTTCTTTTTCCGGCGTGTTTTCGTCTCCGGTTCGTCGTGGGCGTAATAGTTAGTCTTGTAAGCTTCGTACTGATAATACTTGTAATAGGTGTTGCCAAACGAATTGGCCTTAATGTCGTTCACGATGATGCCAATATCGGTCACCTTTTTACTGGATGCAAACTGGTTGATCAATTCGAGCTGATGTTTGTGCGATACCCCAAAGCGAAGAATGAAAATATTCAGGTCCGACAAACGGCTCACGATAATTCCATCGGTTACCAGCGCCACCGGAGCATTGTCGATAACGATGTAATCGAATTGGCTGCGGGCTTTGTCGAGCATACTTTTCAATGCAGGTTTACTTAGTATTTCCGCCGGATTTGGTGGGATGGGTCCTGAAGTCATTACCGACAAGTTGGGGATGGCTGTCGGAAAAACAATCTGTTCGAAGGTATCGTATCCGATGAGATAGGTACTCAAGCCTTGTTTGTTATCGATATTAAATGTTTTGTGCAGTTTAGGTTTACGCATATCGGCACCGATCAGCAGTACCTTTTTTTCGTTCATGGCAAGAATGGTGGCCAGGTTGGATGCGTTGTATGATTTGCCTTCACCCGGATTGGTCGAGTGCATCGAAATAACTTTTGCCTTATCTCCGGTAAGCATAAACTCAAGATTGGTTCGTAAATCCCTGAATGATTCTGAAATGGTTGATTTGGGATTTTCGAACACCGACAAATCTGATCTGTCAGTGCTGTGCATGATATTTCCGACGATGGGGAGCTGGGTATTGTTTTCAACATCCTCCTGGGTACGGATGCGGTTGTCGAAGAAGTTCACGAGCAATAAGAACAGTATTGGCAACGACAAGCCCAGGATTAAACCAATGGGTAAAATCATTTTAGTGGTAAGACCGATTCTGGTGGCAGTTGCCGGATCGGCTGTTTCAATAATCAGTACATCTGAAATACTTGAAGCAAGGGCAATGTTTGTTTCGGCCCTTTTTTGCAGCAGGAAGGTGTAAATTTCGTTGGTCAGGGTAAACTGACGCTGAATGTTGATCATCTTCTGTTCCTTTTCGGGCAGTTTGTTTAGCTTTAAACCAATGTTGGCCTGTCTGTCTTTGAGACTGTTGATCGATTTGGTTGCATTTTCAATCAGGTTCCGAAGGTTTTCGTTCAGTCGGGTACGTGTTTCAGTCAACTCTTTGTCGAGCATGATCAGTGTCGGGTTATTGGCTTTGGCCGTAAACGAAAGCACTTGCCTGCGGTTAAACAGTTCGCCCAGTTTTAAAACGAGTGCGTTGAGCGAAACATCTTCGATCCCAACCACCGAAGGAGAGACCAGCTTTGTCAGGTCGCCCGATTTTTCAAGGTATGCAAGAACATTGCGGAAATAGTCGAGTTGTATCTGACTTTTGGCACGTTCCGTTTCTATCTCCTTCAGATTGGTCATGACGAGTGTTCCTTCTTCGCCCAGGTCAATGATGTTGTTGTTCGAACGGAACTCGGTATATTTTGTTCCGGCCCTGTCGAGCGAATCGGAGATGCCAGAAAGCTGTGCATTGATGAAATCGAGTGAGCGGCGCTGCGCTTCATTCTGAATGTTCATTTTCTGATCAATGTAAACTTGCACCAGTTCATTCAGGAAATCACCCTCTTTTTGAGGTTCTTCGCCTTGAATGGTGCAGACTACAATGTCGCTTTTTACATCCTTCACACTTGCATCGAGTCTTTTTTGGTAAGTCCTAACCATCTTCATCTGGTCGTTAAACACAAAATAAAATTCCCCTTCATACGAATTGGAATTGGCGATCTTTTTCAGGAGCGTGAAATTGAAATATTCGTTTTGGAACGGTTGCCCAAATTCGCCTTGCGACTTAAAAAAAATGTCGATCAATGTGTTGCCCTGCGTATATTGCCCATCCACCGAAATGGCGTAGGAATTGTTTGATTCGGGTGTGATATATACCTTGACACCAGCAGGATTGACAAAACCCTGGGGTTCCTGCACGTCAAACGGTTCATGTTTGTAAATACCGTTCCAGAGAAAGATGTTCTTTTTGTACCAGCTGGTATGCCAGTTCAGGTTTTGCAATGTCTGGTTAATGGTGAACGACGATTTGAGTATCTCAATCTGGTTGTTTATTTTCGTGTTGTTCTGATCCATCAGGGCACCTTCAAACAAATCTTTCATGTCCATTCCACTCGATTTTTCAGGAATAAGTATGGAACTACTTATCGAATAGGTTGGTTTTGTTAGTTTGCTATATATATAGCCACCACCTAGTCCAAGAAAGGCAAAAAGCAACAACCAATGCCATTGGCGAAGCAACAGAAATATTATTTTTTTAATATCCAGTTCTTCATCCTGCCCATTCTCTTTGCTGTTATTAGCTGTATTTTCCATGATTGAATTACTAAATGATTCTTTTTGTTTACTGTATTTATTTGTATTTTACGACAGTCAATTGTTGTCAATTGTTGTCATTTTCTTGTTGTTTCAAGTCAACTTAATGACCACCCAATGACCATTGAATGACTTTTTTTAGGGTCTATAACGTTTTGTATGGGGTAATTATAGAAAGGGAATAGATATATATTATAATTGTTTACTCACCCCGTCGCATCTTCGATGCTCTCCCCCTCTCTTTTTTAAA
>DAITNH010000340.1:0-5227 GCA_036834745.1 Prolixibacteraceae bacterium
CAAATACCATTTCGTTGCTCAAAATTTCGGTAATCTGGTTATTGGCAAAACTGAGCGCCAGGTTTCTGGATGATTTCAGTTCTGCACGGGTTTCAAAATCATTGATCCAGGTGATATCCATGTTGATCAACGGGCTAAATTGTTCTGAAATACTGACCGAATTAATGTCGTTCGGGCCAATAAAATCGCCAAGTGTATTCCGCACATAACTGAAACCATCGCCATGCAATTTGTCATCATAATCAAGATTGGAAATAAATGACCCAACATTGTAACTCGACCTGTATGCATGGTTAAAACTTAGCGTTTTAATGTATCGTTTCAGAAATTCTGATTGCTGAACCATTCCTTCGTAGGTAATCCGCCAGTTGGGGCGCATATACTTAATGGAAGGAAATGGACTTAGTGCCACCTTTTCCGGAGTTTGCCCCGTGTAGGCTGCAATAAAAGCAGGAACCATTACCTGCGGTGAAGTTGGTCCGTAACCCTCGTAGTATTCAGTGCCATCAATTTTCCTTGGAGTATATCCGACCTGAGTATTGGCAATACGCTGACTTGACAAACGTTTAGAAATGACCGCCCGGTTATCTTTCAGGTTTTGAAATGCCTCAGAAGCCGGAGCATCTGAATTGTTGCCCATTTTGCTGAAAGCAGTTTTCATGGTATTGATCGACATGGTAAAATTACCACGAACCGATTTATTTACCGGATCGAACTGATCGGTAGAACTGTTGTAATTGTAAAACTCTGTTGTGCGTTCCGAATAAGTCCGGTTGGCGTTTACATCAATCCTCAGATCGGGAAAAGGTTCGACATTTGCACGGATATTAAATGTTTCGCTGTGCGACATTACAAATGGCGAATTGAGCGATGTATCGCGGGTTATCCATCCGTTTTTGGCTGCTTTCAGCGCAAAATCCTTGTCCTGCCATCCCATAAGAAATGGAATTCCGGGAGCAACAGATGACCCGACATTGCCAAACATCGACGCGTCAGGTGTGTAATTTCCTGAACCAAATACGCGTGGAACAGGCATAAAACCTGGCATTACCGTTCCGTCGGTTGATGAATAGCTGAGCGAAATACTGCGAACACTCATCAAAGCACGGGCACTGTATTGAAGGATTTTCAGTCCAAGGTCTCCATTTTGTTGAACTTTCCCCTTGACAATAAATTTAACACTGGCAACACTTTTTTCAGAAGTAAAACTTATACGGTTTTCGTTGACCACGGCCACTTCTCCGTCAACTTTAGTCCCGTCTTTGTCAACTGCAATTACTTCCACATCCTGAGTCTTCAGTTTATGGAAAATGGACTTTGGCGTTTTGGCTTTTAACCGAACATTGTCAACCGAATATTGAACTTCCTTGACTTTTGGCGCATCCTTTTCGGCGGCAGCACCGGCTTGTTTTGGTTGGGCTGCCTGACCTGGGCGTGGCCTTTGCATACGCTGAGTCTGTCGCGAACTGGTGCCGTATTTCTGGTTAACCTCCTTCAGGAAGCCAACTTTGTTATAAAGCGTCACCAAATTTAACTGACCGTTTAACTGCATCTGACGCGAGTTTTCGATCACGTTGCCCAAAATCACCGATTTTTCAGTAACCGGACCGGCCTGCCAGTCATACATACCGCGGTAAGTTGACGAAAGTGAAGTCCAGTCGAGTAATGGCAATTTATTGATTGGAACCATGTACGTTGCATTCAACATGTGATGGTACAAAGTAGGTCGGCCAAGAGCCAAAATATTATCAACAATGACCTTCTTCTTCATGGAGTAATCATCATCATCGCGATTGAAACGACCCTCCATTTCATCAATTCTTGCAGTACTTTGATTGGAGAAATCGAACTGGAGGCTTCGGGTTAAATTGTATCGCAAATCAAAATACCTGTTCCAGATAAAATCTTTATTGAATGTCCGCGGAATAATCATATTTGGATTGGCGATGTTCCGAAGCTGAATTTCATTGTAATGCCGCCACATATCGGTGCGGAAAGAGAATTGCGAAGGCAGCGGATAAATATTAAAATCTTTGACCAGACGTAATGCCTTACTATTCAAAATCTTGGTTTTTTTGAAAGGTTCAAAAGCTTCAGGCCGGGCATTGAAATTATAGCTGAACATTCCACGGTAATTCTTATCAAGGTTTTGTTCGACATTGATACTTCTCCTCATCAATTCGTTGTAAGAATAAGTGACCGAGAAATTAGTAGGGTCATAAATCTTAGGCTTGCCGGATTTGCTGCTTTTGTCAATCTTTACGTTGGTCAGGTTGAAGCTTTTGCGTGTCACCAGATCCTGTGCCAGCCGTTTGATGGAATCTCTTTCTGCTCTTCCGCCTGCCATATCCAAAGCATCCTTCATTTTAATATCGGGATCAAGTGGATTGTATTTCGGATTGCTTTTACTTTCGGAATATCCTAAATAGAGCGGAATTCTGACTTGCGCTTTTTCAGGAAAGAATTTGCCCAGTTCGAGGTTGGCCGAAATGTCTAATTCAGTCAGATCGTCCATGGCCCGCTCGTTCACTTTCTGATCTATGCTGCCAAAACCTGAACTGCGTGTTCGTCCGGCAAAGATAACAGAACCGAGATCGGCCAGGCGGGCGGTAACGCGACCTGTGGCGGCCCATCCTCCCCCTTCTTCAAAATCAGACAAACGCAATTCGTTGAGCCACATTTCGACAGAACGCGGCCCGTAATTATTGTCATCTATATCATTGTAGCGGATACCCACCATCATCACTTCAACATTGCCCAAATTTGGGTTTCCCTTGATTTTTATCGTCCTTATCCCTTCACTTAATATAAATTCCTTTGTCATGCTGATGGTAGAACCGGCCTGACGAAGTTCATCATTTCGTTTCAGTTTTATGTCGGTAAAAGCGTCAAGATTCAGGTCGATACGATTGGCATCGGGCCAAACGGCATAGCGGTCAGCTTCGTTTTCGCTGCTGTACAGCCCGTGAATTGTCAGCGAAAGTGGAACTTCGTATTCGTAATAATTATTGTAATAATCGGAACCAATCCTTACAAACATCGAAACGTCGTTGTCTTTAAGCGGAGAACCGGCAATGCCTTCAGCGTGAACTTCCATTTGAAGGCGCTTGTAATTACGAAAATCCATGCTGAGGTTTTTGTAGGCAGCACGGGCTTCCCCTTCTTCAAGGTCGATGGCACGCAACAGCAGCGACTGTTCATTCAACTGGCGAAGCTGCGGGTTGGCAGGGTCGATCACCCGTTCGATTCCCGGAGGCAGTACATAATTAACCGGCTTGCGGCTCGCATTTTCTTCGATGTTAACTGCTGAAATATCGAATTGAGTGTCAGGTGAATTGGCGCCAAGTTTTCCGTCCACATCTTTGGTGTATTTGCGCCAGTCGGCTCTGACCAGATCAAGGGTGGCAAAACGAAGAACTGTAGGCTGCGTAAAACCTTTCATGAACATCCTCATAAAACGGATCGATTTAAAATCACTGATAGAACCGAATGCTTCATCCGGACTTTTTACAGGAATTTTAAACTGGTACCATTTTACATTTGAAATTGATCCGTCCTTCAGTTTAAAATCTTTTACCTCCCTGATATCTGCAATCGAATTCTTCCCAATCACCATGTCTTCGCGGCGGATACTTATTTTGTACTGATAGTACCGTTCGTATTCGTTCAGGGTATTATCGCTATTAATATCTTCAATGTCAGGCTGGGTTGATGCAGATGTAGGGTACGACTCGTGCGACATTTCCGCCGTTGGCGAGTTGCCTTCGGGGCCGTTGAAATCTTTATACCGTTCCATAATACCCAGCTTTTCCTGATCATAGTCGGAACCGCGGTAATAATGGTAATTGTCTCCGGAAGGGTCAGCCGACACTTTGGCAAGTGCATCCGGGTTCAGAACAGTTTTCATTGTTTCCAGATAAGTCTGGTGAAATGTTTTTTCATCATTGCTGTTCAAACCATCGAACCCAAGATCCTGATACTGACGGCTTGTAATATTGTTATCAAACTCCCTGACGAGCGATTGAAGAGTTGAAACCCGTCCCCAAAGGGTGGTATCAACATTTGTAAGTTCCGCATTGGTAGGCAAACCATTTTCGAACGACTTTCTCGAATCTTTCAATACATCTTCAGAAACATCGCCGAGGTTAAAATACAAATCCCCACCCGTGGAAGTTTCCAGAGAGTCGTTTACAAACGGATCCATTACCCAGAACTCGACAAATTCAATGTTCGCGGCCTCAAAATCGCTGGTTTGGATACTGCGCATAATTCCTGCCCAACGAGATTCCGGAGCACGCAATGTTCCGTCGGGATTTACCCCCTGTGAAAAGCGGGATGCCTCTGTGTCATAATTATACGGGCCTCTTTCCTCCGGATAAAATGCAAGGTCGAAAACCGGAATATTGGTTGGAAGGCCTACCGGCGTTTCCCTGTCGGGGAAAATTTCCTTTTCGTAAACTTCACGGACAAGGTGATTCGATTGGAGTTTTTTATCGTTTTTTATGTGATCGGGCGTGGTCGGGCTACTTCTCAGGAAAAGCGGATCGATGATGTACCAGGCCAGTTTTGCGCGGTTAAAGCCGTAAATATAATCGTCGTCGGTTTCGGCTTCAGGAAACATCGCTTGCTTTTGCGGTGTACTGGCCAATACCCATGCCGAACGTGTTTTGAGATCGATGGAAGTTTTGGTAGCCTCGAAATCGTCGATGTAGGCGGTTCCGCTTTTTTTAATCACCTTCGAATGCCCCGGGATCAGCTGGGCAACTTCGCCGTCGAACGAAATAGACGATGGCGCTTTGGTAGAATAAAACGGTAATTTATCTATCAGTTTGGTCAGGAACAAGGATTCATTTGAATACGCCAAATCTAAACCAAGCATTGTGTTCGAAATTGGATCGTCGCCGTAATTTACTTTCTGTGTCAATGGCCGTTCCTGCATGTGCAAAACGGTTGCCCCCAAATTAAAGCGGTCGCTAAAAGCATAGTTGGCATGGGCGCCAAGCATGGTTTTTCGCTGCATACTGAACAAATCCTGGCTTTCGGTGGAAACCTGAAGCGGTGTGCCCGACTCGAGTAACCCAGAATTAATAATTTTTACAATTCCGGAAGTATAATCAACCGTGTAATCAATGTTCTCGGTAAGGGCACGGCCACCTGCAGTTACTTTTACCGAACCACGGGCAAGGTTTTGCGAGCCAACCATTATTTCGGAACTTGAAGACCCTTT
>DAITNH010000341.1:0-5224 GCA_036834745.1 Prolixibacteraceae bacterium
TTTTACAAGTAGTTTTGGAGGAACTATTGGTCACATGATGGTTGGAATAACCTGAATATTCAGAAAAAAACCTATAATTATTCGGCAATAACGAATAATTATTGATATATTTGTTCGTTTCAAAAGAACAATAAGCGATGAACAAAGAGCGGTTAAAAGAAATAATGTTTGACCAGAAAGATGTTTTCAATCGGAAAAAGGATCTGATAAAACGTGACATCAGTTTGCATAAATATTTAGGTACCAGTCAGGTAGTCATCATTTCCGGCATCCGTCGTTGTGGAAAATCATCTTTGATGTTTCTCATTAAAGAGGAATTAGGACTCCGGGATCTGGATTACTGTTACTTCAATTTCGATGATGAACGCATCATTCCAGAAATATCCATTTTGGAAGATATATACAATCTGCATTTGGAAGTTTATGGGAAAGAACCTGTGCTTTTTTTTGATGAAATTCAAAATATCAGCAATTGGGAAAAATTTGTCAACCGGATGTATGAGAAAGGTATAAAGATTATCGTTACCGGCTCGAATGCAAAGCTACTTAGCTCTGAAATTTCAAGCAGCCTGACCGGACGAAACAAACTTATTGAATTGTTTCCATTTTCATTTCCCGAATACCTGCGGTTTATCGGCGCTAACTGGAATCTGGATCGTCTTTCTTCTAAAGCGAAATCACTATTAATCAAAGATTTTAATCAATACATACAAACCGGAGGGTTTCCTCTGGTTGTTAAAGAGAACGACACAGAACTGGTCAATGGCTATTTTCAGGACATACTATACCGAGACATCATTTCGCGTTACCGCCTTGCACAGGTGAATGAAATCAAACAAATCGGTTTATACTTGTTGTCAAACACCGGAAAGCTGTTTTCCTACGCAACCCTGCAAAATATTTCAGGCGTTAAAAGTCTGAGTTCTATAAAGGATTATCTGTATTATTACGAACAAACCTATCTTTTCTTTTACCTCAAAAAATTTGATTATTCGGTAAAGAAACAGATTATGAATCCCAAAAAAGTATATACCGTCGATCAGGGTTTTGCCAACCGATTGGGCTTTAACTTTTCGGAAAACAAGGGTCGTCTTCTGGAGAATATCGTATTTCTGGAATTGCGCCGCCAGGGGAAAGATGTATTTTATCATTTGGATAAATACGAATGTGACTTCTTGGTCAGAGAGGGTCTGGAAATTACTGAGGCCATACAAGTAGTTTACCAATTAGATGCAAGTAATTACGAACGCGAATACCGGGGATTGTCAGAAGCTATGTCAACCCATAATATCAAACGCGGATTGTTCATAGTTTACGATGTAGATGAGTCAATTATCTCTGACAAAGAAGATTTTGAAATTATTCCTATATGGAAGTGGCTTCTGACATAGCGACCGAAAATAGTATTTACAATACAAATCTTCCCAAATAAAAAATCACCTCCTTCTTTTCAATTTTCGTAGGATTCTATTATCTTGTTTGGCTGCCAATGATTAAATGGCTGTCAACAAATTAAGCGGTAATGATTTCGGAAACAAGCCTTGAGAAATTAAAAATTTTAGCCGGAGCGGCCAAATACGATGTGTCGTGCGCTTCGAGTGGAACCCAGCGGAGCAATTCGAAAGGTGGCATCGGGAATGCAACGGCCTGGGGCATTTGCCATAGTTTTGCCGAAGACGGACGTTGTATTTCGCTCCTGAAAATAATGCTCAGCAACTACTGCATATACGATTGCGCCTATTGCATCAACCGCAAAAGCAACGATATCCCGCGCACTTCATTTACTCCGGAAGAAATTGCCAGCCTGACCATCGAATTTTACCGCCGCAATTACATCGAAGGGCTTTTCCTCAGTTCAGGCGTGCTTCGGAATCCTGATTACACGATGGAACGAATGGTTTCCGTTGCCAAACTACTCCGGACGGAACACAAATACAACGGATACATTCACCTGAAAGCAATTCCGGGAGCAAGCCCACAACTGATTGCCGATGCAGGCCGATGGGCCGATCGATTGAGCGTCAATATTGAAATCCCAACTGAAAATAATCTGAAACTTTTGGCTCCTGATAAGGATTTCAAGAGTGTGCTTGAACCGATGAAAATGATTTCGACCGGAATACTTGAGGCAAAAGAAGAGCGAAAGAAACACCGTGGTGCACCACTTTTCAGTCCTTCGGGCCAAAGTACCCAACTGATTATCGGAGCCACCAACGATACCGATCATACGATTCTGAAACTATCATCAGCATTGTACCTTCGGCGAGATTTGAAGCGGGTTTATTATTCAGGATACATTCCCGTGAACAGTTACGACAACCGCTTGCCCGCATTGAATTCTCCCCCACTCCGCCGCGAGCACCGATTGTATCAGGCAGACTGGCTGCTTCGGTTTTATGGATTCAAAGCCAATGAAATTGTGAATACCGAAAATCCCAATCTCGATTTGGAACTTGATCCGAAAGTGACCTGGGCCTTGCGAAATCCGCACCTTTTCCCGGTTGACATCAACAAGGCCGATCCGTTGATGCTGCTTCGCATTCCGGGAATCGGGACCCATTCGGTACAACTGATTTTGATGGCGAGAAAACACAACCGGTTGAACTCATCGCACCTGCAAAAAATGGGCGTTGTAATGAAACGTGCAAGGTTTTTTATCACCTGCAACGAACTTCAATCGCAAAACGTCCAGGATTTAAAACCCGAAATTGTCCGCCAGCTTTTGCTTGAAAAGAAACCATTGGGAAATGACGGCGCTATTCAGTTAAAGTTGTTTAACCCGGTGATGCCGGCATTACGACAGTGATCAGTGTTCAGTCGCAGTCGCAGTCGTCCAAGGAAATGGTAAATAGTAAATAGTTCCTCAGTTAGTTGGCATACAGCCCGTGAATGAATAACTGGGGTATGTGGAGACGAAAATAGTTGATGGTAGTTGGTGAATTTTAAAACCGATATATTTCGTACCTACGGCACTCTGGACTTGGTGGTGGAGATTCCTGTCCGTCACATGAATGTGACGGCAAAGGATAACGCTCTAGTCATCGAAACTGCTTATTCGTAGTGCTATCCTTTGCCGTTTGCCTTTAGGCAACGGACATAAAGTCTATAAAGAAAATCGTCCGCGCAAAAGCCTTTTTCAGGGCAAAATCCATCTTTCGGACGGAACAGCATTGGTCTTTAAAAAAGTAGTAATATACGAGTAAACAGTAAATAACCTTTTCGTTCATGAATGTTTTTTCCTACGACAATACCTTTGAAGGACTTCTAACCCTGATTTTTGAAAGCTACCAGCAAAGGCAGTTTCCTGATGAAATCCTTTCAGGAGAAGGTAGTCAGCCGGTTTTATTTGCTTCGACCAACACGATTGAAACAAATGAATTAAAAGCCGAGCGTGTTTGGAAAGGAATTGTGAAACATTCTTCGGAAGAAAATGCGCACCGCGTTTACCGGGTTTTTCTGGCCGACATACCCGATACACCTATGCTTTTGGTAAAGTATATCCGGTTGATAATAGATTCAGGCAAAAACGAAGAAACAAATTTTTCGGAGCCGGTAGTGGTGGAATTCAACAAATTGCATCAGAAAGTTTGCAAGGAAGCCCACCGGATCAATGGATTTGTGCGGTTTCAGAAAACCGTGGAGGGCAGCTATTACGCATCATTCGCTCCAATTTACGATGTTCTTCCGCTCTGTATTCCGCATTTTCGCGACCGGTTTGCCGACCAACAGTGGATAATTTACGACCTGAAACGCAACTATGGTTTCTGGTACGACCTGAAAAATGTTTCGCGGGTAGTATTCGATGATCTTAAAGTCAATCCTCAAAACGGACAGCTTCATTCATCGCTTCTGGCCGAAGATGAAAAGCTCTTCCAACAACTTTGGAAACAATATTACCACAGTATCTGTATTCAGGATAGAAAAAACCCGAAGGTTCACCGCCAGCTCTTGCCCCAACGGTTCTGGAAATATCTTCCGGAGAAAGGATTTCATTCCCTTTGATGCTCCTTCCTGAATTCCATCGGACTTGTGCCTGTTTTATCCTTGAAAATTCTGGAAAAATAGAAATAGGATTCAAACCCGAGGTCGATTGCAATTTCCTTAAAACTCTGATCGGTTGAGACCAGCAAGTCTTTTGCCTTTTGAATCCGTAGCGATAAATGATATTGTGTAGGCGAAATGCCTGTATATTTCCTGAACATTTGCCTGAAATACGAATAGCCTACATTCAACTCAGTAGCCACCTGCTCGATATTTACATTTGCATTTAAGTTTTCCCTAAAATACAGGCAGGCCTTTCTGATTGTACGTTCAATTGTTTTTCCGGCAAATTCCTGATTTCTGACAACCGACAGAATTTTGCTGAGCATAAGGATTGTATTTGCCGCTGCAACCTGCTGATGGCCGGTCTTTTCATCTTTTACCAATTGAATGATCTCGAAAAATAGTTTAAGCAAACTTTCCTGAAAGCCGACATATAAAACCGGTTTTCCCCACTGGAAAAAGCCTTCAGCGAAAAGAGCCTGGCAGAAATTGCCGTTAAACCCAATGTAATGTTCGTTCCATCCGGTATTCGGATCAGGCTTGTAGCGATGCCACATTCCCGGTCGCAGAATGAGCATTGAGCCGGGTACAACCTGAAACTGACCGTTGCTGGTTTCAAATATTCCCGAACCTTCGGTAATATAATTTATTTGATATTCCTGAAGTACCCGCCCCTTTTCCCAGGTAAAAAAGTAGCCGCTCGGATGCTCACGGGGTGGATAAACCAGCGATGGCGGTATCTGTGCATAGCCGGCTACGGTCAGAAAAAGCCCCCAGTCTTTGTCAAGAGTTCCGGCGTTGATATATTTTGCATAAGATTGGTTTGGCATAGTATCATTTTGTGCAAAACAAGAATCATTTTACACATTGATTAGCTGTAAATACTCATTTATCTTTACATTTACAAAAATAGAAATTAAAGTCATAATAGATATAACTTAACTAAACAAAACTATGAATGCATTATTAGGGATTATTTTTCACACACTTGGCGGCGGCGCCTCGGGAAGTTGGTACATGCCATACAATTGGGTGCAGAAATGGCGCTGGGAAGTCTATTGGATTACCGGTGGAATTTTCTCGTGGTTGATCATGCCAATGCTTGCCGTAGTATTGACCATTCCTGACTGGCAAGGGATTTTACAAACCGCTCAGGGACGCATTGTCCTCAATACCTATA
>DAITNH010000342.1:0-5170 GCA_036834745.1 Prolixibacteraceae bacterium
GTTTAACCGACCGAAGATTTCCTTCAATTTTTACCGACATATCGAGCCTCAGGTAATCCGGAATGCGGTATTGGTTTCTGTCTGAATAATCAACAAACGGTTGTCCTTCAATATAATATACACCTTCTGGAACAGTAACCGGTCGCCCGGAAGTGTATGCAAAATTCGACGACCAGGAAAATCGGTGGTTGAACTTGTAATTCAGAACTAAATTCAGAACATGAGGTTTGTCGTAATTTGAAGGATATTTTATTCCCTTGTTAATGTCAGCCCAATCTTCCTTACCATTCACGGTAATAAACGAGCGGGAAAAGGTGTAAGTGGCCCAGCCACTGAATCGTCCGGTTGGTTTTGACAACATAAATTCGGCCCCGAAAGCTTTCTGTGTGCCTTGCAAAATAGAGGTTTCGACATAAGGAGTTGATAAAAAATCAGCCCCATCGCGGTATTCCACCACATTATTTGCTTGTTTATAATAAAACTCAGACGATAAACTCATACCACGTTTTGGAATTTCATGATAATATCCTGCTGAATACTGGATGGAAGTAGGCGGAGTAATGTGACTGTCAACCAGTTTCCACTGATCATTCGGGGCAATCGAAATGGAATTGCTCAACATAAACAGATACTGGGTCATCTGTGTCACCGATAATTTCACCGAATTGTTTTCCATTAATTTATAATCCAATCCTGCACGGAGTTCCGGATTTTGAAAACCTGATATCTTTTGTCCTTTTGAATAATCAGTCGTACTGCTGATATTCATGTCATTATACTGAGTGCCCGGATAATAATTCCTCACTGTTTTCGGCCCCAATTCAGTGAACATGCTGTAACGTAGTCCGGCATAAATATTCAAACGTGGTCCTAAACTAATATTATCATCTAAATAGACTGATGTTTCCATCCCTTTTTCCCTTCCCAGGTCAACAGGCAATTTAAGTGATTCACTTCCATAAGGTTCAACAATTCCCCGGTCCAAGTCATATTGAATTGCATCCACTCCTACTTTAATGACATGGTGTTCGCCAGCCAGCCAATTCAAACCAGCCCGGAATTCATTATGATTCAACTGGTAGCCATGGCTGTATGCTTCAGCAGCCGAACTTTTCTCGATGGTCTCAAATTTATAATTTGAACTGATGGCTGAAACTGAAGATTTCAATCGTGGTGAAAAGTGATGCGAATAATTCACCGAACCACCCATGTTTCCATAGGTATATTCAGTAAATCCGTTCAGATTGAAGAGATCATTGCTGTTATAAGCAAATGTGGTAATTTGATTTTTTTCGCCCAGATCGAAATTAAGTCCACCTGCAAAATCATAAAACGACGCCTTACTGTTTCTTAAATCCGGATCCTTTAAACGTTTTAAAATCCAGTCGGAATAACTGGAACGGGCGCTCAGAACCAGCGAAATTTTTTCTTTAATAACAGGTACATCAATTTCAGCATTTGCAGCAACCGGGCTAACACCTCCCTGAGTAAAAAACTTATTCTTGTGTCCCTTTCTTGTTTCTACATTAAAAACAGAGGATAAGCGACCTCCGTATTCTGCCGGAATCTGTCCTTTATAAATTGAAAAATTCTCGATAATGTCGGAGTTAATCGCTGAAAAAAATCCAAAAAGGTGCGAACTGTTGTAAACAGGTATCTCGTTAATATAAAACAAATTCTGATCTGAATTTCCGCCCCGTACATTCACCCCTGCAGATCCTTCACCGACGCTTACAATTCCAGGAAGCATTTGTGCAACTTTAAGAACATCCTTTTCACCCATCAGGGTTGGCAATTCCTTCATGGTTGTAACCGAAACATTTTCCATACCTGGTTTTGAACCTCTTTTTTGCGTCTTTTGTCCCTGAACCAGAACCTCACCAATTACATGAACCTGCTTCTTCATACTTAGCGTGAAATATCCATCAGAGCGTATGTCAAGATTTCCCTTTTCCTGAGCCATTCCCATACATTGAAATACAGCCTCATAAACCCCGGGCCGGAGAGCTATGGTTAAAAATCCGGAGGCGTCGGTAGCTGATCCTTTCTGAAGCAAAGGGATAAACAGCGTTGCACCAATAAGCGGTTCTCCTGATTCTTCATCCATCAATTTTCCGCTAATTAGAGCCATTCGCCCTTTTCTAGCCTTTTCCTTGCTCCCAATCACAATCGTTTTTATCATATCGGGTTTACGTCCGCGTAAATACTTCTCCTCCATCCCAGTCAAATCCCGCTGTTTGTCCTGAATCGAATCCTGACCTGATTTAGGAAAATAATATTCAGGTAAAGTTTTGCTAAATTTTTTATCAGGCAAAATGAAAATCTTACCTAGCGGCTGATAGGTATAATCCAACAGGGTCGGCAGTAATAATTTTTCCATAAATTCAGGAACAGAAAGCTGTTGGGCATCAATGCTCACCTGAAGCGAACGGATCCATTTTTCATCGAAGTAGAAATGAAGCGGATACTGTTTTTCAAGTTTTGTAACTAACTCAACGAAGCTGAGATTCCGAAAGGAACCGGAAATTTGAATATCTTCCTTTTGTTGTCCGGCCAAATCTGACAGAAGTCCAAAAAATATGAATAGATATATAGCTAAAAACTTCATGTTATTTTACTGTTTTTTCGCTGTAGATAATTAACTTTCTTAATTCATTCTCATCCATATTTTTAAACCTGAATCGTTTGGAAGACATGTATTTTCTAATTGCAGAACGTTGTATACCCTCAAAAATCCTGAGAAAAGCTGATTTCCCTGTGAATGGATAAAGCACACCGTTATTAACGAGATAATATTTGCGGCGATCGCTGGTGTACATATAGCCAATATTCACTCCTATACGGTTAAACTTCAATTCCTTATACCAACCTATAAAACAATCCAGTTTCCCATGATGGATTAACTGGATAAAATTTTGTTCTATTTCCGGGTTTTTATTCGGCACAAATAGTACAGTACCTGTTCTTACGGAATCAATTACTTCAGAATTAAGAATGATTTGACCTTCTTGCCCATTCAGGTTTAAATAGATGAGCAGAAATTCCTGCTTATGAAGGTTAAACTTGAGTTGTTGATCGAAGAATGTCTTGCCCTTTATAGTTAACTTCCCTCTAAATGAATCCTCACTTTTCCAAAACGGATGGCCTGTTACCGGATTACTGTCAGGATAATATTTTCTTCCATTATTGAGTAAAACATCTAAACCATACGCTTTATCAAAATCAGCATGTAATGAATCAATTGGTTCTATTTGAGCACTTCCTGTATAGACTAAGAAGAATACAAAATAAACAACAAACAATAATTTATACATAAAAGCAAATTAATCTGTCAGGCATTTAAAAAACAAGCATCCAGATGCTAAAATTAGTAAATTACAACAGATTGTTTAGTTCAATGGGGAATATATTTGAAGATAATAGGCTTTTTTAACAACTATAATTGGCTTGATACAATATAATTAAACGGTTCATCTTATTGCTGCAAGTTTTATTGAAATCTAAGTACTCAACCCTTCTTATTTCCAAAATATAATCTTCAAGGCAACAATCAGCATTAATCCACCGAACATCTTCTTCAGTATTTTTTCGGGAATACTGATAGAAAGCATGGAGCCAAAATAAGTGCCAACAACAAACATGATTGCCAGTACGATCGCAAACTTCCAGTTCACATAGCCATTTTTGGAATAATTGAGGGCTGCCATCAGTGTAACCGGAGGAATCATAAAGGCGAGTGAAGTTCCCTGTGCCTGATGCTGTGAAAGACCTAAAAAGAAAATGAGTGCCGGAATAACATTAATTGCCCCTCCTACCCCAAAAGTGCCGCTGAAAATACCGGCCATCAAGCCTATAATTGCCAGTAAAATAATTTGAGTGACTGTCATAATGATCTCACTTTAAGGCCTGAAATATCCGATCGGGATAATTCCGTATATTTTTCAATCTTTTTTGAATTTCCCCCCAATTAAATTTTAATCCATCGGCCATCTTTATCGGTTCGTTGAAATTGATATCGTCAAAAAAGCGATCGCTTTAATTGGAATGATTGGATTCGCATTATACTTCATCTCATATCCTTCAAGCATTTTATTCAACGGAATCTTGGATGACAGATAAGCGATATCAATAAAATCTTTTATCCGTGTTCCATTTCCAGTAATTGCATTTGGTTTCATAGCCGCAATATCGATAAAACCGGCTAATCGTATGTTTCCCGCCAGTCTGATCAGGAGTTCCAGTGCTGAATCGTTGATTGTTGTTTTGTAAGCGCAGCCAACACCTTTTACACCGCTGCTCCCCTTCACACTATTACGATCACTGGTGGAACGGTTGTTACTGATGGTTATGATACTGCAACAGGTGGCAAGTCGGACAAAATCACGTTTACAATGACCGATACCCGGAAACCTGGCAAATCAATTACTGTTAGCGGATTCCGTCGTACCCGTTGGGCTGACGATGAAGTATAATTCGTAGTATTTTGTTTACGGATTGCATAAACGGTCCGGTATAGATCGTATAGAAAAAGGCCGTCTCAATTTATTTTGAGACGGCCTTTCTGTTTCAATACGTTTATCAGGAATCAGTATTTCCGGATAATCAATATTTTACCATTTGTATATTTTACCTATCGTTATATGCATATATATGTTTGAAAACAAGTTACTTTTTGATTTTATCAGAAATATTTATCGCTTTTTTTAATATTTCATCAAATTATTTTATTCGGATAGATAAACTGAATTAACATTTTTTTACATTTATGCACAAATCTTTATTGCGAGAATATATTTCAAAAACTCTTTGGTCAAAAAATCAATGATTGAAGCATTGGGAAGATAGAAAGTGAAAAGTGAAAATGCGATTTTGACAGAGAAATGACTTTATACAAAGCTGTTTAATTTAAAATAATTCTCTATGAAAAAAATCATGTTATTGCTTGCATTTTTTGCAATTGGTTTGACCACCCTGATGGCGCAAACCAGAGAAATCACTGGCAAGATCACCTCCGCCGATGATGGAGGAGCCATGCCAGGAGTGTCTGTGTCAGTAAAAGGAACCTCCTTAGGAACCATCACCGACATGGACGGTATGTACAGGTTAAAGGTTCCGACAGATGCCAAAACATTGGTATTCTCTTTTGTTGGAATGGAAACAATGGAACTTG
>DAITNH010000343.1:0-5165 GCA_036834745.1 Prolixibacteraceae bacterium
AAATACGGTGCCTATAGACCAGATGATAATTGTATTTGAAAACTAACCTAACCTTAAAATAAAATGAATAAAAGACAAGAAGTGGAACGTGAAGTATTTGAATTAATTGGAGATTCTTATGCAAGTAATTCAGTAATTACAGTTAAAGCGCTTGATGCCGCTTGTGCAATTCTCGATCAAAAGTTTGGAAAAGAATTTTCAAAAACTCATCCAGATGCAGCTATCGCCATGACCGAAACATTGATGAAGAATATCCGGTTGAATGATTTCCATTCAACCATCAAAAACGGGATAGGAGAGTATCTCGATGCATTGAGAATTGTGATTCTTGAAAAAGATTTCCCGCTATCCGGGCATATATCAGTTGAAATTCCTGGAGAAATAAGGGTAGAAAATTGACCACATACACATTATACAATAGCTACACCGCCAAATACAAATAAACCTCTAAGATACACAAAGTACGATTTTTGAAATGTTAAAGATTAAATAGTTGGGGGCGTTTGGAATCTCCCGCCAGCTCCACTAATTGCGGATATCGTTAAAAAACGGTATCCGCAATTTCTTTTATATCAAGTTATTAACGCTATTAGTTGTCAATTGACAAAAATAAAAATCCAGTAAAAATTCATTCAGCTGATTAATTCCATTGAAAATCCATTGACAAAATTATGGCATCAGCAAGATTATTTTTGAACGAAAAGGTCGTAAAGAAAAATTTATTTCCTCTCAAAAATATCCTGAAAAGCTTTTTCAATCTCCGTTACCTCTTTATCATTTAATAAAGAAAATTCTTTTGTTCTTGCTCTTTGAGATAGTATCCCATTGTTTTGTTCTTGGTATGGCATTCCATGTGAAGCTTTCGTGATAAAATCCTTGTCTACCTAATCCTGTGCTTCTTTGTATTTGCCTTCGAATATGAGTTTCCGGACTTCAGGCAGCGCCTCTTTTGCATTGGGATTGTCGTTGCGATTAGGGCCACCTGCCCATAATGTGTTTTCATTCAACTGAATGACTTCGTTACCCGGATCACCAAAAACCATGGCACCCAAGCGACCGTTTCCAACCGGGAGGGCTTCAACCCATTGTTTGGCAGGTTGTTCGTACCAAAGTTTCAATACTGAATGATTTTGAGCGTTGGCATCAATAAATATTACCATACTTACCAGCCATAAAAAAATCAATTTCTTCATATATTCAATTTTTAAACCTAATCCAATCTATTTCTGCCGGAGTATCTTTCAAAACAACAAACAGGTTGTGAACGCCCTTCTGTGCTTTTGAAAATCTGGCTTCAACAATTTTCCAGTCATTTCCCTTCGGAATGGTAACTTCGACAACAATAGGGCCATCAACTTTATCTAACCTGATTTGCAAAGTGCCTCCATTTTCTGACTGGGCTTTAACATCAACCGTTTTCAATTTCTTACTTCCAAAATCAACGGTATTGTATTGTACCCAGGCTTCGGGAGTTTTGAGAATTGTTTTCCAGCCGGTAAAAGTATTGACCGTATCAAGAAGTGCAATGAATGCACCGTTTTTGCTGATGTTGCTGTACCGGTCGAGTTGAATGTTTTCTTTGGCTGAAGTCACCCCTACCCCACGAAATGTTGGTATTACTTTCTGAATTTTACCATCTGTATCAAAGAACAAACTGTCAACCCTTATCGACCTGTTTTTATCGAACTTCGGAGAATAGTCGTTGTGATGGTAGAACAAATACCACTGATTGTTATACTGAACTATCGATAGGTGGTTGGTCCAACAGTTTTCGGGCGATTCATCCATGATTACACCCGTCATTTTGAATGGTCCCATTGGATTGTCACCAATGGCATATTCGAGCCGTTCAATTTTGTTCTCAACATGCGGAAAAGTAAGGTAATAAATACCATTGCGTTCAAAAGTATATGGACCTTCCTTCAATCCTTTCTGTGGAAGATCAGGAATTGCCAACGGCTCTGAATCCAATTCAAGCATATTCTCTTTCAACTTTGCCACGAAAAGATTTCCCATAGACCAGTACAAATACGCTTGTCCATCTTTGTCGATAAGCACATTCGGATCGATCCCATTGACGCCTTTAATTGGTTCGGCTTGCGGAATGTAAGGTCCCTCAGGTTTGTCGGCCACAGCAACACCGATCCCAAAACCTTTTCTTCCGTTAGTACCGGCAATATTTTTGTTGGCCGGAAAATAAAAGTAATACTTACCGTTCCGTTCAATACAATCGGGCGCCCACATGCTGTATGAGGTTGAATCGACCCATGCAACTTTGTTCTGGCTAACAATCGTACCGTGATCTGTCCAGTCGGTCAGGTTTTCAGAAGAAAAAACGTGATAGTCTGCCATGCAGAACCAGTCTTTACGCAATTGTTTTTGGTCTTTAGGTGTTGGAATATCATGTGAAGGAAAAACATATACTTTGCCATTGAACACCCTTGCAGTAGGGTCGGCTGAAAACTGGTTGCGAACAATGGGATTTTGAGCTGACAAGCTGCTAACTCCTATAACTGCCAGACCAAATATTAATGATTTATAATTTTTCATGACTAAGTATTTAAAGTGATAAGATAAATATATTGTGGCATTCATTTGCTTGCAACAGGCTAATTATCTGTGATAAGCCAAATAGTAAATAGTAAATTATTAAATTGTCAATACTTAAAATGTTATTTCGATTCTTTCTGTAGCTCTTTCACAGCATTCGCCAGGAAGACATACCAGGCGCCACCGTCGATGATGCATTCGTTTTCGCCCCACAAGAAAGGCCAATCATCTTTATTTTCGAGGTAGTCCGGTTTCAGCAATATCAATCCGGGGACAACACCGCCGGCAATTGCAGTAAAGTCGCCTCTGTTACCTCCATAAGCAACTTTTTTTGATTGAGTACCCACCGAGCTGACAAAGGATAAATTTGAATATGGATGACAACCCAACACATAATTAAGCCCTTTATAAACATATTCCTCACTAACAATTTCAGGATATGCTTGGTGCACAAAAAAATTGGTTATCGACCAATTTATTGCATGCGAACTTCCGCCCCAACCGCTGGTTATAACAGGTACGCCATAAGGATTACTCTTCACGTTGTTGTCTATTGTTTCCTTGTATTTCAAAACATAGCCTTTTAACCTGGTTTTATATGCCGCATCCATATAAGGAATTGCGATAAGTGCCTGATTAAAGCTACTTCTTCCTCCAAAACCGTTAAAATAGCCTAAATTTCTTCCAGTCCCTTCCGCCATTCGGTCAAGCATTGGCCATATTTGTTCCAGAAATCGGTCAGCATATTTTTGCTCTTTTGTGGTAATAAATAACTGAAGGACTGTATTCACATCAGCTCCTCTGCCCATCATTTTCATAAATGGATCTTCATTTTCTTTGGGATTTTTTGTTGCCTCATCAGCCTCTTCCAACAGTTTTCTTGCACATGCCAAACTCTTATCAGCAAGCTCGTTGTTGTACCCTCTGAGTGCACGACTGGCAGCAGCCAATGTAGCGGCAGTTTGGTAATCGAGGAAAGACATACGGTTAGTGAATGCCCAGCGGTCGTCCAATGTACCGCTGGATTTACCGTCTGTTTCATAAGGCTTCAGGGCTGGATTATAAAACAGGTTGTCTGTTTCGGTCATGGCATCGCCCAAGTGATGGTATTGATGAAGATTTGGAACAATGATTCCCCTAACCGGATGCCCGATATTCTCAACCTGTGCTACCAGGTTTAAAGCTCCGTGTTCAATTTGCTGCAAAACATCCGGTTTTCCATCGGGACGGTGAATATCCACAAAGCGGGTTTTCTGATCAATAAATGTTTGATCCCTGTCAACTTTTAAGACCTCCCATGTTTCAACAAAGCTTGAAATAACACTGTTGTGAGAGCCGGTCTGAATGTCGAAATCTCCCGCATCGAACCAGCCACCTACTGCCATTCCGGGGATATGTTCCAGCGATTTATATTTTGTATCGGTAGTCGGGCCCTGTTTGTAACCATCAAAATGCTGAGAATTAACCGGTGCCTGAAGGCAATCATCCAGAAAAGGAGCTCCATGCCACACACGATAAGCCTCGTTTACCTGCATGTGATCCATTTGCCCTGGGAACCATACGTCCATGGTAGGGTGCCAGATATTGTCGTAAACATTTGGACCAATGGCGAATGTATTTGTTTTTTGATCGCCGTATTGAATAAAATAAATTCCAGGTTCTTTTACTGAACTGAAATCGAACTTCGCGTAATTATACCGGAGGTATTTTCCCCAAACGTTAACAGTTCCCACCAGTTTTTCAACCAATTTACCTTCTGCAGTAACCTGAAAAACGGATGCTTTTGCCAAAGGCGTATCATTTTTATCCAGTTCAATAACAGCAACTTTTTCCTGTTGAGGCACATATCCCACCTGCGAAAATCCGATTACAGGTTCTCTTTTCCAGTTTGGAGTCGCATTGGGTTCGAGGTACCATGTCAGTACTTTTCCGGTTTTATTGGCCGGAAGCAAACTACGAACAATAAACCATCCGTTCTGTCCAAGATTACGACCGTCGAAAAGCATCAATTCAGCATCAACTGCCTGAATTTTAATCCTCCGTTCAGGATCTTCCGGCGCTAAAACGATTGTTTTACCTTTTGCAATTGGATCAGTCACTATAAATTCGCCTCTGCCCCTATCGTCAAATGTGGTATGTTCCGCAAACTGAGTTATTTTTTTACTGATTGGTTCAATCCGGGTATTTGAGGCGGGATACCTTGGGAAATTTCCGGGATTGCCATCCATCAGAAAAGTTTTTTCAAAGTAACTTGATGGCAAAAATTCAAGGTTAAATCCTGCGCGACCTAACAGTTTTTCGGGAATTGGCTTATCCATATATACATTGATTTCCAGTCAATTGCCATTTGCCAGAACGTTTACTCTTGAATTAAAATCAAAATCCTCGTAACGTAAAACAACATCAATACTATTGTCTTTATTCACTTTTCTTTCGACCATAATGGGAATTAAATCCCATTGTTCCGGAGTGTTTTGCAACCTTATGGCACCACCGGTAGAAGTTCTTACACCATGATGGATGATTTCAATTCCGGCAGTTTTTTCATCGAAAAACATTCCGTTGTATTGGTTACTAAATACCAGAACATTTAAGCCTGGTTTCTCAAAATACTC
>DAITNH010000344.1:0-5157 GCA_036834745.1 Prolixibacteraceae bacterium
AAAGAGAGGGGGAGAGCATCGAAGATGCGACGGGGTGAGTAAACAATTACAATATATATCTATTCCCTTTCTATAATTACCCATACAAAACGTTATAGACCCCAAAAGTTTGTGTTTGTGATTTTGAACAATGCCGGTTATATACATTTCTAATTCATTTTTCCATGATTTTTTTATCAGGGCATCTCTATTTTTTACAGCAAATACGAGCTAAAAATAACATTGTGTGTATGTGTTTGCCATTATGAAAAAGATTACGGTGCGCTGCACCTTTTGTGTGTATTACATTATCTAAGCTACAAATATAACCGGTGCGCTGCACCTTTTTCAGTTTAGGGGATTTGAAATTAATAATCCCAGTTTTGCTTCTTTATTGGTAACATGTACCTATACAGTTGAATAATGAAAAAATATCCTTTGCCGTTCGCCTTTAGGCAACGGGTTGTATTGAGCAGATAGTATGGGCTTTAGCCCAAAATACTGTGGCTAAAGCCATTGGCCGCGCTCATCAATTTATCCGTTAGCGTTCGACTGAGCGTTCGACTGAGCTCACGCCGAAGTCTCACGCCGAAGTCTGAACAGACTGTGTGAAAACTAAATTTTATACCGAAAATATTCGGATAGGTATCTGAGAAACTTTTGAAATACGCAATTCTCAGAGCCTTAAATCTTGAAATCACACAGTCTGTGAAGCAGACGGCAATTGATAATGTGGGTACACAACCGGATACTCATCAAATTAATTAATTCGCAAATTAATCAGGAAATATCAGGCCTGATTCTTTCGGTTGGTAAATAAGTTTTTCGAAATACGTATAACCGCTGCATAGGGAAGAATTAATCCAATAATATACATTGTTTTGGTTAAAAATCCGGGAATGATAAGCCTTTCACCGGAAAGCAACCTGGTGACAATGTGTTTTGCTACTTCTTCAGGACTTAATTTCAAAATATTTGAAACTGTTCCATCCTGATGGATTCGATCGGTCATTTTTTTGTTTGATGTTACTGGTCCAGGCATTGCAACGCACACTTTCACCGAAGTATTTTCCAACTCGTAACTCAATCCGCAGGTAAAATAATAGATATAGGCTTTTGAAGCCATGTAAATACTTTTAACAGGAGCGGGAACAAAACCTGCAAAACTACCCATGTTCAGAATATACGACTCAGGATAAGATTTCAATTCATTGAGAAATAAATTGGTCAGATGGGTAGTTGAATAAATATTGAGCATGATCATTTCATTGATTTCCTGTGTAGTGAATTCTCCAACAATCCCAATATGACCAACACCTACGTTGTTGATAAGCATGTTTATATGCATATTTTCATTCTGCGCAAAAGTTCGTATTTTCATTGGTGCATTCTGATCTCTTAAATCAATTTCCAGAAAACGGCTGTCGATATTGTACTTTAATCTGAGATTTTCGCATTGAATTTGGAGCCCGGTTTCCGGGAGCGATATTAATAACAGGTTTTTATTCCTTCGGGCAAATTCTTCTGCCATGGCTTTTCCAATTCCTGAACTTGCCCCGGTGATCAATGTATAATATTGGTGGTTTTTGTCCATGGCTTTTATTTGTTTTCGATGAGCCAGTTTACTGTTACTTTCGCCCCTTCGCTGAAAGGAGTAATTTTATAACTAAGCTGACGGGCAGCTTTTTCACTTGAGAGGCTCCAATGGTTCAGATATTTTCTGATCCATGGTGAAGTTATGATAGGTGGAATCCCTGTCAGTTTTGCCTGAGATTCCATTATTTTGCCCAATATCAGCATAAGCCAGACCGGAAAAGGAACCAGAAATTTTTGTTTCCCGGTGACGTTTGACAGGACCTGGAAAAACTGATTGAAGGTGAGATTTTCGCCTCCAAGGATATACCGTTCTCCGGTAATGCCGGCTTCGGCTGCACGCAGATGACCGTTGACAACATCGTCGATGAACACGTAGTTTCCGATTTTAGTACCATTTCCGGGCAAAATATGCCACTTACCGTTTTGATACATTTGAATGATTTTGGTAATCGAATTGCTTTCGTTGATCGGACCCGGGCCATAAACACGGGTTGGATTTAAAATCACTACCGGCAAGCCTTTTTTTGAAAATTCAAGGCATGCATTTTCTGCCATCGTTTTCGTCGATTCATACTCATTGAAAAATGGGGAATTGCGAACTGCTTGTTCATCGATGGAATTATTTTCGGGAGATGGCCCCAGTACGGCTGCAGATGAAGTGAAAATGAATTTTTTGACCTTGTTTGTAAGGCTGGCTTCCAATAAATTAATTGTACCCTGAAAATTGATTTTGGAGGGAAGGCTTGGGTCTTTTGACCATGGTTTTGCATACGCAGCAAGATGATAAACAATGTCGCAATCTTTGCTTCCCGTTAACAAAGCCGCAGAATTGTCAAGATCGCCAAAAACCGGATGTGTATTTTTTCTTCGCAGTGCGACAAATTTTTCGGGAGACCTAACAAGACAATTTACCTCGTATCCTTTATCTGCAAGCTTTTCAACAAGTCTTGATCCGATAAATCCATTTGCACCTGTCACAAAACACTTCATCTGTGTACGCTTTTATGTGTTTAAACAATATCGTTTTTTAAAAGTCTATAGGAATTTATCTTAATAACCGGTTGCTTAATTTCTGATTTTTACCTGAATTTTTCGAATGGCAGTAGCTGTTATTTTTCTTGGAATAAGTTTGGTAATAAAAATGGTTAACTTATTCACAATGCCAGGAATCGCGATCGTTGTTCCTGCATTCATAGCATCATATCCGTATTGGGCAACCGTTGCTGCATCTGCGGTGAATAATTTGATTTTACTCACTTTCGAATTTGAATTCGCCGCAGCGATATTTTCGAAGTTCGTTTTTGTTTGTCCCGGACAAAGCACTGTTACACTTATGCCGGTTCCTTTTACTTCATTTGCAAGGGCTTCCGAGAATGACAGAATGTATGCCTTTGTTGCGTAATAAACTGACATTAAAGGGCCTGGTTGAAATGCAGCCAAAGAGGATACATTTAAAATTTTACCACTGCCATTTTTGCTCATGTCTTTTAAAATTAGCTTTGTTAAATGTGTCAGGTTCAGTACATGCAAACAGATCATCGATTCTTCAGTTTCCCAATTTGTTTCTGAAAAAAAACCAAATAACCCGAAGCCTGCATTGTTAATGAGTACATCAATTTTACTACTTTTTATTTCTTCATAAATGGTTGCTGCTATTTTCGGTTTGCACAGATCACATGTTAAAATGCTGACTTTTACCGGGAACTTTTCCTCGATTTTTTGTTTTGTTTCAATTAACTTATCTGAATCGATATCGATCAGTATTAAATCGTAAAAATCTTTGGCCAGAAGATTTGAAAACTCATATCCCAAACCGGATGCAGCACCTGTTACCAATGCAGTTCTGTTCATGATCGCACTATTTTCATTTCAGGATTGTTACGGATTGAAAAAAGGTCGGTTGAAAGCGCCAACGACAGGTGGATCAGAAATGGCAGAATAAATGATCCGGTTAGCAAAGCCACATAGCACAAAAGAATGCCAAAAGGAATTGCACCGAACATTTCAGCCTTCCCTTTGGGGTAATGTGCTGCGGAATAGATAACTACATTTACGATTATTGATGCCCAAAGACCTGATGACTGATAAACAGAAAAAAACAATAATCCACGGAAGAGGAATTCATAACCTAAAAGGTACAAAGTCCAGCCCGAAACCAGGGCGGCGAGTCTTGATTTTGTCCATTCTGTAAACCGCATTTCAGGATAGCGTTTCATAGTGGCAGGGTATTTTGCCAGGAAGTAATTTATCCCGACTATTAGTGGCAACAACCCTACTAACGAGAGATAATCACTGCTGTAGAGCAAAGATAGTCCAAATTGCGTAAACAGTTGAGGATCAGTAATAAGAACAATCAATCCGGGTATCAAACCCAAAATTGTAAATCCTGCGATTTTGTTTCTGAGAAATATACATGCCATTAAAGTACTTCCATTTCTATGTTTTTGAAACAAGAAAACACCTTGTTTTAAACTGGAAATTCTAAATAAAACCAGATTTCCTACGATGGCAGCAAAAATGGAAATGATGGCGATCATGACATTTATTATTTTAATCTAATATAGCGATTTTAATTCAGTTTTGCCCCCGTTCGTCGGTAGAAAGTTTGATGACTGAAATCGCAATACTGACACATGATGACTACTTCCGAAACGTTGACCTGCCATTCACTTTAGCGGTCGTGTTAAGTGTGGTTTTGTCTGGAATGGAAACCTCTTTTGCAAAGGTTTTCTATGCAACCTGAAGGCCTTTTTTTGATTTTCGGTAGAGGTAAGTATTAAAAATGTTCCTTTTTGCAAAACGTAATTGCTTGTCGGAATTGATCATTTTTACATAGACACTTTTCGGTACACCAAAGTATTCATAAGTGGTTCCATCAACAAAAGAAATTTCAAGTAAAAGTCCTTTGTGTTTGAAATCGGCGATACCCGATTCATAGGAAGTGTTGTATTCTTCTAAATTTGAAGCTATTGTCTCGGGAGCAATACTTACCAGGAAGTGGTACGCATCAATAATTTGACGGCTTTTCATTTCAGCCTCGGCAGCCAACTCGTCACCTTCAGAAAATTTATCGGGATGCCATTCTTTTACCAGGCTTCTATAGGTAGTTTTTAGCGTTTTTAGATCGGTGTCGTGTTCAACATTAAATAACCGCTTGTATTCATTGATGCGCTTCATGTATATTCCTTTTATAAATTACTTATTCACTGAAAGTTCATGGTATTATTACCCTTTGTTTTTCCAAACAGGCCGCAAAACTAAACAATTATAAAGTTCTGAATGCTAAGCAAATATTAATTTATCAGAAGATTAGGAAACTTTATGAAATTTCCCGTCGGGGTAATGTCGTTAGTAAAGAGAATAGTTAAATACTGGTTCTATAACGTTTTGTATGGGTAAACTGAAGCAAGCATTTTCAGGTGCAGAGCACCGTTGATATTTGTAGTATATGATGCAATACACACAAAAGGTGCGGAGTACCGAAATATAGCACCTATTATTTGTAGTATTGCGGTGCGCTGCACCTTACCAGCTTTTATCAACTTTTTTACTACAAATATTTTGCGGCTCTGCCGCTTTCTG
>DAITNH010000345.1:0-5155 GCA_036834745.1 Prolixibacteraceae bacterium
GTTTCCTGATCGGCATGACTGGAACCAAAACCCGAATTATCATCGTCGATCCAAGGCATTTTGCGATTGAAATCGTATTGTTCGCCAATGTATCCCAAATCCCTTTTATTGGCCACACCTTCGTCCTCGCTCATCCGAAAACCAGCTTCTTTGCCGTTATCGAAAGCTGCCGGTCCACAAATCCTATCGAAAGCGTTCACGATTAAAACCGGTTTTTTGTCGTCAGTTGGCAGGCTGCAAGCCAGTATTTCCGAAGGGAAACTCTCGCCACCCTCGTTCATAGCTGTAACCTTGAAACTGTAAATGACTCCCGGTTTTAAATCAGTTAAAACTAAGGTCGGTTCATTTACTTTCCGGCCATTGTCAAAGCCTCCGTTTTCACAGCGGGTATAAATTTTATACGTTTTGGCAATTGCTGTTGGCTCCAATTCGTCGGCTACCGGACTCCACGACAAGCGGATGTTTCTTCCTTCGAGGCTCATCTGAAAATGATCGACCGGCAAAGGCTGAACGACGTATTTCTGCCCGTTCTGAAAAGCCAAAAACTTCAGGATTCCTTTGTAATAAGCGCGACTGACATCAAATTTGAATCGTGGATCGTAAGCATGAACCATGTCCGCAAAATTCTGATGCGAAAGCAATTCAGATAAAACAACAGGCACTTTGGGACGTGCGGCTTCAGCATATTGTTTGTTCCACATGGGTCGGCGCGTCCACTGCGGAAAATAGAGCTTCCGAAGGTCGTCAACAATTTGCGTTTGCAGAATATCGCTCAAGTCGCGGCTTGCCCAACGCGATTGCCCATTGGCAAAAGTGTCCGGTCCGTAAGTCGTATCGTAAATCATTAGGCTACCAATAATCGAGCTATCGGGCGTTGTTCCGGCATCGGTATGAAAAGCCAGCGCCATGTCCATCGGAATTCCCAATCCTTTTGCGTCAGGATTTGCCTTTGGTCCGTTTGGCGCGCCCATCAGGTAATTCACCCACTCGCCACGCGACTGATAATCATCTTTGTAATCGTCCCTTCCGCTTTCGCGTTTGGCGTAAAGCGCGGCATCCTGTCCACGGTTCGAATAATCCGACTTGGTTTTATTCAGTAGGTAAACGAGCGTATCGGGCATTCCGGCAGTTTGCAAATAATAGCGCGAAGCTTCCTGATAACGCGGACGCTGACTGGCAAAGGGCAACCATAGCGACGAATCCATTGCAAACCCTTTTTCATCGCGGATTTGGCGGATTTTTTCGAGTTGCGCCGCCTGCCCGCGAACCACATTTCCCATTCCTCCGCCCAGTTTCACGGCATCGGCAGTAATCCATTTGCCGGTTTCATTCGATTCATTGGTCAGCTCAACACAGGCTTGTTCACGATCTGCTCCTTTCTCAAACCTGAAAGTTCCCAGGTAAATCCAGGTTCCGCCACCCATTGTCTGGTTCACCAAAAATTCGGTTTTCCCTCCTGAATGATAAACGCCATAATGCGCATCGGTCACATTTTCATTATTTTGCGGGTATGAAACATACACCGCATATTCGCCCGTTTCCTGAATTTCAGGAAGATAATTTATTCGGGAATCTGCCGATTTTTTTGCCTGCATCTGGCGGGTTACGCCCATTTGGAAAGGATTTTCGCCTTCAACCAGAAACGGCACTTTCAGTCCAAAACCTTTTTCTTTTCCGGACTGAAAGGCTTCGCCCGTTTCCTGATAAACGCATCCTTTTGTTGAGCCATCTGCGTCAATAATCAGTTCATGTTTTTGGGTGTCACGCTCGCGGGGAAGAAACACATTTGCCCCTGCATTTTCGAGCATCGGCGTGATGTACGGAACCACAAAATCCATCGTCCAGATATCTTCGACGGTCAGGAAAACCCGTGCACGCTGCCATTCCCAGCGGTCGAGCGTGTTTTCGTAATACCAGCCGTGACTGTGCCACAAAGCGATGTTCCGGTTGCTCAAACCTTCGGTAAAATTCGTTCCTCCTGAAACATTGCGCACAATTGGCAATTTAGGTTTTGTAGGTTGGCTCAAACGCGAAGCATCAACGGTAACCGTTTGATCGCGGTAATAATTCGGGATCAACTCGCTGATTTCCTTTCCCATCGACTCGATTGAAATGGAATAACTGCGGAATTTTCGTCCAAGCGATTCCTTGAACCAATCGTTGTACTGACGGGTATTTTCGGGCCGGAATGGAAAATAGGAAAACCCTTCTTTCATTTTCAGGTTTACCTTTTTCGCTTGCTGATCGACCACAACCGTATCGAATTTAAATTTATATACCGAATCCTCCGATGCCTTTTGGGCAAATTCGGTGGAGGCTTTGTTGGCCCTTTTAATCAGGCGTTTGGATTGCACAAGGCATGATTGCGAAGCCATTCCCAGCAGGATGAGCAGAATGAGAATTTTGGATTTTATTGGGTTCCAAAATCGCAATGGATTTTTATTTATTTGATTCGATTTCAATATTATAATTGTTTTTGTTTTTTGAACATTCAGTTTTCTGTTTCGTCCGAAATTGGACTTTCACTCTTTTGAATATTTACCGCGGACGAATTTTTTTTGACTTCCCTGTCCGTTGGCTAAAGCCGAACGGCAAAGGATAATTCCCAGATTATCATAAACTCACTTTCAACGCGCTATATCCTTTGCCGTCACATTCATGTGACGGATTCAAATTCAATTAAATTCCGGGGCTTTAGCCCATTTAATATACTGTTATTCAAATCTATGAGCTAAAGCCAACTATCTTTTTGCCATCATTTATCCGTTGGACTTCGGCGTGAGCTCAGTCGAACGCTGAAGCCGAACGACAAAGGATATCTCAATTTTCATCCATCCTGCCCACTGAGACTGCGACTGCCCACTGGTTTTACACTTTTATAAAAATCTTCTTTTTGTACAGCACATATCCGATCATCCAGAAAATGATCACATGCGAAATGGCAAACAACAACGAACCGTTTAATTCGCCTGCCATTGGCAGAAAAACATCGCGGTAAAGTTTGGCTGATCCACTAATGACATTTCCATCGGGGTCGGTAAAATGAATCAGTCGCCCAAAGATTTTGGCCCACAATCCGGAGAGCGCAAAAATGAACAGCGGGTTCATGCCGAAAACAACGAAAAATGATGTCCATTTCGAATAGCCTTTCAGGTCGATTACCCAGATGAGCAAAGCTAAAACGATACTGGCCCATCCTGCTGTGTAAAGCACATACGAACTGGTCCAGATCGGTTTGTTGATCGGGAAAACCAAGCCCCAAATCAAACCAGCGACGATGGCGGCGGCACCAAACAGAACCAGTTTTTTGGGTACCGACTTCTTTTCGGTATCTTTTACGACAGAACCGACCAAATAGCCAATAATTACCGTAACAATCGCCGGAATGGTGCTTAACAATCCTTCCGGATCGAATGGAATTCCGAAGCCTTTGTAAAGATGGTCGGCACCCAAAACAGCAGTATCAAAAGGGATTGTGGCATTTCCTTCCAGCGAGAACGGATCGGAACCTCCCAGGAAGTACATCAGTCCCCAGTAAAAGAAAAGAATGGAGCCTCCAATGTACGGAAGAAATTTCCGGGGAGAAGCCAGCACTATGACAGCGCCAATTCCGTAGGCCAGTGCGATTCGCTGTAACACGCCCAGAATGCGCAGTTTGGAATAATCGGTCGCCCATTGCGGAAAAGAATTCAGGAACAAACCGATTGCAAAAATGAGCAAGGTTCGTTTACCGATTTTCAGGAGCGATTCTGCATTTAATGAGTTGTTGTATTTCGAAAACGAGAAAAACATTGAAACTCCGACCACAAAAAGGAAGAACGGGAAAACCAGATCGGTCGGAGTGCAACCGTGCCATTTGGCGTGTTCAAGCGGGGCATAAATATGCGACCAGCTTCCGGGAGTGTTCACTAAAATCATCAGGGCGACGGTCATGCCGCGCAGTACGTCAAGCGCTAGGTAGCGTTGTGTTGTTTTTATCATGGTTTGGTTTTTTGGTTAAAATGAGCAATCCGGTGAACATGATCAAGCCGTTCAGGAGCAACAATTCGAAACCGAATTTATAGCCGCCCAGCCAGGCTTCTGAATTAATATTGATGATGTAGGTAATTACCGGAGAAAGCAATCCAAGGATGGGAACGTACCGGTCGTGTACCTGTTTTTTAGTCAGAATTCCGAAGGCAAAAAGCCCCAGCAGCGGCCCGTAAGTATAACCGGCCACCTTAAAAACGGCTGTGACCACGCTGTCGTTGTTGATCAACCAGAACAAAACGATCACAAAAAACATGAGCACCGAAAAGGCAATGTGTACTTTGATGCGTTTCGGTTTGCTGTCTGGATTTTTCGGATCGACATTCAGGAAGTCGATGCAAAAAGCGGTGGTCAGGGCAGTCAGCGCCGAGTCGGCACTCGAATAGGCAGCCGAAACAATTCCCAAAAGAAACAGGATTCCAGTGATCAGGCCAAAATGCTGCAAAGCGAGCATCGGGAATAAATCGTCGGTTTTGGTTGGAAGTGCAATACCCTTCTGTTGCGCAAAAATATAAAGCATCACGCCCAGGCAAAGGAAAAGCAGGTTGGCAATGATGAAAGCAAAACTAAACCAATAAATATTTTTCTGCGCGTCCTTCCGGTTTTTGCAGGTCAAACTTTTCTGCATCATATTCTGGTCCAGACCGTTCATTACAATTACGATTCCAAGTCCGGCAAAAAACTGCTTGAAAAAATTGGTTTTCGAGCGCCAGTCCCAGTCGAACATGTTGCTGTACGGATGCTGCTCAATGGATTTCACCATCTCACCCATGCTCATGTTCAGTTGCGATGAAATAATCACAATCGTCAGTCCAACTGATCCCAGTATAAACAATGTTTGCAGCGAATCCGTCCAGACCACGGTTTTAATTCCGGCGCGGAAAGTATAAACCCAGATCATAAAAATCGTGAACATGACCGTTGCCCAGAAAGGGATTCCAACAGCGTCGAAAAATGCGATTTGCAGCACTCCGGCAACCAGGTACATGCGAAACGACGCCCCGATGGTTTGCGAAATCAGGAAAAAGAACGAACCGGTTTTATAGGATCGAACGCCAAAACGCTGATCGAGATAAGTGTAAATGGAAACCAACTGCAATTTGTAATAAAGCGGCACAAGTACCAG
>DAITNH010000346.1:0-5145 GCA_036834745.1 Prolixibacteraceae bacterium
TACCTTTATTTTGTCTCACCACAAAACTATCTTTTTTTACCCCAAGGCGTTCGGCCACCACCTTACATTTCACCATCAGTAAAAAGAAAATATGCTGGTTCGGGCTTTCAAACAAACCTTCCAGATTGCCTTGCCCTTTCGAAATAATCACATCCGCCTTGTTGTAAATTTCGAGAAACTCGTCGGAGCAATGTTCAACCAAAGTTGAAGGTGCATCGTATCCGTTAGAAACAACACGGGCAACGTTGGTCATGCCAACAAATTCGGCATCTTCCATCGTTGCATCGTTAATCACCGGAGCTCCGCGCACCGCGTAAATCAGGTTCGGGTGGGCAATGGTTTCAATGAACAACTTGTCGAAAACAATTTCGCCGCAGTTATCGCCCAAATACAAAACCGTTTCGGCTTTACCGATTGCTTCTCTCAAGGCTTCCGAATGATTGATGGCAAAATCGGAGTTCAAAACTTTATCGATGGTCGCCATCAGGTCGAATTGATCGTTGATGGCGTAGTCGATAATATTTCCTGAAATGGCCAATCGCAATGCAGTCTCAAAAGGATTGACTGAATCCTGAACCAGTTTTTTCATTTCAGGATACAAGCCCAAAACAAATTCGTTGCTCGATTTTTTAATCTCCTTGTATGGATCGAGATTACCGGAATACCTTCGCAGACTGGCATAAAGTTCCCTCGAAAAGCTGGTCGTAATGGTTCCATTTTCAGTTTGTTGATAAAGACGTGTCATTTCGAACGTAAAACGACGCTTTTGGTCCTGATCAAAATTCTCTTTTTCGAGCATCTTTTCCATCGAACGCACGAAACAAAAGAAACAACGGTAATCTGCTAGCATACTTATAGGTTTGTTTTTACAAATTTCGGAGTTTAGAAGCAATAATTTCGGCAGCTTTAATTAACGGATAAGCTGCAGGTGAAGCGGTTAAACAGGGATGAGTACCAATCTGCGAGATGAGCAGCGAATTGATTGACATCCGGTTTTGAATGGCAATTCCGATTACATTGATCAATTCACCGGCACTTTGTCCACCGATTACTTCGCCGCCAATAATTACGCCCGAATATTTGGCCACAATCAGTTTAACCATTTGTTTGTGTGTTTCGGGCAAGTTTCCCGGATGATGGTCAACCCCTTCGAAAAATCCGGTAGTCACAGAAATATCTTCTTCTATTGCCCGTTTTTCAGTAATCCCTGCCGTTCCAAAAGCATATTCGCCAATGGCTGTTGAATAGATTCCGATGGTACCGCTAAAAGTTTTAACCACATGGATGTTAAACAAATTCATTCCGGCTACCCGGGCTTCGGCACAAGCGGTTGAGGCCAGCATGGTTGGAACCCGTTTGCGGGTAATGAAATCGCGTTTTTGAGCACAATCGCCAATGGCAAACACGTCTTTTTCGTGGGTACGCATGTATTCATCAACGGCAATAAAACCACTTTCGTCCACATATATTCCTGATTTTCCGGCCAGTTCGGTATTTGGCTTATAACCCATGGAAAGGATAACCGCATCAGCTTCAATCGTTTCGCCATTTTCAAGTCTGACTCCTTCCACTTTTGTGGTTCCAATCACTTCACTGATTCCATTTCCGGTTATAATATTAACACCTCTGCTTTTCAGAATCTCTGATATTTTTGAAGCGATTTCTTCATCAAAAGCCATACTCAGAATTTCTTTTTCTTTTTCAACCAGAAAAACTTCGTGCCCGTTCTTTTTCAATTCATCAGAAAATTCGACACCAATAAATCCGGCGCCAATAACAACGACTTTCTTTAATCCATTGATTTTCTCTTTCATCGAATCGAGGTAAACCTTATTTTTGGGTATCACAAACACATTCTCCAAATCATTCCCTTTCAGCCATTTGGGCTTTATGGGTTTTGACCCGGTAGCAATGACCAGCTTGTCGTATTTAATTTGTTCTCCATCTTCAAGGGTTGCAATTTTGGCTTCCTTGTCAATGGTAACCACTTCATTCACCAGTGATTCTATACCCGCTTTTTCGAGCATATTATCAACAGGCATGATATTTAGTTGACTGCTGTCGAGTGTTCCAAAAATGTAGGGAATTCCGCACGGAACCATCACATGCTTTTGCTTTTTCACCAAAATAAAACTTTTCTCATTCCAGCAATTTTTTCCGGTTATGGCTGCAACCATTCCGGCAGCGCTTCCTCCAATAACCAATACGTCTGTACTTTTCATGATTTTTGTGTTTTTAATTTTTTCAATAGGTAGTTTTCAATATTATTTAAACCAGGCAATAATAGTCTGGTTTCCTTTTACCATTTCATCCATCTTAACCAGTATTTCAGTATTTAAGGGCAGAAAAATATCGACCCGTGAACCGAATCTAATAAAACCAAGATCATTGCCCTGTATGGCCTGCTCATCCACTTTTGCATAGCAAATAATCCGGCGGGCCAGCGTTCCGGCAATTTGCTTTATCAATACCGATATACCTTCGGATGTTTTAATTACAGTTGACTGGTGTTCGTTTAACTCCGAAGATTTGGGGTGACTGGCGATGAAATAATTGCCAGGATGGTATTTCGTGTAACTAATGGTGCCAGTTAACGGATAGCGGTTCACATGCACATTCCAGATTGACATGAATATGGAAACTTTCAGGCAATCCTGTATCAGAAATTCTTTTTCAAAAACAGTATCAATATCCACAATCCGACCATCTGCAGGGGCATAAATTATTGATTGGTCAGTTTTAATTGGCCGGTACGGATTCCTGAAAAAATAAGTAACAAAGCATCCTACCAAAACAATAAATGTTCCGGCTATTTTGGAGGTTAAACTGTCGAAATCTGTTGTCCAGGCTATTATTGAAATAAGGGCCAGGCAGAAAATCACTACTCCAAATACAATCGTCCGTCCTTCTTTATGAATTCTCATATCATTTATTAAAAGTATAAATCCCTTTCCCCGTTGACAATTCTGGAAATCTTAGCTTTAAGCTGATGAACCAATGGCTGATCACTTATTTCATTCATTTTGCTGTCAATAACCTGCCAGCCTTTGTGTTTGACTTCTTCAGAAGCATAATCGGTCAAATATTCCGATAGTGTTAAAATGGCATTGGGCGTGCAATAATTGTGAATAAAACCCGGCACCGAAATTTCCATGAAGTGTTCGCCGGTCCGTCCCAAGCGGTAGCAAGCCGTGCAAAACGATGGAAGAAAACCTTCGTTAAGCAGTTCTTCAACAATCTCGTCGAGCGAGCGCGAATCGTTAATGTGAAATTGTTCCCGGTTAAGGTTTTGCTTTTTATTTAAACTTTCGGCGTATGCTCCTATTTCAATCTTGGTTCCCCCATCGATTTGAGAAACACCGTATTGCAAAACTTCTTTCCGGAGTTCGGGCGATTCCCTTGCGGTTAAGATCATACCTGTGTAAGGCACCGCAAGCCTTATGATAGCCACCAACTTTCCAAAATCTGTATCACTAACGATATATTGTTCAGGAACATTCGATTGCGAAGCGCTTTTTATCCGTGGAAATGAAATAGTGTGTGGCCCTACATTGTAACAAGCTTCGAGATGGTTTGCATGGCGAACCAAAGCCAAAACCTCAAATTGCCAATCGTACAAACCAAACAAGGCGCCGATTCCTACATCATCTATTCCTGCTTCCTGTGCTTTATCCAATGCAATTAACCTGTTTTCAAAGCTCCGTTTTTTACCCGATAAATGGTATTGTTTGTAGGCTTCAGGGTGATAGGTTTCCTGAAATATTTGATAAGTACCTATGCCAGATTGCTTTACTGTTTTAAATCCTTCAATCTCTAATGGTGCAGCATTAATATTTACCCTCCTGATTTCGCCTTTGTCCTTTTTGGTCGCATATACCGTTTTTACCGATTGGGCAATGAAATCTGCTGAATATTCGGGATGTTCGCCATAGACTAAAATAAGGCGTTTCTGTCCGGCATCTTCAAGAGCATATACTTCATTGATAAGTTCTTCGTTTGATAAAGTTCTTCTTATAGCGGCCTCATTTCCGGTGCGGAACCCGCAATAAATACAATTGTTCGTGCATTTATTGCCAACGTACAAGGGGGCAAACAACACAATCCGCTTGCCGTAAACCTTTTCTTTCAACTCATGCGCTCCTGCTTTAATTTCTTCAATCAAATCCGGATCAACAGTATTGATGACCACGGCAGTTTCTTCCAAGGTTAAACGGTTTTTATCCAACGATTTGGCAATGATTTCCCGCACCCTACTTTTCGATGATTTTGTAGTATTAATAATATTCCAGATTTCCTCTGCATCAATAAAAGGCTGCATCGGGTTATCTTCAATCGCATATTTTTCAGGTTGAAATTTCATTAGAATATTAGTATTAATTATTTGAATATCTGTGTGTTATTATTAAACTCACCCCGATACATCGGGGTGAGTTTAATATTCATTTAATTAGCGCTGTTTATCAAGTCGAATACCAATCCGGTAACATCGCCAACAATCTTTCGGCAAATAATTTTATGGTGTTTTCGTTCAGCAACATCTGCTTCTGTTGCAAATTTTTTGAGTATCTCACCACAATTACTTGTGCCATGGATTTCTTCCACCAAATGGTTCAAATCACGGACTTTCCGATATGCAGCAAGTTTCGTTTCCATATCCTTGGGATTTGCATTGCCGTATTTGAGTCCAAGAACCATGAACCCGCCGGTTACTGCGCCACATTTTTGCCGTAACCGCCCCATGCCTCCGCCAAAAGTGGAGGAAATGAGTTTGGCTGTCCATTCATCAAGGTCAAACTGACTGGCAAAAGTCAGCAAAACCGCTTGAGAACAGGCATAACCTTTGTCAAATAAAGCTACTGCTTTATCTTTCGCCTCTTGTTTTGTCATTGTAGTATTAAGCATTTATCTGTTCTGTCTTATGTTTTTCAATCGCTTTCATTACAAATTCAGGGGCAGGGCAAGGTTTCCATGTATCCTTTTCAACAAAAGCCAGTTCGGTCTCGGCATAGTTAATCAATTCATTCTGTTCGTTATAGAGCTTGTATGAAAACCAAATCCGGACACCTTTAATGGCCTTCAGAGTGGTTTTAACAGTTAGCAATGCGTCGTAATTCGCAGTTTTAATAAACCTGAAATTCATTCGGA
>DAITNH010000347.1:0-5139 GCA_036834745.1 Prolixibacteraceae bacterium
ACAGATGCCAAAACATTGGTATTCTCTTTTGTTGGAATGGAAACAATGGAACTTGAACTCGGAGACCAGTTGGTTTACAATTTTCAACTTAAGTCACAGCTTATTTCTGTTGACGAAGTGGTGGTGGTTGGTTACGGTGTTCAGAAAAAACGGGAAGTTACAGGGGCAATTTCACAAGTGAAAGGTGACGAAATTGCTAATTTAGCAACCCCAAGTTTCGAATCTCAGCTAGCTGGTCGTTCTGCAGGTGTACAAATCACTACGAATTCGGGTATTCTGGGTTCTGCGCCTAAAATCCTCATCAGAGGTGTTAGTTCTATTTCTTCAGGCACATATCCCTTAATTGTTGTCGATGGTGTGCCGGTTGCAACAGGCGAACTTGGAGGATATGCTTTGGATAATGCCATGGGAGATATAAATCCTGCCGATATTGAATCAGTAGAAATTCTGAAAGACGGATCGGCTACAGCTATCTATGGATCACGCGCGGCCAATGGGGTAATGCTGATCACTACCAAGAAGGGATCAAAAGGTAAGTTAAAAACTACTTACAACACTTACATGGGTTATGCGTCACCGGTAAATTTATTTGATTTGCTGAATGCAAAAGAATTCATTGAGATTGCCAACGAAAAAAGATCAAATCGTGGTCAATCGGCTTATGCAGTTGACGGAGGAGTTGACACGGACTGGCAAGCCGCTGTTTTAAGAGCAAACGCATTCCAGCAGGATCATAATTTATCAATGTCTGGTGCTACGGATAAAAGCAATTACTATTTCTCACTTGGATACACAACCCAGGAAGGAGTAACGCTCCCTAACGAAATGAACCGCTTTTCTGCGCGTGCTAATGTTGAACAAAAAGTAAATAAATGGCTGACACTTGGCACAAATATTGGCATCACTCAAACCGATTATGAAGGTTTGAATGCCGGGGAAAATTCACTTTCAGGTAATATTTTTTCGGCTATCCGACAACTGCCAAACACACCAATTTACAATCCTGATCATCCTACCGGATACAACATCGACTTTGTAACCCCAGGATTAGTAGGCATGTGGAAAAACCTCAAGACTATTGACGATAACCTACCAAACATTGTTTATACCCTGACAAAAAACAGATATACAACAGTCAATATGCGTACAATGGGTACTGCGTTTGCATCAGCAACCCTCACTCCCTGGTTAAATTTCCGTACACAACTGGGTATTGACAGAAATGGATCAGAAGGATTATTGTATTGGAATGCCATTCATGGAGACGGACAAAGTGTAAAAGGCCGTGTGCATAATATGTATGATTCTTATGCGCGCTGGAACTGGCAAAATGTACTTTCAATTAATAAATCGTTCAATGAGATACATAATGTATCTGCTGTTCTCGTAAATGAATATCAAAAACAACGTTACAATTGGTTTGAAGCACTTGGAACCGACCTTTCCAACGAATTTTTTCAGCATAACCTAATTTCAGGTTCATACGGAACCCCAAATTCAGGTGGAGGTTTAACTGAAAATGGCTTCACATCTTACGCAGCAAGGGTAAACTACAATTTTTCAGAAAAATATTTCATTCAGGCATCAGTTCGTTACGATGGAATTTCTTCCCTCCCAACGGCCAACAAATATGGCGTGTTCCCGGGCGGGTCGATTGGATGGAATATTGCCAAAGAGCCTTTTATGGAAAATATTGCTGACATTGTTTCCGACTTCAAAATCAGAGCTTCTTATGCTCAGGTTGGTAACGTTTCTATTGGCAATTATCCTTATGCAGGATTGTATGGTGCTGCTAAATACGCCGATTACAATGGTATCGCTTTTGTCCAGATGGGAAATGAAAACCTGAAATGGGAAACCAGTAATAAAACAGATATTGGTTTTGATGCCATGTTCTATGGTGGAAAGTATAAATTCACTTTCGACTATTACCAAAACGATCAGGATGGGTTAATTTTAGCTGCACCAACGCCGCCTTCGTTTGGTATTCCCGGAAACTCAGTGAACAAAAACGTGGGAGCCTTGAAAAACTGGGGCTATGAGTTTTCAGGTGAAGCTCTTTTATTAAAAGCAAAAGATCTTACATGGACACTTGACGCCAACTTAACTTTGGCTAAAAATCAAGTTCTTTCATTGGTTGAAGGACAAACACAGATTCTTCCCGACAACTACACCATCATCAAAATTGACGAGTCAATAAGGTCGATTTATGGATACGATTACGTGGGAGTGAATAAGGCAAATGGTAACCCAATCTACCGTAAATCTGATGGAGCTCTTGTTCAGGGTAATATCCCAACATCTAATTATAAAGTGTACGATCCTGAAAATCCATCAGATATCGCCACAGCAGCAACTCTAAGCAGCGCTACTGATAAAAAGATCTTTGGACCTTCATTGCCTACTTTCTATGGAGCTGTTGGTACAAAACTTTTCTACAAAGGTTTTGATTTTAACCTGATGTTCCGTTTCAGCGGTGGTAATTACATTATGAACCGTACCCGCGATGACCTCACCCAGCATTCATTTACTAACAACAGCCGCGAAATTCTGGGCCGTTGGAAAAGTGAAAGCGAACCTGGCGATGGTTGGACACCAAAACTTTGGTATCAGGGAGGTAACTTCATTAACATTTCTAACCAAACCAATGGCAGGTTTGTCGAAAAAGCAGACTTCCTGAAACTCCAAAACGTTGTTATTGGCTACACTCTGCCAAAAACTCTGTTAGACCGTGTGGGTATTGAAAACCTTAGGGTTTTTGCCCAAGGTCAGGACTTGTGGATGAAAACCGATTATACCGGAATTGACCCTGAGATGGAAAACAACGGTGTTGATTTCAATGGTACACCCAGACAACGAGTAATCACCATGGGTATTAATCTTACTTTATAGTTCAACACACAAAATACTATCAATATGAAAATAAATATTTTATCTAAAATAAAATTCGGCAAATTGATTCTTTTGCCGGTAGTACTCGTCGCACTTGTTATAGGCTCATGTTCTGATAAGGATATCATTGAACTTGAACCATACAACCAGGTTTCTGAAACAACAGCCTTCACTACTCCTGCCCTGATAGAATTATCGGTTATGGGTATGTATCAGGCCGCTCAGCGGGGAGATGCCTCTGGGAATCTGAGGGGTTATCCATTTGGCGCTGCATTTGTCCAGCAAGGAGATTGTCGTGGAGAAGATGCTATAAATCTGGCTGCATTTTACAGGTTTACTTACGAGGGAACTTATGATCCGACTACTGCTAATAATGTATGGTATTGGAGTGACACTTACCGTTTGATTAACCGCTGTAATATTATTGTTGATGGTGTAGCCAAGGCTGCTACTGCTGGAACAATTACTCCCGAGGTTGCAAAGGCTTACGAAGGCGAAGCCCGCCTATTGAGAGCTGCCGCTTATCATGAATTATTGGTTATGTTTGCCCGTCCGTACAAACATTCTGCAGGTGCAACTCATTTGGGAGTTCCCTATCACGATAAACCATTTACAACACCGACAGCAATTGAAGAAGGATTGACCAAAGGTCGGGAAACTGTTGCTTTCGTTTACGGTAAAATTCTGGAGGACCTGAATTTTGCAGAAACGAATCTGCCAACAAAAGCCGGAAGAACAGGAAATGCTAAAATTACCCGTGCAACCAAAGGTGCAGCCATTGCATATAAGGTGCGTATTTATCAGCACATGTGGGATATGGACAAAGTAATCACTGAAGGATTGAAATTGGTAGCCGGTGGAGCTTTAGCCGCTGAATATGCTTTGGGTCCAGAACCATGGTCTTGTTTTGCATCAAACTATACCAATACAGAATATATTTATGGTATGGAAAATTCTGCCACTAACAATCCGGGTGTGAATGCAGCTTTGGCTTCTCAATATAAGAGAAGGTTGCTTGTTTGCATCAGTCCTATTGTTTGGCGTAATTCATATTGGTTAACAGACGACAAAAGAAGGCAAGAGCCAGAAATGGTTTTCACATCAAGTGGCATTAAATTTACCGGAAAATACAAAGACGACACCAATTATACTGATGCCTCACCTATGATGCGTTATGCCGAAGTTTTATTAAATCTGGGCGAAGCGTATGCTCGTAATGGCAATGTTTCTGAAGGTTTAAAATACCTCAACATAATTAGGGATAGGGCTTTGGCTGATAAAGCTACACAAAGTTACAAAGCTACTGACTTTGCTGATAACAAAGCCTTATTAAAAGCGATACTTGCAGAAAGAAGAATCGAATTGAATATGGAAGGTCGTCGTTGGCCTGACGTTCACAGGCTCCAACATTGCCCCCATTTTCCAATTGCCGGTATTCCTGCTAAACTTGCAAACGCAAATCCTGCCGCTAACCTATATACCCTTGGAACTGAATATAGCGGCCAGTATGGAGTAGTTGCCAAACCATATGACGATTTTAAATTCGTTTGGCCAATTCCACTTATTGAGCTGAATGCCAATACCGGACCACTCAAAGACCAACAAAATCCTGGATATTAGTACTAACAAGTTAATAGAAAATCGAGTAGGAGGAAAATAAAATAGTTTTCCTCCTACTTTTTTTCCGACCTCTCACCACACCTTACGTGCCGTTAGGCATACGGTGCCTGACGTGATTCATAGAATGTACTGAATTACGTGTGGTTCTCCTTATCTGGTTGCATATTGATATTCGGCACTCCGCATTACACCTCAACTTCCAGCCATGCTCTCATACGGCAGTCTTCCTCTAAGGAAGATGGCTGCTTTCAACATATCAAACCTAAAAGTTACATCTTTCGAACCTTTTTTACACCTGCAAGTTTCGGATAGTTTGGGGCTTCGTTTTGTTATGAAAACTTGCCAACATTCAAATGTCTTTTATTCGGTTTCTGTTCGTCAGACCGAGAATTTGCCGCCGGACTTCGGCGTGAGCTCAGTCGAACGCTTCCTTCAGATTCCACCTCGCGCTGGACACCCTTATCTTGAGCTAACACTTCCCACTATCAAGAGACGTGTTCAGGACTTACACTCTAGAGTTATAACAGTCGATTACGCTTTGTTTCTCCAGGCTGCAAAAACTAAATGTTGCCTATTTCCAAAAAATAATCTTCAAAGCAACAACCAACAGCAAGCCGCCAAATATTT
>DAITNH010000348.1:0-5128 GCA_036834745.1 Prolixibacteraceae bacterium
TATTTAATGGCAGGGTGGATGACCAGTCATTACGACCACGAAGAGTCAGGAAAGCCATATTGTTGTATGAGAATTCAAATGAACCGGATACCGCCTGAAGGCGTCTCATAACCGTTCTGGTATTATTGACAAGGGTGGAGATATCAGTATTATTTATGGATTGAAAATCCGGAACCATAAATTTTTCACCTTTCACAGCTAAAGTTTTCGATCCTTGTTCAACCTGGTGATAACCGAACATACCAGATACGTTAAACTTGCCCAATTCCTTTTTATACGTTGAAATAATATTGATCGTAGGATTCGATTCATTTACTTTGGCCTGATCATAAGAACCTGTTCCTGTTGCAGTAGAGGACCACTGAGGGTGACGAACAATGATCATGGTTGTTGAGCTAACGTCGAAACCTATCTGGCCACGGATCAGCATATCCTTAAACGGGATAATGTTAACGACCATATTTGAAATAAAACGTTGGGTTTCATCATAGTTTTTGTTCTTATACAGATCATAGTATGGATTCAAAATGTCAACATCTGCATAATTGTTTGGATAGCGGATGTCTCCCTTGGCATCCAGATACTGCGTCATATCGTCTGTCAAAGGCCACACCATTGCTCTTTGCAAAACGCCACCGGTACCTTTTGCAACCTTTGTATTGGTTGAATTGGCATAGTTAAGAGATGCCTCAATATTCATCCAGTTGGAGAGCTTGGCCGTTCCCGATGCTGATATATTATCACGGGTATAGGCTGAAGTAGGCACAATACCAGTTTGATCGATAGTACTTGCTGCAGCACGAAATGTCAACGACTCGCTACCTGCTTCGAAAGAAATGTTGTGTTTTTGGCTGACACCCGTCTGGAATAAGCTTTCGAGGTTGTTATAAAGCTGAGTTCCGGGAGCATATTCGGCCCCAAAACGCCTTTGTGTATAATAGTTGGTAGTTCCATACATTCCATTATCATACTTGGTCTGCATTTCAGGATAACGGTAGGCCTGGTCCAAACGGAAGTAGTTATTGTAGTTTACAATTCCTCTTCCTATTTTCCCCTTTTTGGTAGTAATAATAATGGCTCCGTTTGAAGCGTCACTACCATAGAGAGCTGCAGCGGCTGCCCCTTTCAAAACAGTTATACTTTGAATGTCCTCAGGATTTAGATCCGATCCACGGTTCGAGAAGTCCATATTACGGTCAGCCACAGTAGGATCCTGACCTGCTTTTGCCGCAAGGCTTCCAATAGGATTGAAAGTCGTGTTGCTCATTGGAATACCATCAATTACATATAAAGGCTGGTTATTACCTGAAATGGAAGTAGCGCCACGGATAAGTACCGAACTTGAAGATCCGGGAGTACCGCCTGAATTGGTAATCTGCACACCGGCAACGCGACCTTGCAGAGAATTAACGAAGTTCTCACGTCCTGACTCTGCAATATCCGAACCTTTTACGGTTTGAGTTGATGCACCAACTGCCCGGGCGCTTCTCTTTATTCCGAACTCTGCCGTAACAACAGCTTCTTCAAGCAAAATATCAGAAACTTCAAGTTTCACATTGATTACAGGATTAGTACCGATTTTTATTTCCTGCAGCTTGAAGCCAATTGAAGAAAATACAAGAACTTGTCCGCTGACTGCCTGAATGCTATATTCTCCATCACCATTGGTAATAGTTCCTTTAGTAGTACCTTTTACCAAAACGGTAACTCCGGGAATGGATTCATTGCTACTCGCATCAACCACTTGACCTTTAATGGCAAGTGTTTGTGCACTGGAGGTCTGCACAAGCATGATCCCCAGTCCTATTAAACACATTAGAAGGATTGCTTTCATTTCATTTCATTTAATTTTGGTTATTAAAAATTATATTACGAAATATTTTAAAGGCTCAAGGAAGAATGTGTAATGAAAAATCAGAAAAATTATTTGTCATACAAATAGAAAATAAATATTGCGGTATTGATCGCATCGGCAGCACAGATCAAAAAAGGATCAAATGATTAGCAATAAATGATGGGACTAAAAATAAAACTTATTTTTTAAAAAATCGGTGCTTTTGTAACATGTAATACCAATTTATTTATTAATTAATTTTATCATTTTTTAACAATTGGATATCAACGCGTTACAAATCCAAAATAATGGTATTATTTTCTATAACATATCCGGGAACTCTAATCCGGAATTTTTACTGGTATAATAAGTAGGTAGTACGAAGCTTTTTGAAATCGGATAAGCCGGGTTCCCATGATTCGCGAATCTCTTTTTCAGATTTTCCGGCAATGATCTGTTCTTTCAACTGGGTTGTTCCTGCCAGTTTGTCGAAGTTTCCCATCTGATTGCTTTGCTTAAAATCGAAGAATTTTTCTTTGTGTGGATAGGCTTTGTACATATCTATCAGCCATTTGAGATTAATTTGGCCGGTTTTAAGAAATTCGCCATTATCGTATTTACGCAAATCAAGTCCGTAGCAGACTTTGTTCTGGTGAAGCGGAGTTTCGCTCATTCCTTTAATGCTGACCGGTGTAAATGTAAAATCATATTTACCTTTCAAATCGGGATTTCCCAACACTGTAAAAGGAAAATGAGTGCCCCTGCCCTGACTGATAATTGTTCCTTCAAACAAACAAACTGAAGGATACAGAAGAATGGATTGTTGGGTATTGAGATTGGGTGATGGGGCAACCGGCAGTGTATATTCCATTTCGTGCGAATAATTGGCAACTTGTATGACAATAATTTTGCATTGAATTTTGTTTGCCAGCCAACCTTCGCCATTGTACATGCGGGCAAGTTCGCCAATGGTCATTCCGTGGGTAATTGGTATGGGAAACATTCCGATTCCCGATTTCAGCTTCATATCCAGAATTGGTCCGTCAACACTAAATCCGGTTGGGTTTGGGCGATCAAGAATAATAAGCTCTTTGTTATTTTCGGCACAGGCTTCCATCACTCTTGCCAACAAATTGATGTAAGTGTAAAACCGTGCCCCAACATCCTGAATATCGAAAATCACCAAATCAACATTCTCCAAATCTTCTTTTGATGGTTTGCTTTTTTTGCCGTAAAGTGAAATTTCAGGAATACCTGTTTTTGCATCAACACTGTCGGAAACAACAGCACCGGCGCTTGCCGTTCCCCGAAATCCATGCTCCGGACCAAAAATTTTAACAATATTCACTCCCAAAGATTTTAAACTATCAACAAGTGAAGTCCGCCCAATCACTGAAGTTTGATTTGCTACGATTGCAACCCGCTTACCTTTCAGGAGTGGAAGGTATTTTTCAGTTTGATCGGCTCCGGTTTTTATTCCAGACTGAACTGATGAAAAACTATCAATATTCGTCTGTTTTTTAGGAGTATTTCCGCAGGAAATAAAAACTGTAAATACCAATATTAAAACCAATATTGAGTGAATTGTTTTCATGTTTGGGAGCTATTTTTAAAAAAAATATTGCAATCTGAAACCATAGGAATAACTATGAGTTGATTGCCATCCGATTTAATTACCAGTTACAAACTTAGGCAAATATGCGGATATTATTGTTTTTTTGCTGATTGCTGGGGCTAAATTGCTGTTGGTATAGCCCGCAAAATCTGAAGCAATTGTTTACCAAACCTTCAGTTTCAGCTCTCCTTTACCCGGATTCTCAAACGGACCAACCGACGGATTTGTTTCGGAGCGTTTGACACCAAAATAATCGACATCTAATTTCATGGGGGTGCCATCCGGGTTATCGAATGCTGCTTTCGGGATTTTTGCCTTGCCCAAAACTTCGGTGGTTATCATCCTGACCTTTCTATCGTATAACGCGGAACCTAAGTTCAACTGCAAATAACAGTTCTCTCCCTCTGTAACCAATCTCACTTCAGGATTAAAAGCTGAATTATTAGCGAAATTTACATCTCTTGTTGAAGATTTTGCCCCATAAAAGTAAATGTTGCCACTCATCCATACCGGAAGTTTGGCCTCATTGTATCCTTCCAAACCATATTTTAATTTGCTTTCGGCATTGATTTTATCGCCCTTTCCGATAAAAATATTGTTATAAAACCGGTCGTCGCCCGAAATAATGGTAGTAAGTGCCGCCATATTAGTAGAGTGAGGTAAAAAATAGGGAGTAAAACGGTTATGATCGGGCCACATTTGAACAGAACCTGCTACCAAATTGTGAAGATATGCTCCCCCTTCCGATTGCGTTCGGATAGAAACCGCCGATAACAGAATATTATTATCGACAATAAACGGTCCATGATTGACCTCCAGAAAGATATCTTCCATGTCGTTATCATAGAACAGATTACTTGAAACCCGCGTTCCCTGTGTCATCCAATCAAGCCACAAGCCTCTTCCGCAATCATGAATCCTGTTTTTCCTGATTTGTGTGTCGATAGCAGCATGAAATTTAATTCCTCCAATTTCAGCACCAGAGAATTGCCGTTTTGTCCAGATATTGTAGATATGGTTATTTTCGATGGTGCTGAAAGCCGCACCCATGCTTCCGCAGATGCCGGTTTGCTCGCAATTGAAAATGGTGTTGTTGCGCACAATATGCGAACCGATATTCTCTCTGTTCCAACCATTTCGCAGTACATTAAAAGTTACTTCTATATAATGAATATTACCATCCCGATTCACATTTTCTTTGTCGTTACTCCACACATTATGCCCGGTTCCGTGCTCTTTTCCCAATGTTATGCCCGAACATTTCGAATCGCTGATTACATTGTTTTCGATAATCCAGCCTTTGTTCCAGTGGGTGGCAATCATGCCTACCTGTTCGGCTGTTGGCGCGCCCCATTGCGTAGCTGCCTGACTTATATGAAACCCGCTGATGGTGATATAATTAATACCCGGTTTCGATGGGTAAAAAACGGTTGGCCGAGCGCTGATTTCAACTAATTCTTTGTTTGGGTTGAATTTCTGGAAATTGGCATAAATAGTTGTGTTCGCGTTGTCACTTTCACAGTACCATGTGTAAACAGAACCCTCATTATCCTGAATTTTTGTGTCTGCTACCGGATTGATCACTTTTTCGATGATTTCCTTTTCGTACAACGACTTTCCGTTCAGAAAAACCTCTCCTGTGTGGTGAATACGTCCATGATTGTTGAACCAGTCGCCAT
>DAITNH010000349.1:0-5118 GCA_036834745.1 Prolixibacteraceae bacterium
CGACTACAATTTCACACAAAAAGATTCAACGCTGTTGCTCGATCCGTATTATTTCCTGAAGGAAAATGCGAAATGGCGCCAGCAGGAAGTCACAATGATTCTGAAAGTTCCGGAAGGAAAATCGATTTTTATGAATGAAAAAATGAAATCGATTATTTACGACATCGAGAATGTAAATAACATGTGGGATGGCGACATGGTCGGGAAAAAATGGACAATGACTGCCAACGGACTGGCATTGAACGATTCCATTCAGTAATTTGCTACTCCATCTGAAACTTGTAACTTTGTTGCAAATTTAAAACCGACCCATCATGTTTTCAGGAATTGTAGAAGAAGCCGGCAAAGTGATTGCCATTGAAAAAGACCAGGAAAATGTACATTTTACACTTACCTGCTCGTTTGTTGATGATTTGAAAATTGATCAAAGCCTTTCGCACAATGGCGTTTGCCTGACAGTGGTAAAAATCGACCGCGAGGCAAAAACCTACACGGTAACTGCCATCAAGGAAACTTTGCTGAAAACCAATCTGGGCAAACTTGTTGTCGGAAGCAAAGTGAATCTGGAACGCAGCATGATGATGAATGGCCGTTTGGACGGACACATTGTTCAGGGACATGTTGACCAAACTGCAACCTGCGCCAGTGTTGAAGAAGCCGATGGTAGCTGGTATTTCACCTTCGAATATCCGTTCGACAAGGAAATGGCGCAAAAGGGTTACATGACGGTTGAAAAGGGGTCGGTGACCGTAAACGGCGTCAGCCTGACCGTAGTGAACTCGAAAGACAATTCATTTCAGGTGGCCATTATTCCATACACTTACCACGAAACCAATTTCCACACCTTCGAGGTTGGCACAACTGTGAACCTTGAATTCGATATTATCGGGAAGTATTTGAGTAAAATGATGAGTTTTATTTGAGGTAATGATTAGGTGCAGCGCACCGGTAATATTTGTAGATAATATTGAAACCTGACGCATAAGGTGCAGCGCACCGTAATATTCACATGAATATATTTTTGAATTTTTTGATAATGTAAGGAATTGGTAATAGATATTTCGGTGCGCTGCACCTATGCTCGCTCTTTAGATCTGCTGCTACAAATATTACGGTGCGCTGCACCTATTTTTGCTCTGGCCAATTTGCTTTGCTACAAATATTTTGGTGCGCTGCACCATTAGGACCCAACATCTGCAAACTGCGACTGATCACCGCAACTGAACACTTCCCTATCTTTTCATCAAAAACTTGGTGGTTCCGATGTTGCTTCCATCTGCAAAAATATCGATGGTATATTCACCGGGCAGGAATTCGGCTCCTTCGTTGTCCCAGAAAATATTGACAGGCAAAGAATTTCCTTCGTAGGTTACCTCGCGTTTGGCTGAGTAAGGGATTTTCAGGTCTTCGAAAGCAAACAAATCATTGGCCGATTTCTGGAACAATACCTGATTGGGTTTTTGAATCCGCACATAAATAACCTTGTTTCCGCGGGGTGCGGTTACATTTTTGCTAATCACAAAACTAACCCTGATCTGCAAAGCCCGTCTTGCACTTTCAGCTTCCTTGCCACGATCGTTTATTCCAACCGCCACCAATTCGGTGACTTCAAGCTGAGCGGCCATTTTTATTTTTTCCTGAAGGCGGTCTTTCTCCACTTCCAGTTGCTGGTTCTTCGATTCAGACTGAGCAAATTCCTCTTTTACCTGACTGTTTTCAGCCATCAGCAATTCATTGCGGCGATTGAGCGAATCAACCTGAATGATGTAATTTTTCATGATGGTGCGCAATGTAGTAACCTCCTGACGGTATCTTGCAATCTCGTCGTAACTCACTTTTTTTACCTGACCAACTTCAAGCAGCAGGTCTTTCACTTTGGTTTGGGCAAACGATAATTCCGACTGAAGGGTTTCGTTGTTGGTATGAATCGAATCGTAATTGGTCATCATCGAGTTCAGTTCAGTCTGAATCGATGCTTTCTCCTGATTCAGCGCATTTAATATCTTCTTGTTTTCGCTGTGCTGAACAAAGAAAACCACCACCACCGCCAGCAATACAACTGACAGAAAGATAATAATCAGGTTATTCCTTCTCTCCTTTTCAGTCTCACCAAGTGAAAAACCTTTTTTCTTTTTCCCAAATTCATCCATCGTTCCTGAGTTTTAGAATTCTTAAAATGCAGGCAAAAGTAACATTATTTTACGGCCTTTCAAGTGGTGGCAATCCTCAAAACGACTTCAATTTCACTCCAATGTAAATTGAACGTGGCATTCCCGGGCCATACACGTAATTGCTGTCGCGGTTTTTTCCTGAATCGAAATCAGACTGGTAGGCATTGGTGATGTTTTTAACTCCTCCAAATATTTCCAAACCTGAATCGACCGATGGCAGATTGAAGGTGTACGACACTTTTGAATTCAGCTCGGTAAACGATGGCGAAGTGATGTACTCGTCGGTGAGCTGTTCGGGCGCACCTGCCAAATGTGCTACCTGCATTTTACCTGTGTAAACGCTGCTTACAGAAGCATTGAACTTCGCATTTGGCGTAAACGACAGGGTGAAATAGCCATATTCGTTGGGCGAACGGAGGAAACGGCGTGTTGGCGCCAATCCTTTGATGTTTTCAACCGGGTCGTCGTACAAACTCGATTGAACCGTGATTCCGGCTTCCAGCTGAACTTTACGGTTGTAATTTCCGCGCAATTCGAGGGTTCCGCCGTTTACAGTTGCCCCCGCGCCATTGCGTTTTTCGAAACGGGCGCCGAATTCATCGGACGAAACCGGCTGCAAATAAAACACGTCTTTCAGGTGGGTATAAAAACCTTCGAGGGTAAAACCAACAATAAATGTTTCTGAAGGCCGGTCGTAGTTCACCGATCCGCTGAAACTGTTCGAACGCTCTTCCTTCAGCAAAGGATCTAGAGTGATGCGTGAAACGCCCCCTCCGGCAAAAGCAATGTGCATGTCGGTATCAAACGATTGCGGTGCACGGAAGCCGGTTCCCCAGGTAAGGCGAAACTGCGTATTGGTTAAATGACGCGATAGCAGCGAAAACCTCGGGCTGAGAATAACCTTGTCAACCAGGTTGTGTTTGTCGGCGCGCACGCCTGCCAGAAATGTCAGTTTTGGCCTGATTTCCCAGTCACTTTGGGCAAAAAAGCCGAAATTTTTTGTTTGCTGATTGATTTCGTAATTGTAAGCCGGAATGGTATCGAGCACATCGTCGAAAACAAATTCACTCCCAAAAGTTACCACATTTGTACCGCCAAGGAATTCCTGAAAACGGTGATTGATTTGCAATCCGCCCTGCAAGGTAACGTTTTCGGTAGTTCCGTAGGGAGGTTTGTTTACATGAATGTTCCTTCCGGCTTCGTCATCAGGTACAATGCCGGTATAATGGTCGCGATCGGTTTGCTGACCGGCAAAATAAGCAATGAAAGCGCTGTTATCTCCATTAAAGTTGAGCTGATAATCGACCCCGCCCATGAAAACATTGTGCGTTCGTTCTTCCGATTGTTGCGCCAGATAGGCCGGTTTATCAGTTATTTCGCCGCCATACCGGTATTCGTTCAGGCTGCTGAAATTCACTTCAAGCTTCTGGTTGTAAGTTGGTTTATAAAACAGGTTGGCCCCGAATGAGTTGTTTCGCAATTCAGGAAGTTCAGAAAAATTGTCGCCATTGTGATCGTATGCTTCGCGGTGACGGCGGTTTACAAAGATGGCCGCTCCGGCAGTCCGCTTTTTGGTGAGCATCGTGAGGTTTCCGTTCACGATATTGTCCTGTGCGGCACCATTGGTGCTTTGCGTGAGGGTACTGAATTCGTAGCTGCTTTCTTTGGGTATCTGGGTAATGATGTTTACCGTTCCGCCGATTGCACTCGAACCATAAAGGGCAGATCCGCCGCCACGAACCACCTCGATGCGCTCGACCATATTTGCCGGAATTTGCTCCATTCCGTAAAGACCGGTCAGCGGACTAAAAATCGGCCGACCGTTGATTAGAATCTGGGAATACGAACCTCCCAGGCCATTCATCCGGAGTTGCGTGTAATTGCAGGTCTGGCAATCGGTTTCAACGCGCAGTCCGGGCTGAAAACGCAGTCCTTCAGAAATATTACAAGCCTGAACAAGGTTCAACGCCTCACTTTCCAGCACATTTACGATTACCGGCGATTCGGTTTGCCGCTTGAAAGTTTTTGTGCCGGTAACCACCACCTGGTTAAGCGCCATGTGTTCTTCTTCCAGAATAAAATTGATTTCCTGAGATTGTCCCAGGGCAACCGTGACCGTTCTCTCCGCAGGTTTGTATCCAAGGGTTTTGGCAACCAGTGTGTGTTTTCCTACCGGAAGGTTGATCATGGTATAATGACCGGAGGCGTCGGTTGTAGTTCCGATCGAAGTACCTTTTATGTAAATACTTACAAACGGAATGTGCTCACCGTTCGATTGCACATCGCCAAATATGTTTGAGTCGGTCTTTTTTTCAGGCTCGTTGGCTCCTGAAATTAGGGAATTAAATAGCAGCACAATCAGTACTGCAAAGGATTGTATCTTCATCTGTTTATAATTGTTAATTTGAATTTTGTTCTAAGGTCCAAGAATGAGTAAATGTCATATATCTAATTGTTCTAATATCTTAACTCACCCCGTCGCATCGTTCGACTGAGACTTCGGCGTGAGCTCAGTCGAACGCTCTCGCCGAAGTCTGCGATGCTTCTCCCTCTCTTTTTAAAAGAGAGGGGAAAGTCCGCTTACGGACTTGGGGTGAGTTAATTGATAAATGCGACAATAAATTGTTTCCCTTACTCAAGGTTAACCGGATAAATAAACTTTAATTTGCCGGATTTCGGTGAGGGCGGTTTGTTTACACTTCAGGAGGGCCCCGGAGAAAGGCTGTGGACCTGAAAGAAATTAAATTTTGAGCCGAATAAAAAGTGGTAATTTCACTCCGGATGTTGATGTAATCCTCTGCCAGAAATACTTCAGGGGAAGACTCAAAAAAATCGAAAGTGAAAAGTTGAAGAAAAACAATTTGATTTTGGGTATGGCCATGCTTCAGCGGCAATCCGGTTTTTGCATCGGTAAACGGGTGCGAATGTGTAATGATTGTCCCGTTTG
>DAITNH010000350.1:0-5068 GCA_036834745.1 Prolixibacteraceae bacterium
AATAGGATTGAAAATTATAGGGCAATCCAAGAATATCCAGCGAATCGGCAAAACTTGTATTAAACGGATACGTTGCTTCTTCATCGTAGGTTCCGCAATCGAAATAAATGGCTAAATCGTCTTCTTTTGAAATATTTTTTGCAAGAAAAGAGCAGTCGTTTAACAGCCAGCGATTCCAGATTGAATCGATATAATTTCCATTTTCGTCGAAAGGAAAATCTACAAAATAAGGTGGATTTTCAATATTTGGCGAAAATGCAGCAGCCATGGTAAATACACCCAGTGACATCGGGCCGGCTTTTGGATTAAACGAAGCAACCGGGGCACCGCCATTTTCCGATAAAATTCCGGGAATGTAAAGTGAATGCGAGCTCATATTCAGCCTGCCTGAATGGGATACTACTCCGCAATATTTATCAGGGTGTTTCAGTGCCGTTCGCATCGCGTCAATGCCACCGGCAGAATACCACATAATAGCTCTTTTAATTTGAGATCCGGTTTAGTTCATCGTCAATTGCCGACTTACCCTTTTTCCTTGTTTTTGCCTTTTGATTACCGAATTTATAGGTAACACTTATCCCGGCGCGTTGGCTGTCAAAACTTATCACTCCATCGACAATCATCCCGCCATAGTTACTTTTGTAGGAATAATCACTGGAGGTATTTAAAATATCATTCCCTGTTAGCTGAACCAGTAACTTTTTATCAAGGAATTCCTTTTTAACGCCAATGCTCAAGCCGGAATATCCTTCAACATTTACTGAGCCTCTCCAAATCCAGGGACTATTTAGGTAATAGGTGAGTTCCATCGTCACTGCTTTGGGTAATTGGATGTTATTTTGTAACCGGAAATTATAGGTACTGGCTTTTAAATCAATTTTCGTCCCATTCAAATCTCCCTTGTAAGTTTCGAAGTTGTAATTGAAAAAGGAAGATAAATCCCACCATTTTATGATCCGAAGCGGATAACTGACCGACAATCCGTTGTTGGTGGCTTTTTGCATGTTTCGTGGGATCAGGACATTCCCTTTTTCCTGTGAAATTTCAAATATGGTAGCAAAGAAATCGTGGGTGACGCTATAGTTGTTTGAAATAACCAGCTTCCTCTTGAATGAATAGGATATCTGATAGTTATCTATGTAATTGGGTTTCAGAAACGGATTGCCTTTCCATGCCGACAATTCACTCGCCCGGGATTCAAATGGATTTAAATCCTGATAATTTGGCCTTGTTATCCGTCGTCCGTAACTTATACTTATTGCATTGTTTTTTTTATCATCGAACGATATGCCCAGGTTTGGAAAATAATCCAGGTAATTTCTGGAAACCCTGTTGTTATCGGTTTGGATTTCACTTTCCAGATGGCCCAGTGACGAAGTGTTTTCCATCCTCAAACCGGCATTGATCATGAGCTTATCCGTAGGATTTACATTCAGTATAAAGTAGAGAGCAGTTACCTTTTCGAGATAATTGAAATCATTGCTCTTGGTATTGTCAAAAACCGGCAGTCCATTTTCGATGTTGTAAAATGCAAGTTGATTGCCGGTTGTGATGTATGAATATTTGGCTCCCGAAGAAAGTGTGATTTTTTTTAATTTCTTTTCATAATCAACTTTGACGGACCACAAATCAATCTGGGTATTTGCATCATATTCCTTGTTCAAAGTTCTCAGGATTGCACCATCAACAGCATTAACGTAATCATTGGGCTGGAGGGTGTTTTTTTTGCTTGAATATTTTCCAAAACTCAGATCAGCCGAAAGATTTGAAGTTTCGTTGAAAGCATTGCGGTAATTGGCATTCAGAATATAATTTTCGCTGGGCATCTTATCCAGCGCTGCCGCCCTGAGAATTTCACCATTCACCAGATCTGTTGTATCAAAAACTCCGGTAGTACTTCGTAGCACGTTGTCCCTTTTGTTTATCAATACTCTTCCGTCGATACTTACAGATTGTTCGGGATTGATGGTATAATCCAACCCTCCGGAAAAGTTGATGGCTTTTGCGTTGTTTTCGCTTTTTGAATTTTTGTCTAAAAGGAACCCACTTTGATAGGTTGTTTCGTCAAAATCAGTCTGCCAGGTATTATCTGAAAGACTTAAGGTGGTGAACAGATTTATCTTCTCGCCACTATAATTTAACGAAGTTCCAACACTTGATCTTGAAAAAGTGCCCTGAGAAAAACTTCCTGTCGCATTTCCGTTGAATCCCAGACTGGTATTTTTTTTCAAAACGATATTGATGACCCCGGCAGTACCTTCAGCGTCATATTTCGACGAAGGATTGGTGATGATTTCCATAGACTCAATATTCTCGGAACGCAAACTTTCCAAAAAGTTGGTCAGATCATTTCCTGAGAGTCTCGTAGGACGTCCGTTGATATAAATCTGAACTCCCGATTTTCCCTGAAGAATGATGTTTTTGTCCATATCCACAATGATCCCCGGCGCTTTACCAATCAATTCCATTCCATTGTTTCCTGATGCATTTGGACTGCTGGCAACATTATAAACCATTTTATCGGCACGTATTTCAACCATTGCTTTTCGGGCGGTAACCACTGTTTCTTTCAACTCCGTATAGTCCGGAGCCAGGGTTATTTTCTCCAGCACTAACTTCTCATTTTGTTTGACCGATAGCTTACCAGAGATGTAAGGCTTAAATCCCATGCTCCTGATCTGAACAAAATAATCGCCCGGCACAATCTTATCGATTACAAAAAGTCCATCCTGCTGGCTTAAAGTACCCTTCACAAGAACAGAGTCCTTATTGAGCAGCATGATGGTCGAATACATAGCCGGTTCATCACCGGGTTCAAATACAGAGCCATTTACCTGAGCTTCACCCTGCTGCGCCAAGGTATATTGACTGAAACACAAAACAGGGAAAAGCAGTAAAGCTGTATATTTCAATAGTTTCATAATTCGCTGAGCTTAATTTATTACTCTTGTTTTCTGAAGATCATGTACCAGTTAATGAAATGGACTTTGGGTTCCGGACTTTTCAATTCCTCTTTATCCTCTTTCGTAAGTATCGGAACCATTACATCATCGCCTGGCTGCCAGTTGGCCGGAATTACTGTATTTTGATGGCTGTACTGGGTTTGCAGCGCTTTTAATAAACGCACAATTTCATCGGTACTTCTGCCAACCTCAATTGGATAAAATTGAAAAGCCCTGATCTTGTTTTCAGGATCAATAAAAAATACCCCTCTGATACTTTGGTGATTCATGGATTGGGGATCAACCATACCGTAACTGTACGAAATCACAGAAGAGCTGTCAACCACCAGCGGGAAGTCGATCTTAACCTTGCTGTGACCTTTAAAACTGACGTCTTCGAGATCGGCTTTCCAGCTTCTGTGTGATGCCATTCTATCAACAGAGATTACAATAATATGAGTCCCCAGTTCTTTAAATTCACTTTGACGGTAGGCAAGTTCCAGAATTTCGGATGAGCAAACCGGGGTAAAATCGCGTGGGTGGGCAAAAAGAATTTTCCAGTCCTTCCCAAAATCATCCGGAAATGAAACCAGTCCATTGGTTGACGGGGCCTTGAAAGCAGGAGCCTGTGACCCGATTAATGGTATCCGTTGACGCATTTCCCGTTGCGCCAGTACAATGTTCAGGGAAAAAAGCATTACCCCTGTGATTATAATTAATTTTCTCATAATGCGTTATTTTTGTGATAATTACATTGATATTAATATTCAATTCGTATTGTTTGAAAATGGAATGCTGATTATAAACTCACTTCCTTCGCCTTCCTTCATCTCCACCTTCAATTCGCCTCCATGCGCTTTTACTATATCATAACTTAAGCTCAAACCTAGTCCTGTTCCTTCTCCAGTTGGCTTGGTGGTGAAAAAGGGCTGAAAGATTTTATTCAGAATTTTCGGTGGAATGCCGGGGCCATTATCCCGAACAGAAATCCTGATCTCATTCCCTACTTTTTTTGTACTCACCCATACAGTCGGTTCATGTTTGTAGTCCGGGTCTTTGAACCCCCCTTCGGGGGGCAGGGGGCTGCATAAAACGCGTTTGTAATAAGATTTAGAATTACCCTTCCAATATCCTGTGGGATAACATCAATTTTACCAATACTTTCATCAAAATCAGTTTTGAAATCGGCATTAAACGATTTGTCCTTTGCCCGAAGTCCATGGTAAGCCAACCTCAAATATTCATCAGCCAGTGCGTTGATATCTGTTAGTTCTTTTTGTCCAGTGCTGGTGCGGCTGTGCTGCAACATTCCCTTTACAATAGCATCGGCGCGCTTGCCGTGGTGGTTGATTTTTTCGAGGTTTTGTTTAATGTCGGAAAGAATCTCGCTTACTAGTTTCTCGTCTCTTGATTCCTGATTCTTGGCTCTTTCTTCTTCTATCTCTACAATCAACTCATTGCTGACTTCCGAAAAGTTATTGACGAAATTCAATGGGTTTTGAATTTCGTGGGCAATACCGGCAGTAAGTTCACCGAGCGATGCCATTTTTTCTGACTGAATTAGCTGGGCCTGTGTGGCTTTTAGCTCAGTGTATGCTTTTTGTATTTCCCTGGCCTGCTCCAGTTCACGGGTTCGGTTTCGTTCGCGTTCTTTTTGAATAACCCGATTTCGGAAATAACGATCGGCTGCAAATACCGCCAAAGCAAAAATTAACAGGTACAAGCCATAAGCCCAGGTCGTTTTCCACCAGGGCTGACTGATAATTATTTTCAGGGTTGCTCCCAGTTCATTCCAAACACCATTGTTGTTGGCGGCTTTTACCCGAAATTCATATTCCCCCGGTGGCAGCATCGGATAAGATGCCGTATGCTGATTGCCAACTTCTCGCCAATCATTATCGTAATTTTCCAATTTAAAAGCACAGTTATTTTTTGATGGATTGGAGTAATGAATGGCCATGAATTCAATGGAAATGTTATTCTGATCGTGTGCCAGCGTAATTTCCGTTGTTTCATAAATGGCATCTTTCAATATTGACTGTTCACCGGGAATTACCGATTTGTTGAATAGTTTCAGATCGGTTAAAAATACTTTTGGAGGCGTTGAATTTGTATTGACATCGTTG
>DAITNH010000351.1:0-5042 GCA_036834745.1 Prolixibacteraceae bacterium
TTACGCGGTAAACATTTTCTGATTTCTGAAAAAATGAGTCGTACGAAAACTCAAATAAAATGTAATGAACAGCAAATAGAAAAGAGGTCAATCCGGCAATCAGACCAATCAGATTGATAAAGCTCATGTGCTTGTATTTCAGCAAGCTTCTGAAGGCTGAGATGAAAATAATTCTTAGCATTTGGTTTCGGTTTGGTTATTTGCGATAAAGCTAGCAAATAAAGCCCCTCTAAATCTCCACGAAGTGGAGACTTTTGGGCAATGCGTGATTCTTCGTTCGTTCATTCTTCTTCTGTTTTTTAAGCGCTCCCTTTCGGGGAGGGTTTGGGTGGGGCTTCTTTTCTATTCATACCTCAACGCCTCTACCGGATTCCTCGTTGCTGCCCGCCAGCTTTGCCAACTTACCGTTAGCAATGCAATTCCCAAGGCCAGCAAGCCAGCCAGCGCAAAAATCCACCAGCGCAGTTCTGTTTTGTAGGTGAAGTTTTCGAGCCACTTAGTCATGACGTAATATGCTATGGGCGTGGCAATCACAAAAGCTATTGCTACCCATTTCACAAAGTCGCGGTTGAGCATGGCTAGAACTTCCGAAACTTTGGCCCCATTCACTTTGCGGATCCCGATTTCTTTGGTGCGTTGTTGAATGGTTATCAGGATCATACCCAATATTCCAAGAACGGAAAGGAAAATGGAAATGCCTGACAGCCCGGTTATTATTTTTGCCGTGTTTATTTCCGATTTGTAATTATAGTTGATTCTTTCATCCAAAAACTGGTAGCTAAATGGCCATTGAGGAGCTATTTCTTTCCAGATGGTTTCAATCTGCTTTAATGTTGAAGAATAATTACCACTGCCCAGTTTCAAGGCAATTTCAGATTTGCCCCAATCCCTGATATAGTATATTACCGGTTTCGCCGATTCACGCAGGGTGAAATACTGCATGTCTTCGATCACTCCAATCACTTCAAGTTCATTGTTTGGGGTACTGACATTATTTTGAATAACAATTTTTTTACCAATGGGGTCGGTCAAATTGAGCGCTATAACAGCCGATTGGTTGATGATCATCCCTGTCGTTTTATCGCTTGAAAAATTGATATCGAAGTTGCGGCCAGCTACAAATTTCGCACCTACGGTTTTCAGAAAATCGTGATCAACGGAAATTTGGCCTAAATCTGCTTTTTGATCATTCTGGTTAGGCAACCATGTGGGCGAAAAATTATTGATGCTATTGCCAGGCGCATTTTGTGCAACACCGATACTTTGGATCATGGGCAAATTGCTCAGTTTTTGCCTGAACAGATCATAACGTTCATTCATCCCTTCAGTATATGGGTTGTAAACAATCAGGGTATTTTCCTTATCGAATCCGGTTTTCGCATTCATTACCAGTTGAAGCTGGTTGTTGATCACAATGGTAGAAGCAATTAACAGGGTGGCTATGGCCAATTGGAAGGTCACCAGAGCGCCTCTTAACCATTGCTGTTTTTGCTGACTCTTTACCTTGATGATGTTGATCTGGTTTTTCAGGGCTTCGGCAGGTTTTATAGAATTCAGGAAAACGATTGGATAGATGGCAGATAAAATGATGGACGTGGCAAGCAATGCCAGACAAGGGATCAGCACCGACCAATTGACCGACAACAATTTACCGCTTAAGTTATTGACAACCGGCAACATCAGAGAAGTTAATAACAGTGACAAAAGAAAGGCAAACAGAAGGAATACCGATGTTTCAAGAACCTGGTCGGCAATAATGTTGTATCCTGAAGCTCCATTCACCCGTTGGATGCTGGTTTCTTTTGCTTTTCGCCGGCAATCGGCAGTCTGCATATTGATGTAATTGGCAATGGCTATTCCCAGAATGAGCAACGCAATCATGCACAATCCATAAACTACCTGAATGTCGCCTTTTATTGCGCTATCCCAGCGAGTGCCAACCGACTTCAAATGAATGTCGGCCAATGGTTCAAGATACATTTCAAACTCTTTCTTGCTTTTGTCAACTCCATTTCCTTCGGCAAAAAGATTGGCCAGTTGGGTTTCAACTTCCTTCCTGTTTACCTCATCGGGGATCAGCAAGTAGTAGCAAAAAGCGGAAATGTACCATTTGGTCAGCATGTCGCTGTATGTGACTTGATAACTCGCCACAGGGGCCAGAAAATTCATGGTAAAATGCGATTGCCTGGGCAGGTCTTTCACAACAGCTGAAACGGTAAAATCCAGATCATCCTGCCTGATTATCTTTCCCATTGGATTGGCATTGCCAAAATATTTTTGAGCAGTAAATTGGCTGATTATAATATTTGACGGCTTCGCCAAAGCTTCTTTGGGATTGCCCATCAGGAAATCAAAATGAAAAATATCAAGGATTTCAGGATCGACAAATAAGAAACTGGTTGCCGTATAGGTTGTATTATCAATCGAAATAAACCGTTCGCCCATATAGGACTGAAACCTTGCGTACTTTTCAATACCCGGAATTTTAGTGAACTTTTCAGCGAAAACAGCCGGGAACGAACAACTCTTATAGCTTTTGTCTTTCGACTGTAGGTCAAGTCGGTAGATCTGGGCGAAATTAGTATTGTGCTTATCGAAAGACAACTCATCGGCTACAAAAAGATATACCAAAACACAACAGCTAAAAGCCATCGTAAAACTGATCAACACAAACGAAGTAGTCAATCTTCGGTTGATTAGATGCCTGAGAATATTTCTAATTTTCTTCATGATTTCATTGTTTTAATTCATTAATTATTCATATCGTAATGATTCCACCGGGTTCCTCGTGGCAGCCCGCCAGCTTTGCCAGCTCACCGTCAACAATGCAATTCCCAAAACCATCAAGCCAGCCAGGGCAAAAATCCACCAGCTTAAATCGGTTTTGTAAGCATAGCTTTCGAGCCATTTCCTCATGACAACCCATGCAATGGGTGTTGCAATCAGAAAAGCAACGACTACCCATTTTACGAAGTCTTTGTTCAGCATCGCAAGTACTTCTGAGATTGTGGCACCGTTTACTTTCCGAATACCTATTTCCTTGATCCGTCGCTGACTGGCAAAGAGCGACATGGCTAAAATTCCCATGCAGCAAATCACGATGGCGCAACCGGCAAACAACGAAAAAGTGCGGCGAAACTGAAGTTCCGATTGGTACATATTTTCAATAGCCTGATCGAAAAAGCTGATTTCAACCGGAAAAGAAGGGGAAAGGTCGGCGGCTGCTGCTTTGATATCCTGAATGGTTTTGTGAAGTGAATTGAAATCGTTGGTTTGCAGTTTGATCAGACAATAGGATGCGTTCGGCTCATTTTGGATGACCAATGCAGCGATGGGCTGGTTGACCGCTTTGTAATGAAAATCTTTTACCACTCCAATGATTTCGGAAAGACCTGCATCCATACCAAAGCCCATCATGAATTTGGCGCCAATCGGATTCTCCATCTTATTTTCCCGCAGGAAGGTTTCATTCACAACCATTTTATGTTGGTCGGTTGTCAGGTCTTCTGAGAAGAAGCGTCCCTGGGTAAGTTGCAATCCGATCATTGAGCAGAAGTTAGCATCGGCATTAAAGGTGTCAAAGCTGAGTTCTTTCTTCACACCTTTTATTTCCTGATTTGTTCTCCAGTTCGAAAACTGGTGTCCCGGGTAATATTGAGTAAATGAGATTTTTTCGACCATGGGTTTGTCCTGAATCAACTTTTTGAACACCTCTTTTTTTCCGTTCAACTGCGGGGTTAACTTGATGATAATCATGTTTTCCTGATTAAAACCCATTTTGCTGCTTCCGAAGTTAACCTGCTTTTGCACCAACACAGTAAAGGCAATCAGCACAATGGCAATTACGAATTGGGTGGTCACCAGGACACCCCGAAAAATGGAGTTTGCAGAGCCCGGCACAACAGTTTTTTTCAGGTTGTCAACTGCCTTTGAGGAGGAGATTCGTAAGGCTGGAATAATACTGAAGACTATACTCAGGATAAATGTTCCTGAAATGGAAACCATCAGGAAAGAAGGCTTGTAAAGCAATTGTGTATTGAACTGAATTCCGGTAAAGCTGCTGATGAAGGGAAATAGTGTGCGAACGATTAGTATTGCCAAAAACAGCGACAATAAAAACAGGAAAAAGGCTTCAGCCAGTGCATTTTTAAGGATATCCGCATTGCCTGCGCCAATTACCTTTAGAACACCTGTTTGCCTGATTTTTTCCAACCACTGTGAAGAGGAAATATTGATAAAATTGACCAGTGCAATCATCAGTACCAGCGCTGCAACCATCAACAGGATCATCACTTTTCGCTTGTCGCCGCAATGCAGATAATTGGTTCCACCAAGTGCAAATTTGGAAAAATAGATTTTTTTAAATGGATTCAGTTTCAATTTAGAGTAGTTTTCCTGATCGTTCTTCGGGAAAAGAGCGATGATCTTTTTCGCGGTTTCATCAGGTTTTGTTCCCGCTTTTAAAAGTATGAATGTCTGGAAATTGCACCATCCCCATTCGGTAAACTCATCACCGTTGGGATATACAATTTTACGGGTGGCAATGGAAGTGATTGCACTGAAAGAAAGGCTTGAGTTGGCTTCCGGCTCCTTAAAAACAGCCGAAACTGTCAATTCCTTGTTGTTATTCAGTTTTACTGTTTTGCCCAGTGCAGGTTCGTTTCCAAAAATTTTTTTGGCCAATGTTTGGGTGATAGCTATGGACATGGGTTCTTTCAACGAGGTTTCAAGATTACCTTCAACCGATTGATAAGTAAAGAGTTTGAAGAAATCAGGATCAGCAAAAACAATGTCTGATGTAATCGGATCTTGTTCTCCGGCCTGAAATACAGGAGTATCCCATGTGCTCGCCATTCTCACAGTCGATTCTACCTCAGGTACATTCAGATCAATTTGGTCTTTCAAAATGGCAGGCAAATGCATTTTGATGCCCATTTCAGCAAGCAGATATACCCGGTGGCCATTTTTATGATAGTTGTCGGTGGTCAATTCACTGTATGAATAAACCGACAGGATGATGACCAATGCCAGACTAACCGCCA
>DAITNH010000352.1:0-5039 GCA_036834745.1 Prolixibacteraceae bacterium
TGGGAGCGACCCAAAAATGGGCTATGCTTCAGGTAGTGCAAAACCTGCTATCATCATTTCCATATCGAAACAGCCAAATGCCAACACTTTAGCGGTTACAAAACGGATAGAAGAAAACCTGGCCATATTGCAAAAGACCTTACCGAAAGACGTGAAACTGGATACCAAAATTTTCCGTCAGGCCGATTTTATCGAAACATCGGTCAGCAATGTTCAAAATGCTTTAATGGAAGGCGGGATTTTCGTAATTATCGTTTTGTTTGTTTTTCTGGGCAGTTTCCGCACAACAATTATTTCACTGCTCGCCATTCCAATTTCGTTGCTGGGTGCGATTCTGGTTATGAAAATGCTTGGAATGACCATCAACACCATGAGTTTGGGCGGTATGGCCATTGCCATCGGTTCGCTGGTTGACGATGCCGTTATCGATGTGGAAAATGTGTACAAGCGGCTTCGGCAGAACCGGATGAAACCGGAACATGAGCGACAATCGTCGTTTACCGTCGTTTTCGAAGCTTCAAAAGAAATCAGGGCATCTATCCTCAATGCAACGCTTATCATTATGGTGGCCTTCCTTCCTTTGTTTTTCCTTTCAGGAATGGAAGGACGAATGCTGCAACCACTCGGAATTGCCTTTATTGTGTCCTTGTTCGTTTCGCTTGTTGTGGCCATGACTTTAACTCCCCTGCTGTCGAAAATGCTGTTGTCGAACGAGAAATATCTTGCAAAAAACGAGAAAGAAAAATGGCTGGTCCGCAAACTTACTTACCACTACGAGCAATCGCTTACGTGGACATTACGGCACAAAAAAGTGGTTATTTTCTCAACTCTTGGAATGTTTGTAATTGCGCTTTTAGCTTTTTCAACTTTCGGACGAAGCTTCCTTCCCGAGTTTAACGAAGGCGCATTAACGCTATCGGTAGTAATAAAACCGGGCACTTCGCTCGAAGAAAGCAACCGCCTGGGCAATTTGGTGGAGACTGAACTTTTAGCTATTCCTGAAATTTCGAGTACGGCGCGCAGAACCGGTCGCGGCGAACTGGATGAACACTCGCAAACAACCAACAGCGCCGAAATCGATGTGAATTTTTTGCTTAAAGAACGCAGTCAGCCTGAATTCATGGCCGATGTGCGAACCACTTTGGCACGGATTCCGGGAATTGCTTATACAGTCGGCCAGCCTCTTGGTCACCGGATCGATCACATGCTTTCAGGAACGCGGGCAAACATTGCCATCAAACTTTTTGGAACCGATCTGAACAAGATGTTCTCCATCGGCAATCAGGTTAAAAGTTCGATTGTGGATATTGAAGGCTTGGTTGACGTGAATGTTGACCAGCAAGTTGAAATTCCTCAAATCCAGATTCGGGCTAACCGCGATATGTTGGCGCAATATGGCATTACAACCGCGCAGTTTAATGAGTTTGTCGACATTTCGTTTGGCGGAGAAAAACTTGCTGACATTTACGAAGGACAACGTAGTTTTGATTTGGTATTGCGGTTGAACAAGGATTACACCGAATCCATCGAAGGCATTCGTTCGGCATTAATCGACACACACGGCGGCAAAAAAGTTCCGTTGGAACAGGTTGCCGATATTGTATCGGTTTCGGGTCCAAGTTCGATTAGCAGAGAGAATGTGCAGCGAAAAATTGTGATCTCGGCCAATGTTGCCGAACGCGATCTGCGCAGTGTTGTAAAAGACATTCAAAAGAATATCAACGAAAATATTGATTTACCGGAAGGGTACAGGATTGAATATGGCGGACAGTTCGAAAGCGAGGCAAAAGCTTCACAAACTCTCATGCTGACCTCAATTCTGGCCATTATTATCATCTTCCTTTTGCTGTTTCAGGAGTTTCAGAACTTCAAACTGGCAGGGATTATTTTGCTCAATCTGCCTCTGGCATTGATTGGTGGCGTTTTTTCCATCTGGATTACATCAGGTATTTTAAGTATTCCGGCCATTATTGGTTTCATCACCCTTTTTGGTCTTGCCACCCGAAACGGGATCTTGCTGATTTCAAATTACCAGAAATTGCAAAAGCATGGGGTTTCACTCAAGGAAACTGTAACCAAAGGCTCGTCGGACCGGTTGAATGCCATATTAATGACCGCGCTGACAGCAGCGTTAGCTTTAATCCCAATGGCATTTAAAGGCGATTTGGCAGGCAACGAAATCCAAAGTCCCATGGCAAAAGTGATTTTGGGCGGGTTGTTGACTTCAACCCTGCTGAATATCTACATTGTGCCAATAGTTTACAGCATTTTAAATAGTCGTGGAATCATTAAAACCAAAAAAGCATGATACGCATTACATTCATTATACTTTTTTTAATCCTGACACAATTGGCCAATGCGCAGGTTTCGTTGCAAACTGTTTTAGACAGTGTTGCCGCCAACAATCTGCAAATAAAGGCTTCGTCGCAGAATCGTGATGCAGAAATTGCATTTACCCGCACCGGATTAACACCCCTTGATCCGCAGGTGGAATACGGATATTTTCCAGGAAGCAATACCGCGATCGGAAATAAATCGACCTTAAGTGTTTCTCAATCGTTTTATTTTCCAACTGTATATTCACGTAAAAAGACAGGGGCAAAACTTTCAGGAGAAAAATCGGGAGAATTGCACCGCTTCAATAAACGGAATATTCTGATCGAAGCAGCCTCTCAGTATATCGGACTGGTTTACCTCGATAAATACGCCGTTGAATTAAAAAAGCGTGCTGCCGATGCCGAAAATGTAAAGACATTATTTGAAAAACGGTTACAATCAGGCGATGCTAACCAGATGGAAATTAATAAAGTACGCATAGAAGCCTCGCGATGGGCTAATGAGCTTAGTTTGAACGAAGCACGACGGACAGAGAAAGTGCAGATTTTAGCTGGTATGAACAGTGGAAGGACATTTACCCTTACTAATCCTGAATATCCAATCTGGCAATTGTTACCTGTTGATTCAATCCTTTCGAAAGCCATTCAGAACGATCCTGTGTTAAAAGCTATGGGTTACGAGCAGCAGATTGCTGGCAATAATGTGAAATTGCAACAATCGCTTTGGTTGCCGCAATTTAAAGCCGGGTATGGCCAGGAAACCATTATCGATGGTTCATACCGCGGCGTTCAGGCTGGTATCAGCATTCCGTTGTGGCAAAACAAAAACACAGTAAAATATGCACAGTCGCAACAACAGGCAACCGAAAGCAGCGCTTTTGCATACAGTCAGCAACTGAAATCGAACATTGCCGCCAAATATCAGGTAGCCGTTTCGTTAAGAAACAACTTTGACGCATACCAGAAAATTGCTGAAGGCATCCAAAGTCAGGACTTGTTGAAGAAATCCTTAAGTTCCGGCAATATTTCGGTGCTTGAATATTACCGCGAATTATCGTCATGGTACGAAACATACGACCGTTACCTCGTTTCGGCTAAAGATTATTACCTCGAAATGGTATATCTGATGCAATATGGGTGGTAGATTGTGGATTGGGCTTGCATGAAGGATTCAACTTCAGCAAGCCCATTTTTTTTAGTCCAATTAATTGAGCAATTTTGGATAAAACTCGATTATGAAGCGATTAGCAATCATAACAGGTATTCTTTCAGGCTTTCTTTTTGGTGTTGCCACACCATTTAGTAAGTTGCTATTGAATGGATTAAACTCTTTTCAATTAGCAGGCTTACTTTATTTGGGAGCTGCTTTAGCCATGTTGCCTTACATATTCCGGAAAAACAGCAACCTAAAATTACTTTTTCAACCGGGCAGCAGGGCAAAAACTGCTGGTATCATTTTCTTTGGTGGGTTCGCAGGACCTTTGCTATTGCTGGCTGGTTTAAGAATGGCCAACGCAGCTTCAGTTTCAATCTGGTTAAATATGGAATTGGTGGCAACCGCCATTCTGGGTGTTTTAATTTTTAAAGATTCCCTCGACAGAAACACGTGGATTGGTGTTTTTCTTACCATTTTAGCCGGTATTGTAGTATCGTTTGGTGAAGGGACAAGTGGCATCATTTCAGGATTGCTCATAACAGCCGCCTGTATTTGCTGGGGCGTAGATAATCACCTGACAGCCCTCACCGATGGGGCTTCTCCTCAAACAGTTACTTTCGTAAAAGGAATAGTGGCAGGTTCGGTCAATTTAATAATCGGAAGCCTGATAGCCGGGCAAACTTTGGGGTTGGAAAATGTAGTTCCGGCAATCATTGTTGGAATTTTCGCTTATGGGTTCAGCATTGTGCTTTATGTAACTTCAGCACAAAATATCGGGGCAACCCGCAGTCAGATATTGTTTTCAACCGCGCCAATTTGGGGCGTGATTTTATCCTATTTATTTGTTCACGAACCTTTCCAATGGGTTCACCTCATTTCGATTGCACTTTTGTCTCTCGCGGTTATCGTTACCAATCTGTTTTCTCATAAACATCTGCACACACATATTGTTATGGAACACATTCATTACCATCAGCATACTGATGGACATCATAACCATTCACACGAAAGTGAAAAAGTTCCAAAAAGCAAATGGCATTCGCACATCCATACTCACAACCCTGTAAAGCATGAGCATCCGCATGATCCGGATATACACCACAGACATATCCATTAGAATCTGAATCAAATAAATACAAATGGAAGTTTTAAAATCAATATCAATTTTTGTTCTTGCCGGTCTTTGCGAAATCGGCGGTGGCTACCTTGTATGGCTCTGGATCAAAGAAGACAAACCAATTTGGTACGGAGTGCTGGGTAGTTTGATTCTGGCCTTTTATGGTGTTGTAGCAACTTTGCAAACTTCCAATTTCGCCAGGGTGTATGCCACTTACGGAGGATTTTTCATCGTCATGTCGCTATTGTGGGCTTATAAAATGGACAACTACATTCCCGATAAATTTGACATTATCGGAGCGTCAATCGCTTTGCTGGGAGTTTGCGTAATTTATTACGCTCCGAGAGGATAATGAGAAAGTTTCATATTGTTAATATTTCCAAATGTATTTGTGCGAATTGTTCAACCAATTTAAATAAGCCTACCTTTG
>DAITNH010000353.1:0-4995 GCA_036834745.1 Prolixibacteraceae bacterium
GAAAGGACGTCAACGTGTTTTTGCCGAATTACCCAATAAAATCAAGCACGATCGCCCAATCATCTGGGTTCATTGCGCCTCGCTGGGCGAATTCGAACAAGGCCGGCCTTTGATTGAGGCCATCAAAAAACAACATCCTGAATACCAGATTTTACTGACTTTTTTCTCTCCTTCAGGATACGAAATCAGGAAAAATTATGAGCTGGCCGATTATATTTACTACCTGCCTGCCGATACGAAAAGCAATTCACAAAAACTGATCGAACTGGTCAATCCTGAATTCGTTTTCTTTGTGAAGTACGAATTCTGGTTCCACTATATTCAGGAACTGAAAAAACGAAATATTCCACTTTACCTTGTTTCTGCCATTTTCCGCGAAAATCAGTTGTTCTTTAAAAATACTCCATGGGGAAAATGGTACCGCAAAATGTTATTTGGGTTCAGTCACTTTTTTGTTCAGGACGAACAATCGGTTAAATTACTTGCCAGCATTGGAATAAATAATGTGACCAAAGCCGGTGACACCCGGTTCGACCGCGTAGCCGAGATTGCCCGAAACGGGAAAGATATTCCGCTGGTTGAAAAATTCAAGGGAAATAGCCAACTGGTAGTTGCCGGGAGTACTTGGAAACCCGATGAGGAATTGCTGATTGAATATATCCATGCCCATCCGGAAATTAAATTTGTGATTGCACCGCACGAAACAAAGAAGGGAAACATCGACCGGTTAATAAGTCAGTTGAAAACCCCGGTTATTTGTTATACAGAAGCAACCAACGAATCGGTTATGAACAAACAAGTATTGCTTGTTGATACGATTGGATTGCTTTCATCGGTTTATAAATACGCTGATCTGGCTTATATTGGAGGTGGGTTCGGGGTTGGAATTCACAATACACTTGAGGCGGCCATTTTCGGCATGCCCATTGTGTTTGGCCCCAATTACCTGAGGTTTAACGAAGCAACTACCATGGTGAAACTTGGGGTAGCCCATCCGATAAATGATTATTCGGGACTAAAAACAATACTCGACACATTACTTTCAGATACAGAAAAGAGGAAAGAAATCACTTCCGCCTGCATAAGTTTTACACAACAAAACCTTGGAGCAACCAAAACAATCACCAGCAAAGTTTTCAACAAGCTTACAATTTAGAAACCGAAAAGCAAGTTCAACCTCCGTTAAGCCCAAACAGCTTTATTTCAGCCATGTTGCGGATATTAAATTCTCCATTTTCTGAAATTAAATTTTCGTTTTTGTAAACTTTTTTCAACATTCTAATTGTTAGTAGCCTCACTTGCAATATACTAACATCTATAAGTTGATAACTTATGTCTTCAATTCATAAATTTGTATTCTTTTTTTCAAATGCACGCCTTATCTTGCATACGGCAAAAAAGTCATCACAAAAACTTATTTCGCAACACATTTACAACCGATTAACAATTATTAAAGCTCAAATCTACAGGTTATGACATTTAAAAACGTGGCAATTGAGCCCCAAACGGGCAAAACGACTTACTCCCCGGACGAAGCTTACAAAGCATCGCAAATATATTTCAAGGGAGACGACCTTGCTGCAAGGGTCTGGGTAAACAAGTATGCATTGAAGGATTCGTTCGGAAATCTCTATGAACTTACTCCGGATGATATGCACCGTCGCCTGGCTTCGGAAATTGCCAGAATTGAAAAGAATTACGAAAATCCGATGAGTGAAGAACAGATTTTCGCACTTCTGAAAGATTTTAAATACATCGTTCCCCAAGGTGGACCGATGACCGGAATCGGCAACGATTTCCAGATTGCTTCGCTTTCAAACTGTTTCGTGATCGGCAACGAGGGACATTCCGATTCGTACGGAGGTATTTTGAAAGTTGATCAGGAGCAGGTTCAGTTAATGAAACGCCGCGGAGGTGTTGGCCACGATCTTTCTCACATCCGGCCAAAAGGCTCACCGGTTAAAAACTCGGCGCTCACCTCAACAGGCATCGTTCCTTTCATGGAACGTTATTCAAATTCGACCCGCGAAGTTGCACAGGATGGACGCCGTGGTGCCTTGATGCTTTCAGTTTCCATCAAACATCCCGATGCAGAATCGTTCATTGATGCAAAAATGGATCAGGGGAAAGTAACCGGCGCGAATGTTTCGGTGAAAATTCACGACGATTTTATGCAGGCCATCGAAGCTGGTGAAAAATACATGACCCAGTATCCGATCGACGCGAAAAATCCCAAATACACCAAAGAAATTGATGCTACCAATCTTTGGAAAAAAATCGTTCACAATGCATGGAAATCAGCCGAACCGGGAATCCTGTTCTGGGATACCATCATCAAAGAATCGGTGCCGGACTGTTATGCCGACCTTGGCTACAAAACCGTTTCGACCAATCCTTGTGGCGAAATCCCTTTGTGTCCTTACGATAGTTGCCGTTTGATTGCAGTGAACCTGAATTCGTATGTTGAAAATCCATTTACCCCAAAAGCAAAATTCAATTTCGAACTGTTCAAAGAACATGTTGCTTATGCACAGCGAATGATGGACGACATCATTGATCTGGAATTGGAGAAAATCAATGGCATCCTCGGAAAAATTGACGACGACCCGGAAAACGAAGACATTAAACACATTGAACGCTCGATGTGGTTGAAAATTCAGACCAAAGCCAAAGAAGGACGACGCACTGGTGTTGGAATCACTGCTGAAGGCGATATGTTGGCATCATTGGGTTTGCGCTACGGAAGCGACGATGCAACTGATTTCAGCGAAGAAATTCACAAGACCGTGGCTGTTGAAGCTTATCGTTCGTCGGTGAACATGGCCAAAGAACGTGGCGCTTTCGCTATTTACAGCACCGATCGCGAAAAGAACAACCCGATGATCAAACGGTTACGCGCCGAGGATGAACAATTGTATCAGGACATGACCAAATATGGTCGTCGGAATATTGCCCTGCTAACCATCGCCCCAACCGGAACAACCAGTCTGATGACCCAGACCACTTCAGGAATTGAGCCTGTATTTATGCCGGTTTACAAACGTCGCCGGAAGGTGAATCCAAACGACAAAGATGTAAAAGTTGACTTCGTTGACGAAGTGGGCGATTCATGGGAAGAATACATCGTTTTCCACCACCAGTTCAAAAACTGGATGGAAGTAAACGGACACGACCTGAGCAAAAACTATTCGAATGAAGAGCTGGATCTGCTGATTGAAAAGTCTCCATACTACAAAGCAACTTCGAACGATGTTGACTGGATGAACAAAGTTCGGATGCAGGGAAAGATACAGAAATGGGTGGATCATTCGATTAGCGTAACCATCAATTTACCTGCTGATGCAGATGAAGAACTGGTAGGAAAACTCTATTTCGAAGCATGGAAAAGCGGATGCAAAGGCGTGACGGTTTATCGTGACGGTTGCCGCTCAGGTGTGCTTATTTCGCATAAAAAGGAAGACGAAACGAAAGACAGCATTTTCCCGACCAAGCGTCCCGTTGAATTGGATGCCGATGTGGTTCGTTTCCAGAATACAAAAGACAAATGGGTGGCTTTCATCGGAACAATTGACGGACGTCCATACGAGATTTTCACTGGTCTTTCGGACGATGAAGACGGAATTTTATTGCCACGCACGATCACCGGCGGAAAAATCATTAAAAACATAGAACCCGACGGCAGCAAACGGTACGATTTTCAATACGTAAATAAACGCGGTTACAAAACCACCATTGAAGGATTGTCATATAAATTCAACCCGGTATTCTGGAACTATGCCAAACTCATCTCCGGGATTCTGCGCCACGGAATGCCTATCCACAAAGTGGTTGACACTGTAACCAGCCTTCAGTTTGACAATGAAACCATCAACAGTTGGAAAGCAGGTGTTGCCCGCGCACTGAAAAAATACATTCCGGACGGAACAGCTGCTGCAGGAGCTGTTTGCGAAGAATGTGCATCGCACAATGTAATCTACCAGGAAGGCTGCCTGACTTGTCCCGACTGCGGTTCATCCAAATGCGGTTGATACAATCAATCCCTGAATAAATAAAGCGGAAATCAAAAGAGGCTGTCTCAAAAAGGCAGCCTCTGTAATTTTTATTGGTTCGTCGAAAAAATAGCTCAACCAATCCTATGGATAATCCTGCAAATCAACTGATAATCTTTTGAAAATGAATGGTTATAATATAGTTAAGTTAAGAGAAAGTACTGTATATTTGGGGTAGTTATTAGTTAGCTGCAAACCAAAAACAGAATAACATGAAGATTCGATTAGCAATTTTATTATTAGTGACATCATTCTCTTCGTGTGAGAGAAAAAAGGATTTAATATTGTTAGATGAGATTTATTATTCTCAAATAATTTCAAACAATGAATTTAACTCTGTCAGAACATATAGTTTACAAATAAACCCCAATTGTTATGATATTATCCCAATTCCCATAGATTCAATTGTTGAATTTTATCTTGACCTTGACTCGAATTTAATAAATGATTTTAAAATAATTGTTCAACATGGAAGATATTATAATGTATCGACTGGTCATTGTGCTTTTCCGTCTACCTATCTGATAAGTGTAGATGGATTAGATGGGGCAATGGTAGCTATGGACTCCACAAGATTCATAAGTGTGCTGCAAATGGATTCGTTGCAATTAATATCAACATCTCTTTCTTGGGAAAAAACAGGATTTATTAAAATGGTTGGCGATGCGCCAGGATTATTAGGAGAAATCATAGAAATAAAAAAGAAATATATCGGTCTGAAATTTCAAAATAAGTTTGCATGGTTAAAATTTGAGCCAATAGATATTAATGGGATAAAATTAATTGAATATGCATTTAATAAAACCGAAGGAAATTCAATACAAGCTGGACAACTAGAGTAGGTCTGTGGCTAACATTTAGCTGAATAGCCGAAATCCCGTGCATAAAAAATCCCATTACCGGAAAAGGATAATGGGATTTTGGTCTATTCTCTGTTCAACAGCAA
>DAITNH010000354.1:0-4985 GCA_036834745.1 Prolixibacteraceae bacterium
CCAGACGGTTTTCGATATTTCGAATGCTTGCTTCTGCAATGCTGTTGTTGTTAATGGCATCTATCCTGGAAATGCGTCCAACGGCATCGTCGGGTGTAACCGAGCCTGTCAGGTCTTTCAATTCTTTCACTTTTTTGTTAGCTTTTCCAGTTCAGATTCGATGATGCTTTTAAGTTGTATGCGTTCTTCTTTGGTCATATTTAAAGTGCTGGACAGTTAGATGGAATTATTTTACTGAAGTACTCAATTGTAAATTTTTTGTCAGGTCTTCTGTCGAAATAAATCCCGAATGCCTGAAAAATATTTGACTACCGAATTTGAAATCTCACAAAAAAAAAGAATTGAATCGTTTCTAATTTGCTAAATTTGGTTACTTGTTGAATTGTAATTATCTGACAATTTGGAAAAGTACAAGTATTAACCAAAAACAACTAATCATGAGAACAGGTACAATTATTTTATTGCTCGGTATTTTTTTTGGATGGGGCATCGGTGCTGTTTCTGCCCAGGTTATTGAAACAGTCAATTTACCAACAGTTCAAAAAACGGGAGGAATGTCGCTTATGGAAGCGATGCAGAAACGCCAATCGCAAAGGTCATTCAGTAGTAAAGAACTGTCGCTGCAACAAATGTCGAATTTACTTTGGGCTGCTTATGGTATTAACCGGCCAAACGGATACAGAACTGTTCCTTCGGCCCGTACATACAATGAATTTGACATCTATATCATCAAACCTGAAGGATGGTTTGTTTACGATCCGGTAAAACATGCCATGCAAAAAATGGGAAATGAAGATTTACGAGAACATGCCGGTACGCAGCCTTTCGTAAAAACAGCCCCGGTAAACCTGGTCTTTGTAGCTGATTTTGACCGGATGACCAATTCTGATGATGATTTTCGAAAATTTTATTCGGCAACTGATGTGGGATATATCTCGCAAAACGTATATCTCTGGTGCGCTTCTGAAGGGCTTGCCACTATTGTGCGGGGCCAGATTGACAAAGTAAAAGCAAAAGAAGTCCTCAAATTGCGACCTAACCAACATGTAATTTTAGCGCAAACGGTTGGGTATCCTGGTGAATGATATTCATTTAAGTTTTATTTTTTGTGTAAATCGAATTTTGTTTCCAATTCTTCTGTCGAAATATATCCCGAATGTCTGAAAAATTCCTTGCCATCTTTGTTCAGCAGTAATTGTGTTGGAATTGAGGCAACACCAAAATATTTCATTAAAACCTGATTTTCGGGTTTCAAAATATTCAGAAAAATAACGTTGACAGTTTGAGGATATTTTGTCCGGATTTCTTCCATAACCGATTCCATACGTTTACATGCAGGACAATTAGCACCAAATTCGAGAAAGGTAACCTGATAGCCCTGTCCATTTTTGGTGTAGTTGAAAGTTGAATCGACATAAGCCGATCCCGAATTGGCAATTTCGGAACCGGCTTGTTCTTTCATCATTTTTGAGAGGTAGGTGTTCATGTTGTCTTTTAAGGCAAATCCTATAACGATCAGCCCGAACAACAAAATGAACACTACCCAGGGAAGAATTTTCTTTACCATTTCTATGGTTTTATCTTTCCAAACAATCCCATCAGTTTTTCCTGATAGATGGTTTTGATTTGTGCTTCATTTTCGCCAATCGGTTTTACCGGAATCAGATCCATTACTTCGGCAGGGCTCATTCCGGAGTGGTACATGGTATTCAGCGCGGCGCTCATGGTTTCGAAAACGCTTTCGCGGCTTTCGGTTTCTGTAAGTCCCATTTGAGTTCCAAGTGCTTCCAGTTCGTTCCATTGAAACCAGAAGTAGGTGGGCAGCATGGCTGAAATCAGGGCATAGCCTTCCAGTTTTTCTTCGGAAGTTTCAAATGTATGCCCTACTCAGACAATAAGACTTGAATGAAAGGGAACTTTAGTTTCAGGGCTTGAAGCGTATCCGGATTGGTGTCGAATACACTGATCGATTCAAAAATGGCTTTTTTATTTTCAAAAGCTTGCACCAAAATTTTGGTGATGCGTCCACCACCGATAAAACCTAATGATTTTGTTTTCATAACTGTTGGGATTAAAGGTTAATAAATAGAATTTGTTTTTTTGAATAAATATTCATTTTGAAATTAAATTATTTAACTCCTTTTGTTTTCATTTTTATGATTTTAAATTGGTTTGCAGGGAAAATAAACGGCAAACAACCAATACCTACCCTGCATACGTTTCTCTATTTCGCTGCACAATCGATGCAAACTTTTTTGTCGCCTTTTATTCGACCATATTCCATCACAGTCATTTCGCCACACTCTTCGCACACGAAACCGTCAAAGCTATCCTTTTTAGGTTCAAGCTTGTATTCGAATATAGGTGAAACATTAAGCAGCATTTCTGCTGGTGCATTCATTACATTGGTTACCAGTGGATCAACTATTTCGGCAGGTACAGTACTGGCAGGTTTGCCCAACATGCGATAATCGGTAAAGAATGCTGTCTTTTTGTTGTTCAACATGGCTTCGGCTTTTGGGGTGACTCTTACAGCACGTCCGGTAGCTCTGTCAACAACAGTAACGGCCCATTTACCTTTGTGTGTTTTTTTGAGATTACCTTTACCAAAGGTTGTTCCCATGATTACCTGCAATCCATCTCCATAGCAGGTTGCACAATGGTCGTCGCCCAAATCAACAAAGGCAACCAATTGACCATCTTTGGCACGTTCTACCCCAAGCGCATTCATTGCGGCTGCGCCAACTCTCAAGCCCATAGGCATTGCAGGACATTTATGTCCGTGAAATTTCTGGCCGAATTCGAGCCAATCTTTTGGATCAATCATTTTTTCTAACTTTTAAAATTTATTTATAAAAAACATCAAATACCATTTTTATGGCAATAAGTAACAGCACGATGGCATAGATCATTTTCACCTGTTTCGATTTCGCTTTTTGAGTCATGTATCTTCCACCAAGCTGCGAACCAATAATCACGGCAATTACCACCGCAATAGTTAATGGCCAGTTCATTTCGCCCTGGGTAACGTGCCCGAAATACCCGGAGAAAGATGAGAAAGTAACTACCAATGCCGTTGTGCCAGCAGCTTCCTTGGTTTTATAGCCCATCATCATCAGGATTGGTGCGATGATAAAACCACCTCCCAAACCCAACATTCCGCCAATAAAACCGGCAAAACTTCCTGTAAAAAATCCAATGATACTCCGCTTTTTCAAGGGCATCATGGTTTCAGGTTCGGCTTGTTTCGAGGTCCAAAGTGTGCGTAGTGCGGCGGCAACCACCATCGCGGCAAACAATATCTTCAGGGTTTGTACCGGAACATGACTGCTCATCATTGCCCCAAGCGGAGAAGCAATCAGGGCGGTAATAGCCATTACCGAACCCCCTTTCCAATCCACCAGCTTTTTGCGGGCAAACGGAATAAGAACCAGGGCAGTATTTAATCCATTGAGCAACAATCCTAACGGAATTGCAACCTCTTTCATATCGAACCCCGCCCAGTTGAGCACCGGCACATAAACCATTCCGCCGCCCAGGCCAAGCATGGCAAATACAAATGAGGCGATGGCGATGATAATGGCAACAATGATATACAGCATTTTACTTTATTTCAGGATGATAGAAATGATTTTGCCCTTTCAATTTGGACGAACTGTCATTTTGCGGGAATCCCTTAAATCCAAGCAATATCAATACAAAAACCAGGATGCGTTTCATTATTCAGCTTCCACGTTTTTAAACGATTTTTCAAGATAGAAAATGCACAGAACCAAAATTCCAACCAAACTCAAATCGTAAACCGTGTAGGCCAGTCGATTGAGGATTGAAATAAAATCGAACTTAATGAGCATAAATATCCCTGATACAATGGTGATCAGGATGAGAATTGAAAACAAATTCAGCCTGAATGATTTTGTAGTCATAAATTGATATTTCAGGTAGGACCAAACACCAGCCAACAACACTGCGGCACTGATTAAAAAATAATTGGCATCCATGAATATTCGGGTTGGGAACATGTAATTGCCAAGATCGCCAGCGAAATACCCGAATATACCGGCTCCCAGAATTCCCAATGAAACCAACCAGGTAATCAGGTTTTGCTGCTTGTCGGAAATAATTTTGTTGCGGATCAGATTTGCTGTTAAAAGATTGACCAACAAGAAAATGATAAAAGCGACCAGTAAAAAATAGAACATTGGCTTTACTATGCTTTCGCGGAATGCGCCGGTGTATGCCATAAATCCTGAAATACCTAACCGTTTGTACTGAGGTTCTGTTACTGGTTTCCCATCGTCGCCAAACGGATATTTCACCACTTGCGCGAATAGCATTCCCGAAGAAGTTGAATGGCAATCGGTACAACCGTTGGTACCCAGAGCGGCCATTGCCGGGGCAACATCGTGGCTGTATTTGTAAACCGAAGCATAAGACGACGATTCCCAGGTTTCCTTTTCGAGCATTTTGTAATCCTTGCTGTTAAAATACATGCGGTCGTTGTTTACCCAAACCACTTTACGGTCAGCCAGTTTGTAACCGGCATCATTCAAATAAGCGGTTACCGAATTAATAAAAGCGTCAACCTCTTCAGGACTGTTAACTTCAGGTATGCGATCAAGGTTATTGTCCTTTATGAGAGCCAGTTCCGGGTACTTGGTTTTGTCTTTCCGGTGGGTTGTCCACATGGCGTAAATATCTTTCATCTTTGGCTGGTGCAAGCCTTTTTTACCTTCGGTATAAATGCCAGGCCATGCGCTGTGAACCGGATTAACCGGGAATATTTGACCTTTGTAGCTGGCATATTGCGGTGTGAACGGATCAGTAGGCTGGTCTTTTGCAGTGAATTGTGCCAACTCGCCGTAATGGTTCCAGTAATTCATGTCCTGATCGTAAAAAGTCCAGACGTATTTTGCCGGTGGCGAAATTTTCACACCCGCATTATACACATCGCTCACCTGTGCCAGCGCCGATTTCACTTTTCG
>DAITNH010000355.1:0-4971 GCA_036834745.1 Prolixibacteraceae bacterium
AGGAGTATTTCAGACATCAAACACATGGTGGTTGAAACCGAACAGGATGCCCTTTTACTAGAAAACAACCTGATCAAAAAGTATCAGCCGCGTTACAATATCCGGCTGAAAGACGACAAAACCTACCCATGGATTGTCATCAAAAATGAACGGTTTCCAAGAGTTTTTCAAACCAGAAATGTGATCCGCGATGGATCAACTTATTTTGGTCCGTACACTTCCATTTTTACCGTTCGCATGTTGCTTGAATTTTTCCGTAAAACGTACAAGCTTCGCAATTGCAAATTGAATCTTTCGGAGGAAAATATCCGCCTGAAAAAGTTTAAAGTCTGTCTGGAATATCACATCGGAAATTGTCTCGGACCTTGTGTGGGGAAACTGGAGCACGATCAATACATGAAAAGTATCGATCAGATTAAGGAGATATTGAAAGGGAATATATCCGGAGTAATCAAATATCTCAAGGATTTGATGCATCAATTTTCCTCGGAATACAAGTTTGAAGAAGCTGCTTTGATCAAAGACAAGCTTGAATTACTCGAAAAATTCCAATCAAAATCCACCGTTGTGAGCAATTCAATCAGCGATGTGGATGTTTTTACAATCGATCAGGATGAAGATTTTGCCTATATCAATTACCTGAAAATTATTCAGGGCGCCATCATGCAAACCTATACTTTGGAGCTTAAAAAAGTTTTGGATGAATCGCCCAACGAATTACTGGAACTTGCAATCGTGGATATTCGTCAGAAAATATTCAGCAATGCAAAAGAAATTCTCGTGCCCTTTAAATTGGATTTTGAATTGGAAGGCGTAAAATTTCAGGTTCCCAAACAAGGCGATAAGAAAAAGTTGCTCGACTTATCAGAAAGGAATGCAAAATATTACCGGATAGAAAAGCAAAAGCACATGTCGGTTCCGAAGACAGAAAAGAATGCGACGCGTATTTTGGAAACCATGCAAAAGGATCTTCAGTTAAAATCACAGCCGATCCACATTGAGTGTTTCGACAATAGTAATTTACAGGGAACAAATCCGGTGGCTTCGTGTGTGGTTTTCAGAAATACAAGACCTTCGAAACAGGATTATCGCCACTACAATGTAAAAACGGTAGAAGGTCCAAACGATTTCGCTTCGATGGAGGAAATTGTTTTCCGAAGATATAAGCGTTTGATTGACGAAGAAAAATCGCTGCCTCAATTAATTGTTGTTGATGGTGGAAAAGGACAACTTGGCGCTGCTTTAAATGCACTTGAAAAATTAGAGCTTCGCGGAAAGATTGCAATAATCGGAATTGCAAAAAGACTGGAAGAAATTTATTTCCCCGGAGACTCGGTTCCATTGTATCTTGATAAAAATTCGGAGACGCTGAAAATTATTCAGCAGTTGCGTGACGAAGCCCACCGGTTTGGAATTACATTTCACCGCAACAAAAGATCGGGCGAATTTATAAAATCGGAACTCGAAAATATTTCAGGAATAGGAGAGAAGACGATAACTGCGGTTTTGAAGCGTTTTAAGAGCGTCGAGAATCTAAAAAAGCAGGGCTACCGTGTGGTTGCCGATGAAATAGGCGATTCTAAAGCACGTATTATCTTCGATTTTTACAAGCTAACCTACTGAAATAAAAATGCTTAAACAGGTAAAGTTTAAGCATTTTCAGGATCGGTTTTGGTGATCAATTAGATCAGTTTCTGTATTTATCTTCCGTATCGAGTAAGCCAAGGTAGGTATCATACCTGCTTTCCGCAATTTGGCCATCAGTCACTGCTTTTTTTACCGCACACTCAGGTTCGTGCGTGTGGGTGCAATTATAGTACTGGCAATTATTTAAAAGCTGAAACATTTCAGGAAAATAATGAGCGATTTCTTCTTTTTCCATTTCGAGCAATCCAAAACCTTTTATGCCCGGTGTGTCAATAATAAATCCGCCAAAGTCGAGATCAATCATTTCGGAATAAGTAGTGGTGTGTTTGCCCGAATGATGCGAATCTGAAATGATGCCGGTTTTTAACATTGTTCCCGGCTGAATGGAATTGATGATCGTGGATTTTCCGACGCCTGAATGTCCGGAGAAAACATTGGTTTTATTTTTCATCATCATTTTTAATTCGTTCATGCCAATGTCCTTTTTTGCTGAAATTTTTAAACACTGGTAACCCACCTTTTCATAAACTTCAATGAGGAAATTCATCAGCGAAGTTTGTGCTTCGTTGTAAAGATCAATTTTATTGAATATGATGCGGCAGGGAATGCGGTACGCTTCGGCAGAAACCAGGAACCGATCGATAAAAGTGGTGGTGGTAACCGGATGTTTGATGGTAACAATCAGGAAAGCCTGATCGATGTTGGCTGCAATGATGTGCGATTCTTTTGAAAGGTTGGGCGATTTGCGGATAATGTAATTTTTTCTTTCAATTATGTTTGTTATGAGTCCTATAACTGCGCCTTCTGAATTGTTATCTTCCTTTTGTTCAGTTATTTCTACATGGTCGCCAACTGCAATTGGGTTGGTGCTGCGGATTCCTTTTAACCTGAAATTTCCTTTTATCCTGCATTCTATTGAATTTCCGTCATCGGTTCTTACGGTGTACCAACTTCCGGTCGATTTTATTACAATACCTTTTTTCAATTCTTAATTCCGTTTAAATTAAAAGCTTTCCCAAAGTTTTTTTTAAGTTTAAATAAACTTTGGGAAAGCTAAGTTTATTTCAAGTTTAATATGAACCAAAAGTAACAAAAATTGTGAAAAGGATTTTAAGCTACAATGTGAACGGAATACGATCGGCCATTAGCAAAGGATTGCTTAACTGGCTTCCCGATATTGATCCTGATGTAATTTGTATTCAGGAAACCAAAGCGCAGCCCGGACAAATGCACGAAGCTGAATTCGCTGCGCTGGGCTACCATTGTTATGCGCATTCAGCAGTAAAAAAAGGTTATAGCGGCGTTGCTATCTTTTGCAAACAAATTCCTGATCATGTTGAATATGGGATGAACCATGCCGGATACGATTTTGAAGGAAGGGTTATTAGGGCCGATTTTGGGGAACTTTCGGTTATAAATGTATATTTCCCCTCCGGAACAACGGGAGAGCTGCGACAAGCCGTTAAAATGGATTTTCTGGCCGACTTTCATTCTTACCTGAATGAGTTACGGAAAGTCAGAAAAAATCTGGTCATTTCCGGAGATTATAATATTTGTCGCTTATGGATCGACATTCATAATCCGTCACAACAGCAAAATACATCCGGTTTTTTGCCCGAGGAGCGTGAATGGTTTGCCAAATTTGTGGAAGATGGGTATGTTGACAGTTTCAGGAAAATAAATTCGGAACCACATCAGTATTCCTGGTGGAGTTATCGTGCCGGTTCACGCGGTAACAACAAAGGCTGGCGCATCGATTACCACATGGTTACCAGCGAGTTGGAAGCCAGGATTCTGGATGCAAGGATTTTTCCTTCTGTCGTACATTCCGATCATTGTCCGGTATTGGTTGATATTGATTTTTAGCCGATGAGAGGAAGTATTCTTTCTTACCGAACCAAAGCCGATTCGGCATTTGTTCCACGTGGAATCGACGAAAAGTTTTTCCTGAAATCAAGGGATGTCAATAAATCACATGTTTTGGCATTCAATGTAAATGGCGGCTATGCTTATTCGCTGGTTTTTTTGCGAAATGGAATAGTAACCATGTCGTATATTGTGGGTGCCGGAATTCAGGATAACAACTATGATAAAACTACCCAGCCTGAAGTTAACAACTGGAGGTTTAGTTTCAATCATACCGGAAGGTTTGGCATCGGTTACCGTTTTAAAAGGTACTATGCACGAGCTTCATTTATTCGCTCCACGCAATTTACCAGTTTGCGACACAATGATTTAAGAATAGCAAACGGTACGGATTTTATTCAATTATCTTTAGGGAAACACATATCATTCAAATAAGTAATGAGGTTGTGTTTCTATGTTTTTGAAGGCTTTTATGTAACTGCGTAGCGCTATCCTTTGCCCCCGATTTTCGTCGGGGCAGGCTGCTTGCCTTTGGGCAAAGGACAGGAGAATTCTATAGGATCCGTGCCCAGTACTTAATTAAATGGGGCTAAAGCCAGAAAAATGGGATGATCTTCAACCGTCACATGAATGTGACGGCAAAGGATATTGCTCTGATCGACTAAACTGCCTATTCGCAGTGCTATCCTTTGCCGTCTGGCTTTAGCGTTCGACTGAGCGTTCACGCCGAAGTCCGACGGACATATTGATCACAGACAGGAGAATTCAATAGGATCCGGACCCTTATCCTTAATCAAATGGGGCTAAAGCCAAAAAAATGGTATGATCTTCCTCCGTCACATGAATGTGACGGCAAAGGATATTGCTCTGATCAACTAAACTGCTTATTCGTAGCGCTATCCTTTGCCGTTTGCCTTTAGGCAACGGACATAAAGGCTATAACGAAAATCGTCCGCGCAAAAGCCTTTTTCAGGGCAAAATCCATCTTTCGGACGCCTGCCTGCGGCTGGCAGGGAACAGCATTGGTCTTTAAAATCACCCTACCAACCTAAACCTTGTTAATCAGTCATGAATTTGAAAAATAACTACCAAAAAAAACTATTATAAAACCATAAATATTCTCCGGTTTATTATTTTTTTCTGATATTTATTTGTTAAATTAGTTCAGAAAATTTTTATTATTCATCAGAAATGGCCATCCGGTTGCATATCATCTTTATTTCCAAGACGTAAATAGCATTGAAAATAGCGCATTCAAATTGCAGAAGCCTGAAATCAAGCCTTGGGAACCTTCTACAAAATGTAGAACCTTCAATTGGAGGCCTGTAAAGGAAAGCATCGGCGAATTGCCAAAAGTAATCCTTGTCCGGCTCGAAAGCGACAACAACGCGATGGGCGTGCAAATGAAAAAGGCATTGAAAAGTGTGTTGACCGAACAAGTAGCCACGCTGGATCTCG
>DAITNH010000356.1:0-4971 GCA_036834745.1 Prolixibacteraceae bacterium
TCCAGACCATCGTCGTAATGTTCAAAGGCGTTTCCGGTATTGTAGGGTGGGTCAATGTAGATGCACTTTATTTTGCCTGCAAAATTTTGTTCAAGCGCTTTAAGGGCCAAAAGATTATCGGCATGGATGAGCATGTTTTCCGTGTCGGTTTCGCCATACGATTTTTCGGGGTCTTCAATCAATACCCGGGGTTCGGGTTTTATTTCAAGGTCTTTACCAGGCCAGCCAAGTTCCAGCTTATTATATTTACTATTCATTCAAAGGTCTCAATAGGTTTTGACCAAATATAGTATATATAATTATAATCACCATCATTGCCCTAAACCTTGTCTGAATGTCATAAATATTACATATTTAGAACGATTTGTAATTGTATCTTTTTCAGGGAATAAGAGAACATTGGTTATATTTACAAGATCAGAAGACAAAGAATCTTAAACACCAACCAGATAAACAAAATCATGAACACAAAATCCAAAGTTCCTGCCACAATAGCCTTTTTTTTGAGTTTCTTTTTTATTGTCTGCACTGCTTTTACGCAGAAAGAATCGGTTGTTTATATTGGTACAAACGGAAAGCTGACCACGATTGATCAGGCGATTTTCATGCAAAAAACTTTAAGGAAATCATCAAAAATAACGACTGTCCAAACCTATCAGTTAACTGATGCAAAATGGGTTAAACTCTATACCGAAAAATATAAAACACTGAATGATTCGACCTACCAGATCAACGGAAACCGCGAAAACTATAAGGGAACCACTTTCCGCACTTTCACAAAGCTGGCCGATGGATCATTCAAATTCAGGGATGTGGCAAAAGACCAGCTTGTAAGAAGTGGTTTTGCGAAATCGGTTGTTCCATTGCTGGTTCATGGTCAGATAACCGAATACTACCTGGGAGGAAATAAAAATTCAGTTTCAGAATACAATGAAAATGAGCTGGTTTCGAACGAAAACTGGAAAGAAAATGGGGACAAATACATCGGCAATATTTTCTATTCAGTCGATTCTGATCCTACATTCAATCCGGGAATAAAAGTGATGCACCAGCATATTCTGAAAGGATTCAAAGATGCAGGCATTGATATTTCAGCTATTTCAGGTTCGCTCATCCTTGGTTTTGTGGTGATGGAAAACGGCACCATCGACGGCATAAAAATCATCAAAGGTTTGGGACCAAATATCAACAGTGTTGCTTACGAATCTTTTGCCAGCCTCCAGGGAAGCTGGACTCCGGCAAAACTCAACGACAAAACGGTTCGCTATTTTCAGATCTTCCCGATCAACTTCATATACAAGCAACAATCATTTGAGTTTGCGGAACTTGGGAAAGGCGGAATCCTGCACTGGGGAGCCTATTGATTTCTCTTTTAGAGCATGATTCCCAGATACCGGTCATAAGCTGCATCCCAATCAAGTTCTGTTGACGGGATAAACTTTACCAGTCCGAAGGAGTTGGCAATGATCTGCCTGATTTCGTTCACAGAACCAACATAACCGATCGCTTTGGCCTGAATCAGGATATTTCCGATCGCGGTAGCTTCCGTTGGGCCTGCAACAACCAGCAAACCGGTAGCATCAGCCGTTAATTGATTCAAAAAATGATTGTTTGCCCCTCCCCCAATAATATGGATGACTTCAATTGGCTGATCGGTGACTTCACGGATTTGTTCGAGTGTGTAACGGTATTTCAAGGCCAGACTGTCGTAAATACAGCGAATTGTTTCACCATGGTTTTGCGGTGTTCCCTGTGCCGTTTGGTAGCAGAAATCACGGACAGCCTGAACCATATTCCTCGGGTTCAGAAACATGGTATCGTCAGGATTGATCAGGAACTTAAAAGGTTCAGATCCACGGGCCAGTTCTACCATTTCAGGCCATGCATAAACGATTCCCTCTTCCGACCAGATTCGCTGAACTTCCTGAATCAACCACATTCCCATGATGTTTTTCAGGAAACGGGTGGTTCCGTCAACACCCCCTTCGTTGGTGAAATTCATCTCGCGAATCTTATCTGAAATGAGTGGCTGCGGACTTTCAATTCCCATGAGCGACCAGGTTCCGGAGCTGATGTAGGCAAAATTATTCAGGGTACTTGGCACCGAAACAATGGCAGAACCGGTATCGTGACCAGCCACTGCAATCACCGGAATCGATTTGCTTCCGGTTTCACGGGCAACCTCTTCCTTGATCTTGCCGATAATGGTTCCGGGAAGAATGATGTCCTCAAGAATATTTGTCGGAATTCCGGCTTTTTCCAGCAATTCGTAATTCCAGTCGCAGGTTCCAGGCACGATCATCTGGCTGGTGCTTGCAATGGAGAATTCACTCTTTTTCACTCCTGAAAACAGGTAATTGAGCGCATCGGGCATAAAAAGAATTGAATCGGTGATTTCGAGCAGCGAGGATTGGTCTTTCACCATTGAGAATAACTGGAACAAACTGTTGAATTGCATAAACTGAATACCGGTTTGGGCATAAACTTCGTCCTTCGGAACAAGCTTAAATAAATCGTCCATCGAGGTATTGGTGCGCGAATCGCGGTATGCAAAGGGAAGTGAAAGGATCAACCCTTCTTTGGTAAGATGCACAAAATCAACGCCCCAGGTATCTACTCCGATTGATTCGGGCTGAATACCAAACTCTTTGACACACATTTTCAAACCGGTCTTCAATTCATTGAACAAACTGAAAATATTCCAGAAATAGTGACCATTGATCAACTGCATTTGATTGGTAAAACGATGAATTTCTGTCAGTTCAAGTTTTCCATCTACCAAAATCCCAAGAATTGCACGTCCGCTTGAAGCGCCAAGATCAAAGGCTAAAAAATATTTTCTGTTCATAATTTCGGGTTTATTTCAAATTCAATTAAAACAAAGAAAACGAATTTCAGGGAAAGGGGTATCCTGTGCAATCCTGAAGGAAGAATTCATTTAAAGTGTTTATCTGCAAACCTGATATACTGCTGCCAGTCGTAAAGAGTCAAATCGTGTTTTCCGCTGCGGATATGATAGCCAATGGTTCCCATCACCGGCTGGTTTACCCCAGGCATTTCTTTCGTCGGAAGTCCTTCCTTTCCGAGCAGTTCATACACTGCCGACGCATATTTTGCAGCTAAAAATTCACCTCTCGGATCGGCCCATTTATCGCCTTCGGCACTTGCCACGTACAACGGACGGGGAGCAATCAGGGCAAGCAGCATGTGCTGATCAACCGGAAGCAGATCTTCATTGTCATTGTATTTCAGGAAATTATCGCAAAACCAATGTGGAAAGGAAGTATTGATAATCTGAACGGTTTCTCCAAATTTCCGGCGCGAAAGTGCAGCACCACCACAGCCCGATTCGTTGGAAATGACCATTGCAAATCGCGGATCGGTCGCCCCAGCCCACAAAGCAGCTTTGCCCAGTCGGGAATGACCCAGCACTGCCACTTTCTTCGGATCAACCATCGGATCCTGTTCCAGATAATCCATCGCTTTGGACAATCCCCATGCCCAGGCAGCAATCGATCCCCACTCGTTGTACCTGGGATTTGCTTGATTTTCCTGGTAAAAAAAAGGATGAATTCCATCTGAAAAATCGTTTTTATCGGGATCGAAATCTCCATAATAAATGGTAACCAGTCCATATCCGGCTTTAATGATCTCCGCTACGGCCCAGCTATCTTCATCGGAAGCCCTGGATTGCTCGGTAACCTGATTGTTAATGATCCCGATCGAAGGATTGTTGTTCACCCACGATTCTGTGAGCCGAATGGCCGGATCATTAATGACAGTATGGTTGCCGGTAAAATTATATGCAAGGAAAACAGGTACTTTTGCAGGGCTTTTGGGCAGATACATCAGCACATTCACTTCCAGATGGTGATCATCTTTTGTAAAAAACAATGAAACTTGCTTTCGGTGGGCCAGGCCATTCAATGCCTCGTCAGAGCTTTCCCAAACTTTGACTTCAGAAATTCCCATTTCACCGGGAACTTTTCCATAAACCTCGTTGGTAAACAGTTTCAGGATTTCAGGCCTTTGTTTTTTTAGCCAGACTTTTTCTGATTTAACCTTTCGTCCGTTAAAACGAGTGAGCAAATCGGGCAATTTATATTCAGGAACTTTAGATTCTTCCGAAATGACATTTTCGCGCTGAGCGATCACATTCCCTATAATCAGAAAAGAAAGAAAAAGTACAGGTAAAAATTTCTTCATGGCTAAGTAGTTTGTTGGTTTAGCCCATAAAGATAAAAATCTTTACTTCGCAATTATCCAATCAGAAAGGAATTACGGAAATCAGCAGACTTCGATTGTATCCATTTTTCTGTTAACTGCGACTGCGACTGAAAACTTAGTTTGGGTATTTCAAAGGTTCAATCTCACCCATGGCAACACGAAGTGCATTGGCAGCAAGCGCTTCCAGCTCATCTTCGCCCGGATAAACATACACACCGGCAATGAATTCAACCTTCGAGGTAATGTATTTTGTGAGGTATTCATTGAAAGCCAATCCACCGGTCAGCAAAATGGCATCCACATAACCGTTCAGCACCACAGCCATTTCGCCAATGGCTTTTGCAACCTGATATCCGAGTGCATCCTGAACATTGCGGGCAAGTTCATCGCCGTTATCAGCACGTTCTTCCACTTCACGGGCATCGTTCGTCCCGAGATAGGCCACATAACCACCTTCGCCAATTACCATGCGGCGAATTTCGTCTTTCTGGTATTTTTTACTGAAACAAAGTTCAATTAGCTGGCCAACGGGCAATGTTCCGCTGCGTTCAGGACTGAACGGACCTTCGCCGTCGAGCGCATTGTTTACGTCAATCACTTTACCCTTTTGGTGTGCCCCGACCGAAATTCCACCGCCAAGATGAACCACGATCAGGTTCAGCTTCTCGTAACGACGACCAATTTTATTCGCATGGATGCGTGCGGTGGCTTTTTGATTCAATGCATGGAAAATCGATCGGCGCT
>DAITNH010000357.1:0-2750 GCA_036834745.1 Prolixibacteraceae bacterium
GAGAATTGTTTTATACTATTAAGCCTCAACTTTACCACAAAAATGCGATTGTAATTACGGGCATGAGACAAGTTGGCAAAACAACTTTAATGCGTCAGCTATACAACGATTTCGAGGGAAAACGATTGTGGTTTGACCTTGACAATCCACTGGACCAAATGGTTTTCGAAAATATTGACTACAATGCTATTTATAATGACTTGAACAGAATGTCGGATATAAAAAACGACGAACGCCTTTTGGTTTGTATTGATGAAATTCAAAATCTTCCGGAGATAATCAAAATTATTAAATACCTGATTGATCATTATGGTGTGAAATTCATTGTCACCGGTTCGTCTAACTACTACCTGCGCAATTTGTTCCCAGAATCGTTGAGTGGCCGCAAATTTCTTTATATTTTGCCAGTATTGTCCTATCGTGAATTTTTGTTATTCAACGGGCAAATTCAAGACATCCAACCCGCTCCAACTCTCGACGAAGCGCTTCAACCCAAATCGAGAGTCAATATTCTGAAAACAAAAGAACTATATAGTGATTACCTTGAATTTGGTGGTTTTCCGGAAGTTGCGCTAACTACTGACAGGGAAACGAAAAGACAAATTCTGAAAAACATCTTTGCATCTTTTTTTGAAAAGGACATCAAAGTATTTACTGAATTGAAAGATGTAAGGGAATTGAGAAACTTGATCTTGCTACTTGCAGCCCGAAATGGAAACTTGGTTGATGTAACAAAACTAGCTTCAGAATTAGAAATTAACAGGGTGAAAATCTACAACTATTTGGAATTCCTGGAAGGTATTTTCTTCCTGAAGATGATCCCAAAATATTCAAAGAGTATTGACAGAAGTGTAGTTGGAGGGAAAAAAATCTATTTTTCAGATACTGGAATATTAAATTTAGTTGCAAAAGTAACCGATGGGCAACTTCTTGAAACGGCTGTAGCAAACCAGTTATCAATTTATGGAGAGCTTAGCTTTTATAACAAAAGAAATAAGTCTGAAATTGATTTTATTTTGAACAAAGAAATTGCGTTTGAGGTAAAACAAAAAGTACTGGAATCTGATTCCCGAAAACTTCTGAGCCTTGCAAAAGAGATTGGTATCGAAAAGAATTACTTAATCAGCAATACGATATCTGACATGGAGGGCATAGTTTATCCGTGGTTTTTATAATCAGAAAAGATTGTACTTTCATTCAACCATAAAACCCATTAAACATGAAATTCGGACAAAGTGAAAACCCTGAGGTTATTGATTTCCTGCTACCAGCCGATGATCCGCACACAACAGAAATCCTGAAACAAAACGATACCAGCAAGCCACTGACCATTTATGTGGGCTGTGCCAAATGGAACAAAACCGATTTGAAGAACTTTTATCCGCGCGGGACCAAGGATGAGTTGACTTATTATTCCCGTCAGTTCAATTCCATCGAACTGAATGCCACCTTTTACGGTATGCCCAGTCGGGATCAGGTAATTACCTGGAAAGATAAGGCTCCGGATAATTTTCGGTTCTTTCCGAAAGTGACACAAAGTATCAGCCACATGCGGCGACTGAACGATGTGCAGGCTTTGACGACTGAATACTGCGACAACATCAGCAATTTTGAGGATCGGTTAGGAATGGTTTTCCTTCAACTCCACGATAATTTTAAGTACAAAAATTACGACCGGCTGGTGAGTTTTATCGAAAATTTTCCGAAAGCGATTCCATTGGCAGTAGAACTTCGTAATACCGAGTGGTTCAACGACAAAGTTGTTTCCGAAGAAGTTTACTCGTTATTCGAAAAGCACCAAATAACCAACGTTTTGGTGGATACTGCCGGACGACGCGACTTACTTCACATGCGGCTGACCACTCCAAAAGCTTTCATCCGCTACGTTGGTGCAAACGATCCGCAAAGCGACCGCGAACGGTTGGACGACTGGATCAACCGGCTCAAAATCTGGGTTGATCAGGGGCTTCGTGACATTTATTTCTTCGTTCATCAGAACATAGAATTAGAGTCGCCATTCCTTTCTGCATATTTCATTGAAAAATTGAATAAAGAATTTGGATTGAACCTTCAAATTCCAGCATTACTGGGACCTTCAGGAAACTCAAGCCCGACATTGGATCTTTGAACTAATCTAAAACCAATGAAAAACCTGACTAAAACATTGATCTTTTGCTTTCTAATTCTTTTATTTCTGGATGCAAAGGCAATAATGCCTTTTGAACTCAAATCTCCCGATCAGAGAATAAGCTTCTCCATGAAAATTGAGGGGAGCGCTTTTTACAGCATAAATTATAAGAATCAATCGGTTGTGGAGTGGTCGAAACTGGGAATTAGCTGCAACGGCGACAACTGGAACAAGCAACTGATTATTAATCCGGGTTCGGTTCAATTGCACGATACCACCTGGACTCCGGTTTATGGCGAACGCAACCGGATACGCGATCATTATAACGAATCTGTCATTACTATCACACGGGAGAACCGTAAGTTTCCGGTACTTCAGTTGATTGTTCGGGCTTATAACTCAGGCATTGCCTTCCGGTACAAATTTGCCACCAACGAAAATGGCGGCCCTTATTTGCACGTTACCAACGAATCAACCGAGTTTAATTTTCAGGAAAATACCAAAGCCTGGTTTACAGCCCGGGCACAATCGTTGCACCAACTACTTTCCCTGAAAAGTTGGCCTGACGAATCGGATCGCCCGCTTACGCTGGAGTTGCCCAACGGATTATTTGCCTGCCTGG
>DAITNH010000357.1:2850-4971 GCA_036834745.1 Prolixibacteraceae bacterium
GAAAATGATTATTTGGCCGATGCCACTACCGTAACCGTTGATCCACGCCGGAATCCCAAAGGCGACCTTGATCTTCAGGAAGCAATCAGCTATGCTAAATCAAAAGGAATCGGAGTGTTTTTATACGTTAATCAGCGAGCTTTAGCTGCTCAGCTTGACACCATTCTGCCGCTTTACCAGAAATGGGGAGTGGCCGGAATCAAATTCGGATTTGTACAGGTGGGCTCGCACCGCTGGACCGCCTGGCTTCACGAGGCTGTAAAAAAATGTGCCAAATATCACCTGATGGTTGACATTCACGACGAGTACCGCCCAACCGGATTTAGCCGTACTTATCCCAACCTGATGACACAGGAAGGAATCCGCGGAAACGAAGAAATGCCCGATGCTGTAAACAACACCATTTTACCTTTCACCCGCTTCGTAGCCGGAGCTGCAGATTATACCTTCTGCTATTTCTACCGGAAAGAACTGGGACACGCAACCCGGCACATTCAAAATACCTCGACACACCAACTGGCTTTGCCGGTTATTTATTACAGTCCGTTACAATGGATGTATTGGTACGATAAACCCGAGGACTACCAGAATGAGCCGGAACTGGCTTTCTGGGATGTGCTTCCAACCACCTGGAACGATACCAAAATCATTAACGGCGAAATCGGGAAATACATTACAGTTGCCCGCCAAAATCAGGAGAATTGGTTTGTAGGGTGCATTACCAACACCGAAGCCCGTGAGCTAAAAGTTCCGCTGGATTTTCTGGAATCGGGAAAGAAATATGAAGCCACCCTTTATTTCGACGATCCGAATGTTTCGACGCGAACCCATGTGGGCATTTCGAAACAAAAAGTCGATTCAAAAACAGTACTGAATATCAACCTTCAGGCATCAGGAGGACAGGCGATTTTGATTGAACCGGTGAAATGATTAACGATCAACGATTACAGATTTAACATTAATGGATTGGTCCTTCTTAAATCGTTAATCGTTGATCATCAATCGTTCATCTTAGATTTACTTTTCCGAAATACAATACAAGTATTTAAATCCTCTTAAAAAGAGGTCGTTCCCAACAATCACAGGTGAAGCATGAAACGTATCGTCCAATGTGTTTTTGGCGAGAATTGAGAACTCTGGTCCGGCTTTTACCACATTAATAACATTGGTTGCCGCAATATAAAGTTTGTCTTTATTGCCGGTTGGCGAAGAGAAAATATTGGTAATTCCATCCAGTTTTTGATTGCTGTACAGAACTTTTCCGGCTTTGGCATCCAGACAAGTCATAATTCCGTTGTTGCCTTTCAGAAAATACAATTTGCCATCCATCAAAACCGGACTTGGCGTGTAAGGCGTATCCTGATTGTATTCCCAAAGAATTGCAGCAGTGCCCGTAATGTCACCTTTGGCTTTGCCCAAATCAATTGCTTTTAGTGCATTTCCGCGGAAACCGCTCATCAGGTACAAAATTCCATCGGCATACATCGGATTTGGAATTACATTACGTGTCATTCCTGTACATTCCCATATTATTTCGCCGGTTTCTGCATCGTAGCTACGTACTTTATTGGTAGCGCTGGTTATCAATTGCGCTTTCCCGTTCACTTCAACGATCAGCGGGGTTGCCCATGAAGTAATCTCCTCGCGCTCGGCGGTCCATACTTCTTTGCCTGTCTTTTTGTCCAAAGCATATAAATACGATTTTTGCTGATGATCCCACTGCACAAAAACCTTGTCTTTGTAAACAGCAGGAGAACTTCCTTCGCCAAAACTGGCTACAATTTCCATTTGTCCGAAATCACGTTCCCATTTCACATTGCCTTTCATATCCAAACAGTAAAGTCCTCGCGAACCGAAATAAGCATAAATATTTTCGCCATCAGTAACCGGTGAATTAGAAGCCCAGCTACCCAGTTCATGTGTACGTTCAGCAGGTAATTCTTCTCTCACAACCGTCTGCCAGTTTGTTTTTCCTGAAGTTTTATCTACCGAAATTACTTTAAACTGATGAATCAAATCAGTCTGGCTGGGTGACATAGGACTTGCCGACGCAGCATCCGTTTTCTCAACTTTCTTGTCGGTAGCTACTGCGGTTTGAATAATTATCTGATTGCCCCAAAT
>DAITNH010000358.1:0-4928 GCA_036834745.1 Prolixibacteraceae bacterium
GCATGGATGCGTGCGGTGGCTTTTTGATTCAATGCATGGAAAATCGATCGGCGCTCAAATTCCGGATGACCAGAAAACCTAGCAATATCTTCCAACTCATCAACAACAACAGGATCGGCCACATAGGCGTGCGCACCGGGAATTTGGAGCGCTATATAATCGGCAATCAAAGGCCCAAGGTTACTGGCATGTTGGCCGTAAATACCTGCACGGGCATGTTCCAGCATCCGGTTATCAACCAAATAAACACCTGATTTTAACGGATAAGTTAATCCGCCCCGTCCAATAATGTATTTGATTTTGTCAACATCGAATCCTTCTTCAACCAGTGCATCAATAATCAGCCCCTTCCTGAATTCAAACTGGTCAATGATGTTTTCGTACAGCGAAAGATCCTCGATCGAATGGCGCAATGTTTTTTTCAGTTTGCATTCGCTTCCGAAATAAACGGCAAACTTGGTCGAAGTTGAGCCCGGATTGATCGCCAGAATTCGAATATCGTTCATGGAAGTATTTTATTTACTTAACAACGCTGCTAGCGCTATTGAGTTCAATTTTGTTTGTTTACTGTCGCCCCTTGACGATAAAACCACCGGAACATTTGCACCCATCACCACTGCTGCCTGATCGGCGCCACACAATTTCGTATTCGTCTTGTAAAATACATTTCCGGCGTCAATATTCGGAAAAAGCAAACAATCGGCATCGCCGGCCACTTCCGAAGTAATATTTTTTATTTGTGCCGATTCGATATCGAGTGCAACATCCAAAGCCATTGGACCGAAAACAATTGCCGGCTGAAATTGCCCGTTTTCGGCTGCATTCATAATTTCAACCGCATCGGTACACGAAACTAATGACGGAAGTACTTGTTCTGTTGGCGCTATAATGGCAATTTTCGGCCTGGAAATTCCCATCGTCACGGCCATTTCCTTCAAATAATGAGTCATGGCGATTTTCTGCGCAATGGTTGGATAGGGAATAATTGCAACATCACTAACGATCAACAATTTGTGATAATTCGGATTGTCGATCACCGAAACATGGCTCAAAACACTGCCGGAAGGCAAAAGGCCAACTTCCTTGTTCAGTATGGCACGCATGTATTTATCGGTGTTTATCAAACCTTTCATTAAAATACTTCCCGAAGTTGATTTGGCCAGCTTTACCGCCAGCATTGCAGCTTCTTCTTCGGTACCGGCCTCAACAATCTGAAATAAATGAGGATCAATGCCATGAATTTCACATTGTTTCAGAATTTTCTGACTGCTTCCGGTAACAATGGCTGTTACAATTCCCATTCTGACCGTTTCGGCGATGGCCTCAAGACTATGCCCGTCAACTGCATTTACGCCAATCAATGTCTTTTTTTTCAAAGACTTAACTATCTCAAAAAGATCAACCAACCTTTTCAACATCATATTCCATATTTATATGTTGGCAAACTTACCATTTCATGTTCTATAAACACATAACAAATATCAACAACTGAAATGTTTTTAAACCATTGAAAAACAAAACGTCCGATGTTGTTTAACACCGGACGTTTCAAAGCATTCACAATAAATGAACTTTACTTATAATTTGTATCCTTCGTTTGAAATTTTGCTTACGATTTTACACTGCCTTTTACGATCTCTTCCGTATCAAGCGCAATCACCAATTCTTCGTCGGTAGGAATTACCAGAATTTTCACCTTCGAATCGGGAGTACTGATAATCCCCTCTTTACGGAAACCTTTGTTCTTAATGTTATCAAGAGAGATTCCCAAAAAACCGAGTTCGCTGCAAATACCTTCGCGTGTTGTGTCTGCATTTTCGCCGACTCCGCCGGTAAAGATGAGCAGGTCAAGACCACCCATGGCAGCCATATAAGAACCGATGTATTTTTTCACCCGGTAATCGTACATTTCGAGCGCTAATTTTGCCCTTTCGTCTCCCTTGTCTTTGGCCATCTCGATTTCGCGCATATCAGATGAAATACCTGATATTCCCAGCATTCCGGCATGTTTGTTAAACAATGTGCTGGCCGACCGAATTCCGATTTCTTCTTTTTCCATGATGTAATGAACTACGCCTACATCCAGATCGCCGCAACGGGTTCCCATAATCAAACCTTCGATAGGAGTAAAACCCATGGAAGTATCAAAAGATTTTCCGTTTTTGATTGCAGCCACCGAGGCACCATTCCCCAAATGGCAAGAAATTATCTTTTGGGTATTGTAATCAAGGTCCAGTAAATCGCAGGCGCGTTTGCTCACAAACCTGTGACTGGTTCCGTGGAAACCATATCGGCGAATTCCATACTTTTTATAAAGTGCATATGGAATTCCGTACATATAAGCCTTCGGTTCCATGGTTTGATGGAAAGCCGTATCAAAAACTCCAACCTGCGGAATTCCGGGAATCAATTCTTCCATGGCCCTGATTCCTTTCAGGTTAGGTGGATTGTGAAGGGGTGCAATATCAATACATTTGGTAACTTCAGCTATTACTTCATCCGTTATAAGAACACTTGAATTAAAATGCTCGCCTCCATGCACTACCCTGTGCCCAATGGCATCCAATTCGTTAAGACTTGACAGGCAGCCATGTTTTTCGCTGGTCAATATGCCCAAAATATATTCGATGCCGATTTTGTGGTCCATGATTTCACCTTCAAAAACAACTACCTGCCCATCCTGACGCACATGCTTTAAAAAACTGCCTTTCATTCCCAGTTTTTCAACCCCTCCCTTGGCAATAACCGATTTATCAGTCATTGTGAAAAGTTGATATTTTATTGAACTGCTTCCGCAATTTAAAACCAGAATCTTCATTTGTTTATTTTATTTATATTTTCAGTCTGATGATAATCAGCATCTTTGATTGGTTAGCGGTGCTATCTTTTTTCCGTTTTCGTCGTATTTATAAAATCCATCACCTGATTCTATTCCCAGATGCTTGGCACGAACCAGCTTCCGTAGGTATGGATTTGGTTTATACCGGATGTCACCAAATTCATTGTAGATGTTGTCCATCCAACGGAGAATTTTATCAAGTCCCATTTTATCGGCTAATTCGAAAGGTCCAAGACGCATACCGAATCCGATTTTCATGGTCTGATCAATGTCCTCAATATTGGAAATTCCCTCCATCAATATCTCGCAGGCTTCATTCAGTAAAACCACATAAATACGTACACTTACCAAACCTGCCGATTCCTGAACCGGAACAATCTTCCGATTTATCAGTGTTACAAATTTGCATACCTTCTGATAAGATTCATCGGTTGTATATAAACCTCTGACCACCTCAACAATTCTGGCTTCCTGCGAATTGATGAAAAAATGCAAACTGACACAACGATCACGGTATTTTAAGTCAGATGAGAGTTCAGTGATTACTATGGTAGTTGAATGAGTGGCAATGATACAATCTCTGTCAACGACTTCTTCAATCTTGTGAAAAATCTCCCTGCGTTCCTTTATTTTCCCGCCTCGGTCGATGGCGCGAATGGCTTCAATTACGAAATCACATCCTTTAAGATCATTATAATCTAGAGTTCCCTTAATTCGCGACATGATTGCACGCTTTTCTCCCTGGGTTAAACCCCAGTGTTCAATTCGCTCATCCAGAACTTTTTCGATGTTATGGTAGGCATCACGAATTTTATCCTCGCTAACTTCAATAAAAACAACTTCAATTCCAAAAAAACTTGCAACGCGGGCTATATTTTGGCCTACCAGACCACATCCTACAACTCCAATTTTGGAAAATAGGGTTTTGCTTGTATCTTTTTTACTTAAACCAAAATTTTCTATTGGTTCGTAAATTACTTCGCTCGGCATGTTATATTTATTTTTTATTAATCGAAAAGGGCAGCAGCCTGATTAGCGGTAATTGCAACCATATTCACGATGTCAATTACCGAACAGCCTCTTGAAAGATCGTTGATCGGGGCAGCCATTCCCTGAAGTATCGGGCCAACAGCTTCGGCTTTTCCTAGCCGCTGAACCAGTTTATACCCAATATTTGCAGATTCAAGTCCAGGGAAAACCAGAATATTTGCCCTCCCTGCAACTTCGCTGTTTGGGGCTTTTAACCTTCCAACTTCGGGTATTAAAGCGGCATCGAGCTGCATTTCACCGTCAATTTTTAATTCCGGATCCAATTCGCGGGCAATGCGGGTTGCATTCGACATTTTATCGACCAGTGGATGTTGGGCGCTTCCCATCGTAGAGAAACTCAACATGGCAACACGCGGGTCCATTCCAACAATCGCTTTGGCTGTTTTTGCAGTGGTCACGGCAATTTCGGCCAGCTGACGTTCATCAGGATCGGGCATTACGGCACAATCGGCAAAAACCAATATACCTTCATGTCCAAAATGTGGGTTCACAAACATCAGAAATGCCCCTGAAACAACACTCACGCCGGGTACAGTTTTAACATATTGCAAAGCAGGCCGCAACACGTCGCCGGTTGCATTGATTGCTCCTGCCAATTCACCGTCAGCATCGCCACTTTTGATCATCAAAGGCGCAAAATACAAGGGATCGTTCAGTAATTCAAGTGCTTCTTCGCGAGTCAACCCTTTTGTTTTTCTGATTTCAACCATTAAATCGGCATACGCTTCCCGTCTTTGATCAGTTTTAGGATTAACGATTGTAGCACCTTCAATATTAACTCCGATCTCAGTGGCAGCCTGATTTATTTCTTCAGGATTTCCCAAAAGAATGATCTGTGCCAATTTCTGATTCAGAACAATTTCGGTTGCCCGCAAAGTTCTTGGTTCCGCTCCTTCTGGTAAAACAATTCTTTTCTGGTATTTCTGAGCGTTTTGATAGACACGTTTTAAGATTTCCATTGTCGATTTAAAGTTTAAACTTTTTAGTAAAAAATTCGATACAAAAGTACTTAAAATATGATGAGGAGTAGCTTCAGTTT
>DAITNH010000359.1:0-2201 GCA_036834745.1 Prolixibacteraceae bacterium
AATAAAAATACTGTCGAAGCCCAATTTTTCGGCTTCGGCAATACGTTGTTCGAGCCGGTTTACCGAACGAATTTCTCCTGAAAGTCCAACCTCACCTGCAAAGCAGACATTTTTCCTGATCGGTAAATCGAAGTTTGAAGAAAGTATTGCAGTAATCACCGTTAAGTCGATGGCCGGATCGTCCACTTTAATTCCTCCGGCAATATTCAGGAAAACATCTTTGGTGGCCAGTTTAAAACCTGCCCGTTTTTCCAGAACGGCGAGCAACATGTTGAGCCGTCGCAAATCGAATCCGGTGGACGACCGTTGCGGAGTTCCATAAGCAGCGGTACTTACCAGTGCCTGAATTTCGATCAGCAACGGGCGAATTCCTTCAATTGCCGCTGCGATAGCTGTTCCGCTCAGTCCTTCGTGTGCGCGGTTGATCAGCAACTCGGAAGGGTTGGAAACTTCGCGCAAGCCGGAATTGCCCATTTCAAAAATACCCAACTCCGAGGTTGAGCCGAAACGGTTTTTTATGGCGCGCAGAATACGGTACATGTATTGGTTTTCGCCTTCGAACTGTAAAACGGTATCAACAATGTGTTCCAGTACCTTTGGACCGGCGAGGCTGCCTTCCTTGGTGATGTGCCCGATCAGGATTACCGGTACATTGTTTTCTTTGGCGTATTTCAGAATGCCGTGGGTACATTCCCGGATTTGCCCAACCGAACCGGGGGATGATTCAATCAGCTCGGTAGAAACGGTTTGAATGGAGTCAATGATAAGTAATTCGGGAACAATCTGTTTGCTTTGTGCAATAATATGTTCGAGCGAAGTTTCGCTCAGAAAGTAACAGGTTTGGTTTTCTTTCTGAAGTCGCTGGGCCCGTATTTTGATTTGTTGTATGCTTTCTTCTCCGGAAACATAAAGTATCTTTTTACCTTTCAGATCGAGAGCAAGTTGCAAAACCAGCGTTGATTTGCCGATTCCGGGTTCGCCGCCAATCAAAACCATCGAACCGGGAACCAATCCGCCGCCCAGCACACGGTTGAGCTCCTGGTTGCAGGTATCAATACGCTCAGTGTGTTCCGACGAAACTTCGTGTAAAAGTTTGGGCTGATTTCCTGTTCCGGTTAAAAAGGAGGCCGTTTTTGGTCCTTCGCGTTCCACAATTTCCTCTACAAACGAATTCCATTCGCCACACGAATTACATTTTCCAACCCATTTGGGCGACTGTGCACCGCAATTCTGACAGAAAAAACTGGTTTTAACTTTGGCCATCGGAATGATGAATTTTAAATTTTGAATGATGAATGAAAAAATCCTTAAGAATCCTTAATTTTTTGAATCAGGTCGGTGGTCGAAAAGCCTTCAGTCAGTTCAATTCGTTCCACTTTTCCACCTGAAGCCAGAACAATGTTGAATCCGGCAATTTCCTCGGTTTTATATTCAGCACCCTTCACAAGGATGTCGGGCACAATACTTTTGATCATTTCATAAGGAGTTTCTTCATCAAACAAAATCACCGCATCTACCATCAGTAACGATGCAAGTAAAATAGCACGCGACTGCTGATCGATGAGCGGACGGTTTTCGCCTTTCAGTAATTTAACCGAAACATCCGAGTTCAGGCCAACAATCAGCCGGTCGCCAAATTCCGCTGCTTTGCAAAGCGAGTCGATGTGTCCGCGGTGCACCAAATCGAAACAGCCGTTGGTAAAAACCACTTTGTTTCCGGCTTGCTTCCATTCTTTCAGGATCAAAGCAAACGACCGGGCATCTGTAAATATTTTTGATTGAATAATTTCTGATGGTGTCATCACAAAAAAGTATTTCTGTAAAAATAACAAAACCTCATTGCTAACCGAAGCAATGAGGTTTAAATTTATACTGTTCTGAAATTAAATCAGTTGGTTCGTTTCAGTGTCGGGGAAAACCAGCCATGGCTTAAAAGTTTTGGCTTCTTCGAAATCCATTTGAGCATAAGAGATAATGATAACCACATCGCCAACAGCCACCTTTCGCGCTGCAGGTCCATTCAGGCAAATTACTCCCGAAGCACGTTCTCCTTTGATCACGTATGTTTCGAGGCGTTCGCCATTGTTGATGTTTACCACCTGCACTTTTTCGTTTTCAATCAAATTGGCAGCATCCATCAAATCCTGATCGATGGTGATACTTCCAACGTACTGTAAATTGGCTTCTGTTACAGTAACTTT
>DAITNH010000359.1:2301-4907 GCA_036834745.1 Prolixibacteraceae bacterium
TCAACAATTTCAAAGTACTCAGTGTTCAGATATTCGTTTTCGTTGATACGGTTAATTACCCAATTGGTGAGTTCTTCTACGTTTAATTCTCCGGTTTTGTTTGCCGCTGCAAACAAAGTGTCCGAAATGAGCACGGCATTCATTCGTTGCTCTTTGCTAAGCAGCATGTTACGCGAACTCATGGCCAGTCCATCGGTTTCACGTACAATCGGGCAGGGCACAATTTCAACCGGAAGTTCCAGTTTTCTGACCATTTCGTTGATGATCGCAAGTTGCTGAAAATCTTTCTGGCCGAAAAAAGCTTTGTCGGGTCGAACTATTTCGAATAACCGGCTTACCACCTGGGCAACTCCGTTAAAATGCCCGGGCCTGAATTTACCTTCCATCACCTGTTCAAGTGTTCCAAAATTGAATTGCCGGGTATCAGGTTCAGGATAAATTTCATCGGCTTCAGGAGAAAAAATAAGCTGACAGGAAGTTGGTGCCAGTAAATTAACATCTTTCTGAAGATCACGAGGGTAGCGTTCCAGATCACCTTTGTCGTTAAACTGTGTGGGATTGACAAAAATACTGACTACCACGAACCCGGTTTGCTGTCCAGCCTTCTCAACCAGTGAAAGATGACCAGCGTGCAATGCGCCCATCGTGGGAACAAAACCAATGCTCAACCCTTCTTTCCGTTTATTGTCCAGTATTGCCTGAAGTTCGTTTATATGCTTTACTATCTGCATTTTGGATAAAAAATGAGGGTGCAAAGTAAATAAATAAATTAACACCAATCCTAACTTGTTAAGCTTTTTTAAGACCTCTGTAACCTGCTGGAATTGAATATTGCCGATATTTTACTAATTTTGCACAATTAAACTCAGGCGAATTAAATGGAAAAGAAAAAAGTCTTATTTATTTCATCAGAAATTACCCCTTATCTTCCCGAGACAGAAATGTCTAAAAAATCCAGGTTCCTTCCACAAGGAATTCAGGAGAGAGGAAAGGAAATCCGGACTTTTATGCCTAGATATGGTAGTGTGAATGAACGTCGTAATCAATTACATGAAGTAATCCGCTTATCGGGGATGAACCTGATCATTGATGATACCGACCACCCGTTGATTATTAAAGTGGCCTCTATTCAATCAGCACGAATGCAGGTTTATTTTATAGATAATGAAGATTATTTTCAGCGTAAACAAGTTTTGAAAGATTCAAAAGGAAATGAATTCGCCGATAACGACGAAAGAGCCATTTTCTTTGCCCGTGGAGTGCTTGAAACAGTTGTCAAACTGCGTTGGGCTCCCGATTTAATTCATTGCAGCGGATGGTTGACTTCGTTGGTGCCCTTGTACATCAAAAAGGCATACAACGACAACCCATTGTTTGTAAAATCGAAAGTGGTTTATTCTGTTTTTCATGATGACTTTAAAAAGTCGTTGGACGTTAATTTCAGGAATAAACTAAAAATGAGTAATATAATAAGCGAAGACACGGAACTTGTTGATGAACCAAGCTATGTTAACCTAAGCAAAATGGCGATTCAGTATTCTGATGCTGTTATTCAGGGAAGCCCGAAAATTAACAGTGAATTAACAGAATATATACAATTGTCGAAAAAATTATTTTTAGATTACCAACCTGAACATACCTATATTGATGCTTACAATGACTTGTATGATAAAATGTTGTAAGAAATTAGGTTACACAAATTTAAAACATATTAATTGGTGAAAAAAGAACTCAGCGTAATGTACAAGTTCGTAGCCGGATTTGCATTGTTGTCACTTATTTTTTGGAGTTGTAAGGAGGAACTGAATAAAACAGGATACGGTTTATTGGATAAAGGAGATTTGGTTTCTGTCAGTCAGACCGAAATTGATAAATCGACCATCAAGTCGTTTACCGTCACTGACGAAAAGCAGCGGACCGATGAAACTACTTACAATTTACTTGGCACGTTTAACGATCCGGTTTTCGGAAAAATAACTACCGATTTTGCCTGCCAGTTTCGGTTGAGCAATTATCCTGATTTATCGAAAAATGCCCAACCCGATTCTTTGGTTCTATATCTGCTGTACATGCAAATATTCGGAGACACTGTAACTCCACAGCGTTTGAAAGTTTACGAGCTTGCCTCTGATCTTTCATTCGACGGAAAATATTATCAGGATGTTGACCTCAAGGCACTCTCGAAAGCTGAAGTCCTGGCCGATTTCAATTATGTACCTAAATTTGAACTTTGGTTTGATTCAATAAAGACTGTTCCTACACCAGGTTCATCTAAGACTACGCCAAAAGATACTGTTATTCAGGAAATTGCCATTAAGCTTAGTGCTTCAATGTTAAATAGATTGTGGGCTGCCGATTCGCTCACCTTATCAGACAATGACAAGTTCATGGATTATTTTAAAGGTTTGTATGTCGAAGCCGCAGATATTAACCAAGGTGGAACCATTATGAAGATTTTCACGCTTGCCAGCGGATCCAGAATGATTATGCATTACCACAACAGCGAGGAAGATTCTCTGTTTCTAAATTACAACATCAACGAAAATTCAGCCCGCGTTAGCCGTTTTAATCACAATTATTCAACTACTGCTTTTGTTGCCAACCTC
>DAITNH010000360.1:0-4884 GCA_036834745.1 Prolixibacteraceae bacterium
AAAAGTATCACTTAACTATTGGCAAACTTTTCGACATGGAAGCTTTCCATTGATTAACCGATGTTCCCCAGGCAGTACTTGCATTGTTTAATTTATTCATACCAAACATGAGGCTTTTTGCATTGTAGCCAATAACGCGCAGGTAGGCTGTTACTGCAGCTGAGGTTTGTCCTGTATAGCAATAGGTCACAACTTCTTTTGAAGAATCCATAAATTTTACCTGAGCTTCGCCAACTAAAAGTGGATTGATTCTGTATGCTCCTTTAATGTGACCATAAGTAGCATAATCTGTTTCGCTGAAATAATTATTAATGAAGTATTTGGTTGGATCGGCCAATACATCGGTTGCAGTAACGGTTTTAATTCCTTCAGAAAGTATCAGTGCAACTCTGGCTTTAAGAATATTGGCAGGTACAATGTCGGTACTTGTAAATTGCGGACTTGTAAAGCTCAGATTAGCAGGAGCAGCATCGGTTGTCCAATTGGCATTTCCGGCGGCAACACTACCAATATTCGATGTCCAAGCATCCAGTTTAGTGTTCCATCCACTCATTCCCCATTTTAAAGCAGCCGCATCAGCGTAACCCGATAAACGGAGCAGGGTAGATGCATGGGTAGCAGTTTGTCCGGTTTTGCAAACAACTAAAATTGGTTTGGTTGCTTTGGCTGCCTCGGTCAAAATATTCGCAAGGTCAACACGGTGGGCATCTGCAATATGGCCAGCAGAAAACTCATCGGCAGTGCGGATATCGATCACATATTTTGCACTGACATTTCCATCGGCAGGAGCAGCCATCACAAAATTAGCAACGATGGTGTTGATGTCGAGATTCTGGGCAACCAGGTAATCAGTTAATGCTTTCTGTGCATCAAATGTTTCCTCATTTTCTTTTTTACAACTGCTTAAAAAGAAAGCAGGAACAAGGACTAAAATAATAAGGAGTTTAAATAGCTTTTTCATAGAATTGTTTGAATTAAATTATTGATTAAGAAATGATTTGTATATTTTTTTGTCTGTTGTTAACATCCACCGGCAGGTTTTGGAGCATCATGTCCACCGCTCATTTTTTCAAGATTTTTTTCGAAAATATCAGGGAAAGTTAATTCCCATTGTTTCCAGCCTTCTTTTAGGGTTAAAACGTTGGTATATCCCAGTTGCTGAAGCGTTTGCGCTGCCAGTATTCCCCGTTTACCTTTTTGGTCGTAAACGATAATTTTTTCAGTGGGTAGTGGCATATATATTCCAACACCTTCCCAGAAGGTAGAATCGGCTATTTTGAATTCGAGGCTACCGCGGGGAATGTTCACTGATCCGGGAATATAACCGGGATAATGCTCATCAGGCTGACGAACATCAATTAATGTATAAACTTCTTCTCCACCCATTAAACCTTTAAGTTCTTCGGCAGTAATAAGCTTAACTTGTTTTTCGGCATTATTCACCATTTCGTCAGCGTTGGAGAACTTTACGGGTTTGTTACATGCTGCAATAAGGATAGAAATTGCAAATGCGAATACTATTTTTTTCATTTTTGTGATTTTTATACAGGTTGTTTTTCAGTACTTTCTTTGTGTATTGGTTCTTCTTCATAACCGGTGACCATTGCTTTGATGTTGGTTGTAATCCGATGTCCTGTTGAGGTCATGTAAACATGCACAATAACGAAAGCTACAACGAGGAATGCCCCGAGCGTGTGTGTAATTACGGCAAGCCACAATCCGCTGGCATCTATCGGGTTTTCAGGATAATGGTAATACATGTAAAGAAGTCCGGTAATTGTTTGTACCGGAAAGATCAGAATTAACAGCCCCAGGTAGATGATCCGCTGAAGTGGATTCAGCTTGTTGGTTTCTGTTTTTGTTGTCGGATGGGGTGCATTATGAAAGATTCCTTTGGTATAGTAACTGATTTGTTCTTTCAATTTGTTACGGGTGGGTATGAAATTTTGGTACTGACCTGTAACAAACAACCAAAAAATGGTAATAAATCCGAGTATGATAAACGTGATTGCAGCCGCATTGTGCAGCCTTACCGCTTGTTCGAACCCAAACATCACATAGTTTCCATGAATTTCGAACCCAGTGAGAGTAAGTAAAATAACTACAGCCATTTGGCTCCAGTGCCAGAATCGCTCAAACCGTGAAAAGATTTTTATTTTTCTCATTTTACCTTGATTTACAATTTGTTTTTACGGGCGAAGATTCGCATTACCGTATGTATGATAATCCCCAGAATGGAAATGATGATGATTGCAAAGCCTGAATAATCAACTGCTTTTGCATAGTTGCGGCCAGGCAGATAAAATCCGGGAAGTTTGGCCAGACGGCCTTCATCGCTGCGGGTATGGCAATCAATACATCTCAGTGTTTGTTCCTTGGGCGAAACCTGGTGGTTAATTGGCCAGTAGGCTTCTGTTTGAACAAAGTCAAACTTTCCGCTGTATTCGCGTTCAGCATATTGCATTCCAAGGTAAATGGCAGTGTCCCAGCATAAATCTTCCCAGAATGCACCTTCTCCTTTACTGTTTCCGAAGACTTTCACATTCACTAATTGTTTCGAAATGGTGTCGTAAGGTTGTTTCCCCCGGTGGATTTTAATCGGCCATATTTTTGATTCAAGATCTTCGTAGTTGCCCATTAAAGTATTGATTTTTAATGGAATCGTGGTGATCGTGTCATCATACAAGTAATGATCGGCAGTTCCGTTAAACCAAGCATAATCGGGTTTTACATGATCGTTCCAAACAAAATGTCCTTTAATTGAAATGTAGCTGTATTTGTGCTGGTTATCGTATTCAGTAATTGGGTTTCCATTGGCATCATGTTTTCCGGCAACCGACCAGTCCCAATACATAACTGTTGGATTTACCTTGGCGTAAATGGGTATGTGGCAGGTTTGGCAGGCAACTTTAATATAGTGCATGTCGAGCACCTTGTCGTTGTGAGGAGTGCTTGTGTGACATTGTTCGCAGGTAGAACGGTTTGTATTTTCGGATGAAACACTGTATGCACGGCCCGTGATATTGTGATTTTCGGTAAAGTGACAATCGTTGCAGGCCATATCCTTTCCGTCTTTTGCCATGTGAACATCAACAGATCGTGAACAATTGAGCATCGCTTCTTCCAGATCGCCGTGTTTTACATTATTACCGCCTCCACCGTTGAAATGGCAAATTCCGCAGTTTTCCTTTTTTGGTTTCCCGACATTCTGCGATACGTAATTGTAATCGGGTACCGGAAATTCAGTTGAAGCATTTTCAGCCGTTGCAGGCATTCCGGCGCTGTTCTTGCGTTTTTTATAGGTGTTTGTGTTGTCGTGACAAACCAGGCAGTCAATATTATTCGGATCATTAAAATCAAAAGATTTATCCTGCCAGCCATAACCGATATGGCACCGCATACACGAACCATTGTTTCCATCGGCAGCCATGCAGAAATTATTGATCAGATTTTTTTTACCGATGTTAACTTTTCCACGGCCATTCGGAAGGTTTGTTTCTCTTTCCCATTTCCAGTGCGCTGAAGCCATTAATTCATCATCGCGTTTGTTGTGGCACGAAAGGCAGGCAGCGGTTACGTCCTGTGGTCGTTTAAATTCCTGTTTCAGGATTTGAAATTCTGAGTGGTCAACTTTTTTCCCCATACCGGCTCTTACCTGATATTCCTTTTTTACAGGGATTCCCCGTTGCAATCCAAAATGGACCGTCAGGAAAATTACAAGAGCCGGGAGTACCAGTACCACCAGAAAAGTTGTTAGTTTTTGAGAGATTTTGTTCATGTTCCGGTTAATTATTAAACATCGCTAAAATATGGCTATCTCTTGTCTCAATGCCAATTTGGACAAACAACTAGACAGTAGTTTTTTGCTTAATCCGGCACAGAAATCCTTGATATAAATCAAAGATTTATTTGTTCCTTTGCCTAAAGGGGTATTCTAATCATTAATTCATAACACGAATGGTATCAGGAATGGAAGTAATACAGCATAGTTGCGCGATTGGACAAAAATCCGGTTCATGTATTGATCTTCTCACAAAACAAGAGCGGGATTTGGTTGATTCTAAAGCTGTAGAAGTAAATTACAGGAAAGGGGAGATTATTTGTAAACAGGGTGGTCTGGCAAATCAAATCATGATAGTGCGCGAAGGATTGGTGAAAATTTATATGGAAAGCAATTCCGGAGAGGATTTGGTTCTGCAAATTATGCCATCAATGAATATCATAGGATTGTCAGCTTTGTTTGAAGGCAATTCAGTTTATCAGTTCTCCGCTCAAACTTATCTCGATACAAAAGTACAGGTTATTGAAATCAGTATAGTGAAACAATTGATCAGGTCGAATTCTGAATTTGCCATGCATATTGTAGGAATGTTGGCTGAATACAATACCATTATAAGCGGTCGTTTTTTTTGCCTGACACAAAAGCAAACTTATGGTCGGTTATCAGATGTCCTGCTTTGTCTGGCCAACCGGATTTATAAAGATACTACCTTTCCTCTTCAACTTTCGCGTAAGGAACTTGCCGAGATTGCCGGAATGTCGATTGAAAGTGTTGCCAGAATTCTTACCCGGTTTAAACAGGAAAAACTCATTGAACTTGATAATAAGCAAATCCGCATTCTGAATTATAAACGAATGTGCGAGATAAGCTTTAAAGGTTGAACTATGACCGGTTATTCTGAAGTAATTTGCTTTTTTTCTTCATGAAATATTTCATAAAAAAAGAGCCACTCTGTTCGAATGGCTCTTTGCATATCAGCAACCACCGGCTGCTCCTTTTTTCTTTTTGGTTTTTTGAATGACTGGTTTTGGGGCGCCGCTGCTTGTACCCGGGCTTGCTGCCGCAGCATCTGATCCGCCGCCCAATGCCTGATTTGCACCCAT
>DAITNH010000361.1:0-4881 GCA_036834745.1 Prolixibacteraceae bacterium
TGCCACATCATACGGAGGATACCGTTATGGTTTTACAGGTCCAAACCCAAACCTGCGTCCTGAAATGAACACAGCATGGGAAGTTGGTATTGAGTCACGTCTCTTCAACAACAGGCTTGATGTAGATCTGTCATACTACAATACATTCTCAAAAGATCAGATCATTACAGGATTCCGTATGAGTTACGCAACCGGATTCGTATTGAATAACATGAACGTTGGTTCGTTTAAAACAAGCGGTGTTGAGTTGAGAATTGCCGGTGATATTGTAAAGAGCCGCAACCTGACAGTTAATGCAGGAGTCAACTTAACGAAGAACTGGAGTGAGGTGGTATCGCTTCCCGAAAATGTATCCGAATACTATAATGCATACACATGGAATTCAGGAAACATCAGAAATGGTATTAAAGTTGGTTTCCCTATTACCTCATTAACCGGACAGGATTATCAGAAAAATGAAAAAGGACAGGTTCTCATTGATCCATCTTCCGGTTTACCTTTGATATCAGGTACCTGGAGTTATTTAGCTGATCGTGAACCTAAATTTTTACCTAGTTTCTTTACTACGGTTAAATATAAAAACATCTCACTGTTTGCCCTGCTCGATGGACGTGTTGGTGCTACTGTCGTTAACGGGACAAAGCGTTATATGATGCAATATGGTTATAGCGAGGAGTCAGTAATCATGAGGGAAGCTGCTCCTGTAATTTTCAACGGAGTATTGAAAGATGGTTATGAAGAAACAGATACCCCAACACCCAATTCGATTGGTGTAAAATTGGGTGATCTGCAATATGGATACTCCGGAGCTGACCCTGACTGGATAGAACAAGATATCAACTACCTGAGATTGGCAGAAGTAAGACTTTCGTACTCTCTTAACAAACAATTTCTGGCAAGCAATACAAATAAACTCGTTTCTTCCGCTTCAGTTTTTGTTACCGGATCAGACTTGTTCGTATGGACAAACTATTCGGGAATTGATGTGGTAGGTAACTCTAACTCCGCAGCACTTGGCGGAACAGGCGGAGTTGGCCAGGATATGATGGCCATTGCAGCCCCCAGAGGAATATCATTTGGTTTAAGTGTAACATTTTAATTAATTAAAGCGATGAGAAAGATAATAATATCATTCATTATACTTCTGGTCATTGGTATTAGTTCTTGTACTAAAACCTACCTGGATGTAAATAAAAACGTTGACGCTCCCGACTGGGTTAACCCAATTCTTCGGTTGGCACCAGCACTTGCCTCTTATGAGGGAATAGCTTATGACCTTCGGGCTGTTGCACCACTTTCTGAATATTTTAGCGGGACTTCAACCTATGTTTCAAATTTTGGTGTTAACCACTCATTCATAGCAGGTAGTGATGCTGCAGGCGAATGCTGGAGAATGACCTACTGGCTTCAGGGCATGAATATCGAGCATATTATCAACGACGGAAGAGAGCTTGAACAGTATCGGCTTGCCGGAATAGCTTTAACCGTTAAAGCTTATTCATGGCATATTCTGGCTTCATTACACGGAGATATTCCTGTTAAGGATGCATTTGTTCCAGGTCTTCTTTCACACAATTATGACACCCAGGAGTATGCATTCGCTCAGGTTCGTTCATGGGCAAAGCAGGCAATTGCCGAATTTGAAAAGACAGATAATACAGTATATCCTGCCAGCCTGACAACTAACGACCTTATTTATAAGGGAGACGCAGCAAAATGGAAAAAATTTGCATACGCTGTTTTGGCCAGAAACTACATTGCCATGTCGAAGAAAAATACGGCTTACCTGGATTCAGCCATCATTTGCGCTGACAATTCATTCGCCAGTGCGGCTGATGATGCCTCCCTTACCTTTCAGGCAACAGGAGTAAGTGCAACTTCAAATTTCTTTGGTGTGCTAAGAGGAAACCTAACAACTGTATTCTCCCAGTCTGACTATATTGTTCAGGTTTTAACCGGAACTATCCCGAATTACAACAGTTCAGGTTCCATAGAAGGGCTTAGTACTTACCAGATGGTTACTGATACCGCAACGCTCGATCCAAGATCCATTCTTTTACTGGGAACTTTGGATACCATGATGGTTGACCAGAGTAAAATAAAGAAGGGTACCTATAAATTTGTAGGGACCAGACTAGCCAATACATCAGCCTGCTCCTTTTGGGGAGCGACAACTACTCCTACCGTGGCCAAAAACGGGACCGGAAGATGGCTTTATCGGGACGATGCGCCATGGCCTCTTTCAACTTTTGCTGAAATTCAGTTTGTAAAAGCTGAAGCGCTCTTTCTGAAAGGACAAAAAGCTGAATCATTTGCTGCTTTCAAAAATGGTGTGGCAGGGCACATGGATTTTGTTAAAAAACTTATTGTTCCCGGTACAATTGTTAAAACCGGATCGAAACAGACCTCTGTCATAGGTGATAAAATTACAGCAGCAAGATTCACTACATTGGCTGGTGAATATCTGGACAGTAGGTTTGTAAACAATTTGCCACTTGCAGACTTTTCACTTTCAAACATCATGATGCAAAAGTATGTGGCTTTGTTCCCATGGAGTCTGGATACCTGGAATGACCTTCGCCGTTACCATTACGATCTTGTTTTGGGTGCAGGTGGTGTGCCGGTAACCGGAACATCATGGACACCTACAATTGTTTATCATAAGCAAGATTCTGATCCTGCAAGAGTGTATAAAGGATTCTACCTGCCTGCAGCAGATGTGGTAAACAGAAAAGATGCGTTTCCAGCGGACAATTTGGGTTCTCCAGCCTACAGGCTTCGTCCCCGTTATAACTCGGAGTATATGTGGAACCTCCCTTCATTGCAGAAGCTTCTGCCAATACCGGGTGATGCTCCCAACTATAATACCTCTATGGTTTGGTTTACATTGCCTGCTAATTAATAACAATCATATAAAAACGACTGATAATGAAAACAATATTAGTATTAGTTTCTGTCTTAATGGTATTTCTGCTGGCTTCATGCGAAGTGAATGAAATTACATTCGGAAGCACCGATATAGACCTGACCAAATCTGCTGAAGTGAGGTTGGTTTACGATGCTCCTCTTGTTGCTGCCTCAGCACAGAGCATCACACGACTAAAATACAATGACCAATTGGTCTCTGAAGTCACAACTGCTTTAGGTAATATCTTTCCTAATAGTGTTGCCAAATATCATGTAGTGCCTCAGGGTAATGTAAAAGTGGAAGCTTTCAAAGGTGCAACCAAGGATGAGCTTCAATACAGCAATACATTTACTGTGGCCTCCGGGAAATATTCGGTCTTTATTCATAGTCTTACTGAAGTACCTTTTGTAGTTAAGGATGCCGACGTTTTTCCTGTCATCGATGCATGGGCCGATACATTGGCACACATTCAATTTGTGAACCTGCTTTATAAGGCTGATGGTGTAACTCCTTACGGAACGATTTTTTTGAAGGGTAGAAGAGGCGCAGGAACAACTGCAAGCCCATATAGGTATATTGATATCGCTTCTTGCGGCTTCAAAGAGGCTTCCGCTCTTATCCCATATAAGTTGGTTCGGAGTGGAACCGTTTGGTCTGGTACGGAATCCGGGATGGTTTTTGTTGCTTTTGATGCTGCCGGAAACCGCCTAAAACATTTTCCGACGACTACCGGTGCTTTGACCGATTGGTCTGCGACCGGTTTTTCGCTGGTTAAAGGGAGGAACTATATTTTCCACATGAACGGAAAAGAGGGCGCCAAATATGCTGAACAGTCTATCAGGTTGAGTACTATCGGATTAAACTAAACTGTGATGAAAAAAATCTTTTTAATTGTTGGATTAATAGGTATTACTCTGACCGTTTCATTTGCTCAGAATAAGAAAGCTGATAAAGAAGCTGCTGCTGCAGCACAATTTGAAAAAGCAGTTGCGGCTATTGAGGCAAAGGACTTTGTTATTATAGTTGATGCCTATGAATCAGCTAGTGGCACTATTGAAACAAATTCTGATGATGCAAATTTCCTCTCTTATGAGAAGGAATCTGTATTCATGCAGGGAAAGATAGTAGCAGGTAACACCTATACTAACAAGGTTGCTGTAACTGATTATAAGCAAACTGCTGATAAAAAAGGTAATATAAAGATCGAAATGCAGTGTAAAGGTGCTTTTGTAAATGCAAAAGTTGAAATTACCCTGAAAAAAGGAGGCAATTATGCTGATGTCATTGTTACACCATCCACAGGTGATGCAATGCGATTTTCAGGAGAAGTAATTCCTACTGCACAATCGAAATACTTTAAAAGATCAGGTGGAGTCTAACCCGTCTGATCTCTAAATAATTATATAAAGGCTGTCAAATTGATGATAGCCTTTATATTTTTATCAATTATTACCCTGTAACTTTATTACAATGCCTGCACGAAATTTCCTGAGCCTGTTTGTACATTTTAGTTTTCTTAAAGCTGTATTCCTGGTTATTGGAATATCTTGTTATACTGTTACGTTTGCACAAAGCGACAGCATCGCCATGCAAAAAAAGGAGATTGTTCTTACCGGAAGGACTCAGGGGCCAATGCCTTTCCTGAAATATGGCCACGGAATAGACCGTCTCGGTGGCGCCAGAATGACTTATCTGGATACAACGGTTGTTTTACAGGTTATTGATAGTCTCAGGGATGATTATATCGTTCGTCTTTCACGAAATCTTCAGGCATTTATTCCAAAAGAGAATGTAAAGCTTTTGAGTGAACTCCAAAGACCTGATTATTACCTCACTTCTTCCTGATATGCGAATTTCAACTTTACTTCTATTTTTCATTTTGCAAATTGGGTTTGTATCAGCCCAAACTTTCCGTTTTGCACATGTAACCGATACCCATGTCGGTGGAAGTACCGGTGCAGAAGATCTTCTGC
>DAITNH010000362.1:0-4878 GCA_036834745.1 Prolixibacteraceae bacterium
GTTAATTGCCTCTCCTTTTTTATGTGCCTTCACTACTAATTCATCCAATTTTATTACAGATTCCTGCATAGTAATATCTAAGACTACTTCTTTGCCGGAGTTTACTACAATATCTGGAATTGTTTTGCTTTCATAACCAATGTACGATGTTTGCAGCGCAATTCGTCCAATGGGTATGTTTTCGAATTTAAAATTGCCGTTTGCATCGGTTGCCGCGCCAATTGCAGGATTTGAACCGGCTATTGTAACTGTTGCAAAAACCAATGGCAATCTGCTGTCCGCATCGAGTATGGTACCTCTTACTGTTTGTGTGAGGTTTTGACTAAAAGCAAGTGTTGTAAACATTGCTAATATCGGTAATGCTAAAAGAGATTTTCTGATTGTTCCCCGGTTTTCTGTTTTCTGATAATTGTGTGCCGTTTTCATGATTTTGAGCGTTTAAGATTAATCTGTTTTGTTTTCTAAACCTGTTTTTTTGTTTCCGTTTTGTCTGGTAGTATTTCAGGATACCATATTTATACCAAAATTTTAACTTTCTAATTATCTGCATTTTGCGAAGGCGTTAAGGTTAAACTGTGTCAAATAAATTGACAATTACCGTGGTGATATTTTACACATGGCTAAAGAAATAATCAGGTAGCAAAAGGTGCGTGCAAAGAAAAAAGACCGTCATAAAATGACAGTCTTTCATTAATTCGAGCTTAGATTGTATTCAGAAATCAGGTTGAGCCTTTCGAGGCAAATCATGCGACTTCATGGTCGATTGGTTGATTATTATTCATACCTCAAAGCCTCCACGGGGTTCCTGGTAGCTGCACGCCAGCTCTGCCAACTCACGGTTAGCAACGCAATTCCCAATGCCAGCAAACCGGCCAGTGCGAAAATCCACCAGCTCAATTCGGTTTTGTAGGCAAAGTTTTCGAGCCATTTGTTCGTGGCATAGTATGCAAAAGGAACGGCAATAACAAATGCAAGGGCTACCCATTTCACGAAATCGCGGTTGAGCATGGTCAATATCTCTGAAGTATTAGCTCCATTTATTTTGCGGATGCCAATTTCTTTAATTCGACGATCGATGGAGAAAACGGCCATACCCAGAATACCCAGCACTGAAATTACAATTGCCAGAATTGATAAGGCGATGGTGATATTTTTTAGCCGGGTTTCCTGCTGGTATTTTTCATTCAACAGGTCGTCGAAGAAACTGTACGAAAAGCCCCGATCATTTCTGTGTTTTCGATACACATCGCGAAGGTGCTTCAGCGTCTCACTTCTATTGTTCGACGATATTCGGATGTTCATCGTTTGGATGTTCTGCGGGTCGTTGGTAAGAACCAAAGGGCCAATGGGGTAATGTAATGGGCGAAAGTGGAAATCTTTTACCACGCCTACAATTACATTACTCCCGATTCGTTGCCCGATGGGATCTTCAAACCCCAGAATTTTCTCTGCTTTTTCGTTGATCACTACCGGGATGGACATGGTATAGCTTTTCCCTTCTTTCTGACTTTTTATGGCCTTGTCCTGTTCTTCCCAAAAATCTCCGCCATCCATTTTCAGAAACTGTCCCTTTACCATTTCAAGTTTGTATGTATTTGCAAAATCTTCGTCCACCCAAAATAGCGAGGCATGGAGGCTATCTATGCGCCCCAGATTATTTAATGCAAACGATTTTCGCCACCCAAAATCAATTGGAGCATAGGCACTTGCCGACACTGCCTGAATATTCGGATTCTTCAATAATTCTTCTTTAAAACCTTTGTTCCCATACCACAATCCGGTTGGCACAACTACCATGTTATCGTGGTTCAGTCCCAGATCCTTGGCGCGGATGTAATTTAATTGTTTGACGAAAAGGCTTGTAGCGATGATGAAAAAAATGGCAATACTGAATTGCACAATCACCAGCAAACGGATAAACGGAGTTCTCGAACCACTAACACTGCCACCCTTGAAGATTCCGGTTGGACTTAGCGATGACAGAAAAAGGGATGGATAGAGCCCTGCAACGATTCCGGTTAAAATTGTTATCAGAAGGAGATTGCCAATCAGTTTGAACGAGAAGTTAAGTTCCAGTTCTTTTCCCGACATATTATTAAACCAGGGAAGAATGAGCCAGATTGCAAGTAATGCCACAACCGTGGCCGCAAAGGTCTGAACCACGGATTCGCCCATAAACTGTTGCACAATGTGAAAACGACCTGCACCGTTTACTTTTTTAATCCCGATTTCGGTTGAGCGTTCGGAGGCTCGGGCTACCGAAAGTATCGAGAAATTTAGCGAGGCCATCAAAATAATGAGCAGGGCTAATGCCGAAAAAATCCATACATACTTGTAACTACTGATGTTTTTGTCGTAGATATACGTTTCGTAGTCGGAGTATAAGTGAATATCTGATATTGGCTGAAGCAGTAGTTTGTCTGTTTTTTTCGAATATCGGCTAACATGGTTGGCAAACTGGGTTAAAAAGGTATCGTCGATTTGTGCTTCTTTCCTCAGTTTGATATAAACGTGAACATGTGCTTTATCTCCCCAATGGCCTGAATAATTTGCAACCTCCCTGTTTACTTCGGGAATAATAAATCCAAAATCGATGTGTGAGTTTTTAGGTATTCTTACTACTCCCTCAACCGTGTAAATTTCTTTTGAATACTTATCACTTATCACTGTTTTGCCAAAAGCGGGTTCGTTCCCGAAAAGTTTTTTTGCAATTGTTTCCGACAAGATAATTCCTGAAGAATTTTTTATCGCTTCAAAGGCATCTCCTTCAATAAAAGTAAACCCATTGAAAATGGAAAAGAAATCATTATTGACCCAAAGTTTGCGGGCTTCTATTTTCTCACCTCCTTCTTCGCGTTGTAAAGGCGCATCTTCGGAGCTAAAACTCAGGTAAGTCGCGTATTCAATCTGCGGATAATCTTTTTTCAGTGTGGCAGCTACCGGACGATAGCAACCTGCCGATTTTACAATCTCGTCACCTTGTTTCGATAAAGTCAGCACACGGTAAATACGCTTGTAATCCATGTGAAATTTATCGTAGTTCAGTTCGTTAAAACCCCACAGGTAAATGAGCAATCCGGCAGCAATACCGAAAGTAAAACCCACAAACGTGATGAGCGAATAACCAGGTTTTTTCCCGATGTTCCGAAAAGTTGTTTTCAGGTGAAAGTTCATGGCTGCCTAAGTTTTTACTGTACAATCATTAAAATATCGTCCAAATCGGAAACCGAAACGGCCAGTTGTTTCAGTTTCTCTTTTTTATCGGCCGGAGCAGCCGATTTCTGGAATCCACTGCTTTTTACCTGAGTTTTCAGATCGCTTCCCTTTAACGAAAGCATGATTTCGCCGTTGCTGGCAACCTGGTACGACAAAGGCCAAACCGGATAACCACCATCAATATTGTTTACCAAAATTGGAGCTTCATAATCGAATGGGTCGGACTTAACAATCTGCAATTGATTGCTGCTTTTCGAGAAAAGGGCATGGTATATTTTTACACTTTTATTTTTGCGGTTTTTCGGACAGTCGTAATTGTCTTTAGTGAAGGTCATAAAAATGTAGTTTTTGGTCTCAGCCCAATCCTGCGGAAGAATTTTTCCATCAAGTTTAACATCAGGGTCAACGCCTTCCTGTTTGGTAACCTTGTATTGTCCCAGATTAAACACATACAGTGGAACAATTCGGTTGGGCGGCACAAACTGAAAAACGGTATCGTTGAAATCGGTTCTGAAATACAGGTTCCCGCGGTTCTCATATTGAAATCCATAATCGGTTCCACGTGTAAACGATTTGGTATAATTTTTTAACTGTTCCAGTTTGGCAAAAGTAGCCAGGGTATCACCCTGATTTGTAAAAACTCCCAACATCTGCTTTCCTCCCAGGCGGGTCATGTAGGTATTCCGATCGGGTGAAAAATTTCCTAATTGCTCATACAAACCTTCAGGGTTGTTACTCCACATTCCCTGATGCTTTCGGGGAGGCGGAGGCGTAGTGTCCCCATGTTTCATGTCAATAGAAATTTCTCCCAACCCGTTTATTTTAGCGGGGATTTCTGGATCGAAGCCAGTATTTAGCAAAGATTGCTCCTTAGAACAATCGTATTCCATAATAACCTGCTGCCCTGTAATATTGTTACTATAGACATAAAACAAGGTGTTGCCCCTTGCCCAAACTGAGGTTCCTCCGCCAACCAAGGTGTAATCGTTCCAGAAAACCAGCCAGTTCTTTTTCTCGTGGTACTCCACACCGGTGAGCTGGTTTTTTACAACCGAACGGATATACTTGCCTTCTTTTGTAAAAAGGTGGGTTCCATAAATATTTAAAGCTACCAGATAGTTTTCCATCAGGTAGTATTTGTATTTGAGGTTACGGGGCAGGGTAGCGTCGGGTATAGGATCCAAACGGATATATTTAATATTCGTGGCGACATCGGAGAGTTTCAATTCAGCAATGTTTTCCAAACTCTCAGCAATATTGATAACAACCGGAGGTCTCTGAGGATCGACTTTACGTTGCTCTTTAAACCGAAATCCATTCGGCAATTTCGCAATCGAATCGGCAAGTAGCTTTTCACGTTCGGCACGTTTAGCTTCCTGTTGTGCCAACTGTTCTTCTTCTGTCAGAATTTGGTTGGCCAGCTTTTTCTCATCGGTTTTCAGGCGGTTGCGACCACACGAAACTGTAATTGCAAAGAGTGCAAATAGTAAAAGGATTGTTACCGTTGTTGCTTTCATTTTGGTTTTGTATAGTTATCGTTTGTTTATCTTTCAACCATTTTACTCCAACCTCAGCGCCTCCACCGGGTTTCTCGTTGCTGCTTTCCAGCTTTGAAAAGAAACTGTTAACAACGCAATTCCCAGTGCCAGCAAACCAGCCAGG
>DAITNH010000363.1:0-4802 GCA_036834745.1 Prolixibacteraceae bacterium
GTAAGAAAATTCGCAGAACAAGGAACTAATGTGATTGGATTTGGCGAAATGGGTATTGGAAATACGACACCGGCCTCGGCGCTCATGTCGGTGATTTGTGGATTGCCTGTTGAAAAATGTGTCGGTCCGGGTGCCGGTTTAAATAGCAAAGGCGTTCAGCATAAAGCCAAAGTAATTCAGGAAGCTATTGATAAGCATGGAATTTCGGAGTCGCCATTGGAAAATCTGTCCCGTTTCGGAGGTTTCGAAATTGCGACCATCGCCGGTGGAATGATTGAAGCGGCATGCAACCGCATGGTGATTCTGGTTGATGGGTTTATCACAACTTCGGCTATGCTGGTGGCGCAGGAAATGGATCGGCGGGTACTGGATTACTGCATTTTTTCGCATGAATCTGACGAACAGGGACACCGAAAAATGCTCCAACACATGAATGCTTCGGCTGTCCTGAAACTAGGCTTGCGGCTGGGCGAAGGAACTGGTGCCGCCATTGCCTATTCGGTACTGAAAGGAGCTGTGGCCGTGCTCTCCGAAATGACCTCGTTCGAAGAAGCGCAAGTGATAAATACCAGCCATATACGGATTTAAGAATTCTTCAATGTTATAATTACAAATTCAGAACGGGCTTCTTTTTTAAGCCTCCCACTTGGGGGAGGTTTGGAGGGGGCTTCTAAGTATAAAAAAATGAAACAAACCATTCGTCCCATTATGTTTGTCGGAACCGGTTCCGATGTCGGCAAAAGCATTATCAACGCCGGATTCTGCCGCATTTTTAAGCAGGATGGCTATTCGCCGGCTCCGTTTAAGGCGCAGAACATGTCTCTCAACTCGTTTGCAGGAACCGACGGTTTGGAGTTGGGCCGCGCACAGGCTGTTCAGGCCGAAGCTTGCAGAATTGAACCCTGCAGCGAGATGAACCCGATTTTGCTGAAACCTACCAGCAACCAAAATGCTCAGGTGGTGCTGAACGGAAAACCCATTGGGAACCAGTCGGCCAAGGAATATTTCCTGGGAGCCGACCGCGATGCCCTTTTTTCCGAAGCCATGAAAGCTTACCGGAAGCTTGAAAGTCAATACAATCCGATGGTAATTGAAGGGGCAGGCAGCATTTCAGAAATAAACCTGCGTGACAAGGATATTACCAACATGCGGGTGGCTCTTGAAGTAAATGCGGCGGTTATTTTGGTGACAGATATCGACCGCGGCGGTGTGTTTGGCAGTGTTTACGGCACGCTCGAACTGCTTCCTCCTGAAGAGCGTGCGTTGGTAAAAGGCATCCTGATTAACAAATTCAGGGGCGACATTGATCTGTTTACCGAAGGAAGGCAAATGATGGAACAGCTTACCGGAGTGCCGGTTGTTGGCGTAGTTCCCTATTTTCAGGACATTCACATCGACGACGAGGATTCTGTGGTGATTGATCACAAATCAGGAAAAACGCGCGAAGGACTTGTGAATGTGGCGGTGGTTTTATTGAGGCATATGTCGAATTTTACCGATTTTAACGTGCTCGAACGCGTACCTGAAATCAATTTGTTTTATACAGCCAATCCTGAAGAAATTGAAAAGGCGGATGTGGTAATTGTTCCCGGTTCGAAAAACACGATTGCCGACCTCGAAAGCTTACGCAGATCGGGATTGGCCAAAGCAATTCTGAACAGTCATCAGAACGGGAACGCAGTTTATGGAATTTGTGGCGGTTACCAGATGATGGGGCGCGAAATCCACGATCCGGAACATATTGAAGGTTCTGTTGAATTTATGCCAGGACTTGGAATTTTGCCTGTTGTAACTACACTGACTGGCGAAAAACGCACGGTTCAAAGTGAATTCACCTTCAGGAACAAAAAAGAAACCTGCAAGGGATACGAAATACACATGGGAACAACCGAACTTTTGGAAGGAATGCCTTTGACAAAGCTTTCGGATGGAACTGCAGACGGCTGTTTCGTGAACGGAAAAACCTGGGGAACTTACCTGCATGGTATATTCGATAACCTGCCTGTTATTCAATCTATCCTGAAAAACTGCGGCAATAAAACACAACTTCAGGAATTTAACTATGCCGAATATAAAAATGAACAGTACAACAAGCTGGCAGCACACATTCGCAACAGTTGCGATCTGAAATATATTTACCAGGCGATGAAAGGTTTATAAAGGATAACCACATAGAATTAAATACGATGAAAACAGGATTAATACACATTTACACCGGCGAAGGAAAAGGGAAAACCACCGCAGCGGTAGGACTGGCGGTTCGTGCGCTGGGCCACGGTCTGAAAGTTTGTTATGTACATTTCAACAAACGTCCGGAATTGTACGGATACAACGAGATACAGAGTTTGCAGAAACTGGGGGCAACCATTTTAGGATATACCCAGGGACATTGGAATTTTAACCGGTCAGTAACCCGTGAAAGCAGCCGGATCGACGTAAAAAACGGATTAATCGCCCTTTCGGGTTTCATACTTGGACAAGCTCCTGATCTGTTAATTATGGATGAAATTCTGATCTCCGTACGCGACAATGTCATTTCGGAAGATGAATTACTTGACTTTATCAGCCAAAAACCAGCGCATCTGGAATTGGTTTTAACAGGCCGTGGCGCTACCGAACGACTTATTGAAAAGGCTGATTATGTGAGTTATATCCAGAAAATAAAACATCCGTACGATCAAAAAATATTCAGCAGAAAAGGAATTGAGTACTAAAGCCGAAGCAAAAGAAACAAAGTGAAAGTCGAAAAAAACCGAAATTAAAATGCAGAAAAAGTACCTAAGGTGGGTTGTTTATCTGGTTGGATTGATTGTCCTGCTGGTCGCTTCCGTGATTTTGTCACTTTCGGTTGGCGAAATGAACCTGGGATTTTCTGATATTTTCAGTATTCTCAGTCAGGGAAATGATAGTATGGAATATACCATTCTAAGCCAGATTCGTGTTCCCCGCATACTCTTGGGAATTGCCGTTGGCGGTGCACTCAGCCTTTCAGGAATTTTATTACAAGGTGTTTACCGCAATCCGCTCGTTGAACCTTACACGCTGGGCATTTCAGGAGGAGCCTCGCTGGGTGTGGCTTTTGCCATTGTATTCGGACTTCACCAGTTGATTGGTTCGTTTGTGCTGCCACTGACTGGCTTTATGGGCGCTTTCCTGATTATATTTCTGGTTTACACCATCAGCGCCCGAAGCGGGCGGATCAACATTCAAAGCATGTTGCTTACCGGGGTAATGGTTAGTTTCATCGCTTCATCGTCGATGATGTTGCTGATGGCAACCACCAGTTCCGAAAATTTGCATGGTATCGTTTTCTGGATCATGGGTTCGCTTGACGAGCCGGATATGTCGCTGATTTATATTACCCTGGTGATGTCGCTCGTGTCGCTGGTAGCATCGTACTTTTTCGTTCAGCCACTTAATGCTTTGCGGCTTGGAGAGGAAAAAGCCAAACACCTCGGAATCAATACCGACACTACCATCAAACTAATATTTTTAATGGCCTCGATGCTGGCAGGCGTATGTGTGGCTGTGGCCGGGGTTATTGGGTTCGTGGGATTGATAATTCCGCACCTGATGCGTTTGCTGGTTGGTTCCGATTACCGGATTCTGCTGGTTAGCTCTTTTTTGTCGGGTTCAATTTTCCTTGTTTTATCTGATGTGATTGCCCGAACCATCATTTCGCCCAACGAACTTCCAATAGGTGTGATCACCGGGATTATTGGCGGAGTTGTATTTTTACTGATGATGAGCAGATCGTCACACCGGACGCTTAAAAATAACGGATAATGAAGCCAGACATTTTAAACATACAAAACCTTTGCTGCGGATACCCGAAATTTCAGTTGGCAGAAATCAATATCGACATTCCGAAAGGTTCTTTTGCCGGGATCATCGGGCCAAACGGATCGGGAAAAACCACGTTATTCAGAGCCATAACAGGTACTTTGAATATAAAGTCGGGCACAATTCTTTTGGGCGAAAAAGATCTATTGTCGCTTCCGCCCCGACAACACGCACAAAACATCGCTATTGTCAGCCAGTTTAGCGATGCTGGCGATATAAGTGTGGAAGATTACGTGTTGATGGGAAGAATACCGTACCACAGCCGATTTAGCTTTTTTGAAAGTGAAGATGATTTTCGGATCGCCGGAAAATACATGGAAATGACCGATACCTGGCGTTTTAAAGACCGGCTGATGTCGGAACTAAGTGGCGGAGAACAGCAACTGGCCGGAATTGCCCGCGCCCTGACCCAGCAACCCGAACTGCTTTTGCTTGACGAACCAACGTCGCACCTCGATATTACACATCAGGTTCATATACTTAATTTACTTCAGCAACTGAATCAGGAGCTGGGATTATCGGTGCTGATGGTGATTCACGACCTGAACCTTGCTTCGGAATACTGTGACCGCCTGATCCTGATCAGTCAGGGGAAAATGCACACACAAGGCACTCCGGAAGAAGTACTTACATTTCAGAACATCGAGGATGTTTACAAAACAGTGGTGGTCACGCAAACCAATCCATTGTCGGGAAAACCTGTTATTTTCCTTGCCTCGCAAAAAGTATTGAAAGAAATTCAGGAAAAGCTGAGTAACAGCCGATAAGTAATTGGACAAATAAATGCATTATCTGGTTTCCTATGTATCCTAGCCATGCGTTTTGTTTCATAACCAACACTATACAAATACAAAACCGTTTAATGTTATGAAATAGTTAAGCGACAGAAATTGCAACATGCAACGAATAAATTAAGTACTTTTGTCAGCCGAATTGAGATTACAATTAAAATAAGATTT
>DAITNH010000364.1:0-4799 GCA_036834745.1 Prolixibacteraceae bacterium
GTCAAAACCGGCAGCGATAAACCGAGACATGAACGGCTCAACCGCACCACACGAATGTTTAAATGTCTTCCAGTTGGTATTGGCATGCACCCAATCGTTGATTCGCCGGTAATAAGGCAACCACAAATCGTCGAATTGTTCAGGCGCGCAAAAAGTCGAATCCTGGGTTCCAAAATCGGTTCCGCAGATATAAACAGCATCCACATTGTCGCCGATTACTTTATGCAAGCGACTGAAATTTTCGAGGGCGATTTCGGATTGGCGGTCAAATATGGCCCGGATATAATCAGGACGCATGAGAATGCTCATGTACCATTCGGTGATATCGCGGATACCTTTCGGATCTTTCAGTTTTATACCGGGAATATGTGCAATGTCGCCCAGGGCTGTTCCGCCAAGCCCGGCAACCACAGCTTTTCCGGTGGCACGCGCTTTTTGAGTGGTTGTTGCCCAATATTCCAGATCACCGTCAGAAACCAATCCATATTCTTCAAGATTATCTTTCGGGTCAAGTTCTTCCTCAACAATTGGCTTCTGCCTGATTATCGCATCAAAAAAGAAACTGCTTCGCGGCATTCGTCCTGAAGGCTTAGCCGAAGTGTCGCCTTCAGGATACATCAACACGTCGCCATTTTCGTCGTTTGTTGTGCGAAATCCCTCAGGAACCAACACTGTTTGCCCCCAGGGAGTTAAATATTCCATCAATGGTTCGTGATTATAGAATCCAAATCCGTTCTTTCTGCCGCGGGCTGCAATCGCGTCAACACCCATTATTTCAATCAACTCCTCGTCAACTTCACCCAGCATTTGGTAAGGATCGGTTATCCGAACCGGTTTATTTTCAAGACCATAATATTTCCGGAGATTTTCGACCGAAAGTACATGAATTCCGGTTACGGAAGTCGATCCAAAATCTGCCACCAACCGATCGGGTTGCTTGTGATTAACCGTTAAATCAAAACGTTCTTTTGATGTCATAAATTTGAAGTTTAGACAGGCATTGCCGGTAAGATCCAACCATCCCGATAGGTATGTTTGATGTAACTGTTGGCTGCTTCGAGTGCATTGAATTTGGCATATTGGGTATTAAAATGTGGATGCCCGTCAATCACTTTAAACTCGTCCGAAGTCACAATTTTCAATTCGTCGGTGGCTGAAATGTTGGTGAACCGCATATTTTCAGCATCCCATTTCAATGTTTTATTCAGGTTTTGCAAGCGAATTGCCAGAACGCCCAACAACACCATTTCGTTGAACGGACCTGAATACCCGAAATGCGAAGTGCCTTCAATCCGGTTTTCAGGAGATTCTTTACAGGCTCTTATCCAGTCCTGTTCGTGCGGCCCGTCGATATATCCAACAGCTCCGGGAACGCGTCTGAGATAAGGAGTAACGACCGGCTTTCTGCCCGAAAGGAGACGGGGATTAAAACCTCCGCACCCGGTAATCAAGGTATCTTTTGAACCAACAAAAATGCAACCGCCAAGTCCGTCAGCCATCAGGTTTTCTCCTTCAGGCAATAAATCAGGCCGCCGTGGAAGGATTCCGCCATCGTACCAGAACACTTTTACGGCAGGCATTTCCTGACTCTTCACTTTCGCGCGGGCCGGGAAATCAAACTCGACCGTTTCGGACTGTGGTGCACTTTCGGTGTTAACCTGGGTCGAGCTTCCGGAAACTTTTTCAGGATAGCCTAATTTAAGCGATTGGTAAACAGGATCGAGCACATGGCAGGCCATGTCGCCAAAAGCCCCGGTTCCGAAGTCCCACCACCCGCGCCAGTTCCAGGGTGTATAAATATCATGGAATGGGCGCATGGGTGTCGGTCCAATAAATAAATCCCAGTTCAGGGTATCCGGAGGGGTTATTTTTTGAGTCGGGCGCTGCAAACCTTGCGGCCATATAGGGCGGTCCGTCCAGGCATGAACTTCTTTTACTTCGCCAATCTCGCCATTCCAAATCCACTCACAAACCTGGCGAACTCCATCACCCGAATTCCCCTGGTTTCCCATTTGTGTGGCTACTTTATGCTTTGCGGCAAGTTTGGTCAGCAAGCGCGATTCGTAAACCGAATGTGTCAATGGTTTCTGGCAGTACACATGTTTTCCCATCGACAATGCGGTGGCTGCAACAATGGCGTGGGTATGATCGGCAGTTGCAACCATCACGCCATCAATCGATTTGTCCAATTCATCAAACATCTTTCTCCAGTCCCAGTATCGTTTAGCCTTCGGAAATTCCTTAAAACATTTTTCAGCATATTTCCAGTCCACGTCGCACAGTCCAACTATATTTTCGGTGTTCATTCCCACCAGATTTGGATGACCTTTACCGCCCACTCCAATTCCTGCAATATTCAGTTTGTCGCTTGGGGCACGATGTCCCAAACCACTTACAGCCATGCTGGGAACAATCGAAATCCCTGCCGTAGCTACTGATGCCTTCTTTAAAAATTCGCGTCTTGAAGTATTCATTTCTTTAGATTTTATCGGTTAGTTAAATTTCCTTGATTTTGATATTTCTGTACCACACTTTGGTTCCGTGGTTCTGAAGCGAAATATGTCCTTCATCAAATTTCCCGTAATCCGGAAAATCGACCCATTTACCACTGTTGCGCAGCCTGGTCCATTCTTCTGAATATTTTTCATATTCAACCACCACTTCTCCATTCAGAATTTGTGTAACATGGTTTCCATTCACCACCAATAAAACGTGGTTCCATTCACCAACGGGCTTAAATGGCTTTGTTTTGGGTGGATACATGGCGTAATTGGCTCCGCATATTTGCCAGTCTTCCAATTTGTCGGGCCAGTTTTCATGGTCCATAACCTGAAATTCAGGGCCGGTTTCGTATGGAAATTTATATTTGGGGTCCTCGGCTACCTGGAAAATAATTCCGCTATTAGCACCTGTTGTTAGTTTGAAATCAACACTGAATGCAAAATTTTTGTAGGTTTTGTCGGTGATGATGTCCTGACTTTCTGCAGCACCTTCTGTAGTCATGGTGAAAGCCTCATCTTCGATGATCCAGCAATCGGGTATTCCCTGCATATTAAAACCGTGCCAGCCAGTTGTGTTTTTACCGTCAAACAGTATGCTCCATCCTTTGCTCTTTTCCGATTCTGCCAGGGTGTTCGGATTCGCAGAACGATCGATTTCACCAAAAAGGCTTAATGGGCCTTTCTTTTCAGGAGCATTACATGATGAAATTAAAATTAGGGCCAGCCCAAACAATAAGGTTGTTGTTCGATTTTCCATTTCAGTTTAGTTTAAAGTTTATAATTGTGGTTTAATTTAAGCTGATCAAATTTCGGATATAAAACCGACAAAAACTGATACTATTCCATTAAGTTTTAATCATTTTCGTATTATTTACAGTAAAAAACGCCTCTTCAGTATAAAAAAGACGTTTTGCGAACGGGAGTGAAAAGTTAAAATCATTAAACTATCTGAATCTGAAGGGAGAGTTAATAGATGATTTGATGTAAAACAAAAAAGACCGTCATTTCTGACAGTCTTATCTCTTTTGTCGGGGTGGCCGGACTCGAACCGACGACCTCCTGGTCCCAAACCAGGCATACTACCAACTGTACTACACCCCGAAACTTACTTTTCCAATATTTTAATGCGGAGAGAGGGGGATTCGAACCCCCGGTACAGAATGACCCGTACGTCGGTTTAGCAAACCGGTGGTTTCAGCCACTCACCCATCTCTCCATGGTATTGTAACAGAATTAAATCTACTCCAATATTCAATTTCCACCAGCGATTTCATTTGATTTCACTAGTCATTCAGCCTTTGTGAATGTGCGTGCAAATATAGAACTACTTTTTTCACTGGCAAAATAAATAGCATAAAAATACTGACTATTTTGAAGTTTTTTTGGGCAGACAGGAAAGGCTAAATATTGGGGAATCCGCATAAAATAACGATTATTTTACGATTGGAAGCATAAAAAGTTCTATGCGTAAAAAATATGATACGTAAGCATTCTGGTAATCAGTTAGATATTGACAACATGTTATTAAATCACTTGATTTAATTGGAAATTAAGAAATGAGCGTATATCTTTGGTACCAACAAATCGTTCTAACACATACGTCAAAAGATATTATCCGCATTAATTCATCATTTGGAAAATTCAACATTTTTAATTGACCCGAGCACGCTTTTGACTGCTAAAACAGGCCCAGTACCGCTTCGGCGGGAGTAGTTTATCTACCGTAGGAAGTTTGATCAGTTAGGCACTCAAATCCTGTAATCTGGGATTTTTACAATAGAATTAATGCGGATTTTTTTTGCCTGTACCCAATTAAAATATACATAAAACAAAAACCTCTCATTCATTGCGAATTGAGAGGTTTTTATTTTTGAAGTATCCCGGTTGGGATTCGAACCCAAGACCTACGGCTTAGAAGGCCGTTGCTCTATCCAGCTGAGCTACCGAGACATCCTTTAAAGCGGGTGCAAAGATACAAATTAAATCAGTTCAATTCTATTCTCTTTGCAGATAGTTTTCATTTCTTCGGGCCAAATACTTGATTGTATTTCGCCGATATGAGCTTTCCTGAGAAAATACATACACAAACGCGATTGACCTATACCGCCACCAATAGAAAGAGGGAGTTCATCGTTTAGCAAACGTTGATGCCAATATAAATTTTTACGTTCTTCAGTTCCGGAGATGGACAATTGTTTTAAAAGCGCTTCTTTGTCAACACGGATTCCCATTGACGACAATTCGAGTGATGTTTCCATTACCGGATTCCAAACCAGAATATCACCATTTAGTCCTTTG
>DAITNH010000365.1:0-4797 GCA_036834745.1 Prolixibacteraceae bacterium
TGTGGTTTTTAAAATATGAACATGAACTGGCCGGATGGATTTTTAGGTGCAATTACTGTTTGCGACCGCGAGGGTATAGTGGTTTACATGAATGACTTATCGAAGAAGCAATTTGCCAAAGACGGTGGAGAAAGCCTTGTTGGTAAAAGCCTGATAGACTGCCATCCGGAACCTGCCCGAAGTTTCCTGATGAGAATGCTTGCCGATCCGATTCCCAATTCGTACACCATTGAGAAAAGAGGCATCCGCAAGATGATCCATCAGACACCCTGGATCGAAGACGGTGAATTTAAGGGAGTGATTGAGATTTCGTTCGAAGTACCGATGGAAATGCCGCACTATAAAAGGGATTAAATTACCTTAGAATTTACACCATGAATGCAGAACAAAAAGATATTCGTTGGGAACAACGGTTTTCAAATTTCCAAAAAGCTTTAAAAAAATTCGTTTCCGCAGTGAATATTGTTAAGGAAAATTTGGAAGACGAAAAAATGCAACTTAACGAATCAATCCTCGAAATATTGAAAGAAGGTTTAATTCAACGTTTTGAATATACCCACCAATTGGCCTGGAATGTAATAAAAGACTATTCAGAATATCAGGGAAACAATGAAATTGGTGGATCGCGTGATGCAACACGTGAAGCATTCAAATTGGGTTTAATAACTGATGCTGAAGGTTGGATGGATATGATTAAAAGCAGGAATGATACTTCTCATACTTACAATGCAGCAACAGCTCAGGCCATTATAATGAAAATCATCAACCACTACCATCCATTGTTTTTGGAATTTGGGAAAAAAATGAGTTCGCTAAAATCCGGACATCAACAAGGACTATTCGAAAACGAATTATGAAGTTTGGCTTAAAAATACAGGATATTCAGGACATCAACACAATATTTCAGAATCATTCTGAAGTTGAAAAGGTTCTCCTTTACGGTTCAAGAGCCAAAGGGAACTTTAAACCTGCTTCTGATATTGATTTATGCCTGAAGGGTGCTGATTTGGATTTGACTGTTCTAAATAAGATTTCATGGGAGCTCGATGATTTGTTGTTGCCATACACTTTCGATCTTTCGATTTATCACCAATTGGATAGTCTGGATTTTGCTTGATCATATTAATCGAATTGGAGTTTTGTTTTATTCCAAAGAATAATAAAAAACGATCCTATTTTGATTTAACTTAACCATATTTAACTTCCGAATATACTTTGCGGGTTAAAATTCTGTTATTTTTGGTCAATCGATTCCAAAAGCCAATCGCCCATGCATTTAAGATTTCTACTTCTGCCTTTTCTATTCTTTTCCATAGTTGTTCCAATATTTTCTCAGGGCATTCGTGGCACAATTTCCAACGAGCAAGGCGAAGCTGTTCCGTTTGCCAATATTTATATTCCGCAGTTGTCAACCGGTACTACCTCAAATATCGATGGAAACTATGAATTGAAACTTCCGGAGGGAAAATGGGAAATACTGTTTCAATATCTTGGCTACCAAACCCAAACGATGGCGCTGACTATCGGGAAAACATTTCAGGAAGTCAATGTCAGGCTGATTACTCAGGATTACCGGATTCCGGAGATAAAAGTGATGGCTTCGGGCGAAGATCCTGCATATTACATTATGCGCAGGGCGATTGCATTGGCACCGTATTATCAGAAACAGGTTTTGAAATATTCGTGTAAAGTGTATCTGAAAGGTTCCGGAGTGTTTGAAAAAATTCCTTTTTTGCTAAAAAAGCAAATGAAAAAAGGTAATATGAAAGTTAATGAACCTTTTGTGATGGAAACGCTCAGCCAAATTGATTTTGAACTTCCGGATAAAGTGAACCAAAAAGTGTTGGCCATGCGCTCGTCGGGTCAGCAAAACAATACCTCGCCGATGGGAATGATTACCAATAATTTGTACGATGCCGATAAATATGGGATCGTTTCACCGGTTGGAAAAAGTGCACTTAAAGTTTATAATTTCAGGCTCGAAGGTGTTTTTGAAGATCAGGGACGAACGATCAATAAGATTAAAGTGATTCCAAAAATTAAGGGCGGCGATGTGTTTTCAGGATACATTTATATTGCCGACGGATTCTGGAACATCCATTCGGCTGATTTGACGATGCACATCACCATGACCGATGTAAAAGTTCATCAAATGTATGCTGAGGTGAACAAAAATACCTGGATGCCTGTGAGCCTCGATTTCGATATGGATTTTTCGGGACTTGGACTGAAAATGAAATACAAATATGTTGCTTCCATCAGCGAATACAAAACCACGCTAAATCCGGCTTTGGATCATTCTTTTATTGAAAAACAGAAAAATCAGCAAATTCAGGAAGAACAAATTTTTGACCATATTGCCGAAGAAACCAGGCAAGTAGAACAGCAACGCGAAGCAAAATCGAAGGAACAAAAGCGGATTGCGGAACTGATGGAAAAGAAGGAACTGAACAACCGTGAAACGGTAAAATTAAACCGCCTGATTGAAACAGAAGCCAAACGCAACAGTCCACCCGAACCGCTTGAAATTAAGTCAAGCTTCCAGGTAAGCCAGAAACAAGTGAACAATGATACGGTATATTGGGCAACGCTGAGGCCAATTCCGTTGACAGAAAAGGAAAAAACAAGTTTTTCCAAAAAAGACTCTTTTCTGGTCGTCTCTTCAACTCCTGAATACAAAGATTCGGTACGCGATTCGCGTCGTAAATTCAAAATAAAACAATTGCTTTTTGGGAAAACTTACAATTATTCGGTCGATTCGATAAAGAAATCCGAATTTTTATCGATTCCGAAGTTGACCGATCCGACTTCACTTTCGTTCAATTCTGTTGACGGCTTGCGGTTAGAGTTACCTTTCAGCTATTCCATATCAGACAGTACCGGACACGCTTTGCGCCTGAACCCGCATTTCGCCTATGCCTTTGCCCGCAAAAAACTGGATGCCTCGTTTTCTTATAGTCAGCGGCTAAACGGAATGACAAATACCTGGATTTCGGCCAGTGTGGGAACAACCACTGAAGACTTTAACCGGTTTTCGGGCTTGCCAACAATGACCAACGATTTTTATACACTCTGGCTCGAAGAAAACTACAACCGGTTTTACCGGCGCGATTTTTTGCAACTAACGGCAAGCCGCGACCTTGCCAACGGACTGAACCTGAACGTAACCTTTGAATACAGCGACAATAGTCAGTTGACGAATAATTCAAGTTATTCAATCATTAAATATGCTGACAAGGAAATTCAGCCCAATATTCCTGAAAATAATACTCTTGAACCCAGGCAACTTGAAAGCCACCAATCGTTTATCGGCCGGTTTGTGTTGGAATACACGCCGCACCACCGGTATCGCATCCGTAACAATACGAAAATGTATGCCGAAAGCAAATTTCCGACTTATTCGCTTGTCTATAAAGGTGCCTTTTCCGGAGTTTTCGGAAGCGATTCGCGTTTTCAATTGGTGAAAATTGGCATCAGGCAGAAGATCAATTTTGGCATTTCCGATGTCTTTTCCTATCAGGTAAATGCCGGTAAATTTTTGAATGACAGCCATCTTTATTTCGAAGATTTTCAGCATTTCAATATTCGGTCAACAGGATTTTTATTTTCTCCTTATGATGACAGTTTTCGGTTGCTTCCTTTTTACCAGTATTCAACCAGCAGACAATTTGCCGAAGCCCATGGCGAATGGCAATCGCGCCGATTGATTGTAAAGCAATTGCCGCTGATTAAAAACTCATCAATCACTGAAAAGCTGTTTGTTAACTTTCTTAGTACTCCGGAAATATTGAATTATGTGGAAGCAGGTTACGGCATCAGTAACCTGTTTTTATTGCTGAACGTGGAGGCCGTGGCCGGTTTTGAGAACGGTAAATTCAGATCTTCAGGAATTAGAGTGAGCTTGAATTTGCCATAGTTCGTGATCCTTTTGTTGAATGATTTGTTATATCGAATCAACAAACTTAAATTTAGCCCAAATAATAAAAGCATGACGACCAAAAAAACAGCGGTATTGATGATCAATGTGGGAACTCCGGATGAGCCAACGGTTAAAGCGGTGCGCCGTTATTTGTCAGAATTTTTGAATGACCGGAGAGTAATTGACATTCCGCTGGTTTTACAGAAAATACTGGTGAACCTGATCATTGTTCCATTTCGGGCACCAAAATCAACCAAATTGTATCAACGGTTGTGGACCGAAAAAGGCTCGCCATTGCTGTATTTTTCTGAAAGCGTTCAGGTTGAACTTCAGGAGAAGCTTGGTTCGAAAGCCGATGTTTTTATGGCTATGCGTTACGGAAATCCATCCATTGGGAAAGCACTTTCGGCCATTAAAAAAGGAAATTACGATCGGCTGATTGTTTTTCCGATGTTTCCACAATATGCTTCATCAACCAATGGTACAGCTATTCAGGCGGTAATCGACGAGATAAGGAAGTGGAATTCCATTCCGGAGTTTCATGCCATCAGCCAGTTTTACGATCATCCTGCTTTCCTTGATACATTTGCTGAAAGGATAAAATCGTATCAGCCCGAAAATTACGATCATCTGATATTTACTTTCCATGGTTTGCCCAACCGGCACCTTGAAAAGAATCATCCGGACGAATCGATCAAGACGTGCAATTGCGAAAATGTTTTGCCTGAATTTGGGAAATCGTGTTACAAGGCAGGCTGCTATCAGACAGTTCGTGATTTGGTTAGCAGGCTCGGTTTAAAAAGTGGTCAATATTCCGTTTCGTTTCAGTCACGTTTGTCAAATAACTGGATGACCCCATTTACCGATAAAAATCTGAT
>DAITNH010000366.1:0-4777 GCA_036834745.1 Prolixibacteraceae bacterium
CTTAAAAATAAACTTCGCAGTGAATCTGGTCGCGTTCAAAACCTTTTTCTTTCAGTATTTCAAGCGCGTCGAAAATCATGTCGCTGTTGCCGCAAAGGTAAAAATCCGTTTCGGGAGCGAAAGTACAGTTTTTTAAGTAGCCAGTCACACGACCAGCGTAACTTCCTTTCGTGTCGCGGCTTGTGCACAAAACATAGCGGTCACTTGCATATTCATGCCGGTCGTAGGCTTCGCTTGCAAGGCGAACACCGTGAATCAGCGTATAATCAATTTCAGGATAAGTGCGGACCATGCTCCTGAAAGGCGCGATACCGGTGCCACTGGCGATGAAAACAAATTTGCCGGTTTCAGCAGCTTTTGCTTCCATCCCGAATTTTCCGAAAGGGCCATGAATCTCCACCAAATCGCCTGCTTTCAGTTTGCGGAGTTTGGGGGTGAAATAGCCATTGTCAACTTCTTTTACCAAAACTTCGAGGTTGGCGTCTTTTTCACCGCTGTATATCGAGTATTCCCTGCTTTGGTAATCGCCGTGGATGCCCAGCGAAAGATGTTGGCCTGCCTGAAAAGAAAACCGTGCCCGTGGTAATTTCAGCGAAAATGTCTCGCCTGTCAAATGCCTGATTTCTTCAATCTTGTAAAAACTTTCGTCAATCTTTATGTCGTGCTTAATTAGACTCATCATGCTTTTAAAATTTGGAGGACAAAAATACTATTTATTTTTATTTCAGACAACTAAGTCTTTTGTTTATGTCTGAAAGATAACATTGCAATTAACCGGTCAGCTAAATTATTGTTTGATTTTTTTAACAAAAAACATTGAAAATAATGACTAAACTTACCTGATTGATTGATCTGGTTTCCGTAAATTTGGGAGGAAACAAAAAAGCAGGAAACACATGAAAACAACTATTATTTACAGCACTTCGCACGGATGCACCGAAAAAGTAGTGCAAGAACTTTCCCAAAAACTATCAGGTGAAGTCGAAATCATTAATTTGCGTAGAGATCCATCACCTTCGGTTGCCGATTCCGACAGGGTTATAATTGGAGGATCCATTCATGCCGGACAAATTCAGAAAAGGGTCAGAGATTTTTGTACAGCCAATCTGGAAGCTTTGGAAAACAAAGAAATAGGCCTTTTTATTTGCTGTATGTACGAGCCTGAAGTGGCCCGCGAACAGATCAAAAATGCTTTTCCGGAAGAGTTGCACCAAATGGCAAAAACGGAAGCTATTTTTGGGGGCGAATTCAATTTCGAGAAAATGAATTTCGTTGAACGGATGCTGGTTAGGAAAATCGCAAAAGTGAACGAGAGTGTATCGAAAATTGATCACGGCTCAATCGACCGGTTTGCTACCAGAATGGAAAAAACATACAGTCCGTTTATGTTTTTGGTGTGATTCAAGTCAAAACTTCAGGTAAAAATCCTTTGTCAATTCCTTGTATTCCGGGGTATAATCGTGGTGCTTTTCAAATTCAATCATCAGGGTTTCCTCCTGAAAAATACATTCGGATTTGGTTAATTCTACCAGTATCCGAAAAACCGGCTTTTGAGGATTTGGCTTGACATGGCAGATTCGGGAAATAAACAGATTGTTCAAAACAACTAATTTCATTAACTCCGGAAGGCTCTCGATTGGCAAAACCAAAGCTATTTTGCCTGTTTTGTTTAGTGAACCAATTGCTCCTGAAATTAATGCACTAAGTGACAACGAATCTGAATGCCGAGCAGTTGCCCGATTTTCGAGTGGCGCTTTGTGCCCATTGGTAAAATACGGCGGATTGCTTACAATCAAATCATATTTCAAATCTGACTTTTCTGCAAATACCTGAAACGAACACAATTCAATCTGAATCCATTCTTGCCAGGGCGATTGCTGAACATTTAAGAGAGCTTCATTGTAAGCTTCTGGTTCGATTTCCAAAGCATCAATCAATGCATCAGGATTTCGCTGGGCCATCATCAAGGCGATCAATCCGGTGCCGGTACCAATGTCTAAAATCCGTTTTGCTCCTGAAATATCTGCCCAGGCACCCAGCAAAACTCCATCGACTCCCACTTTCATCGCTGATCGTTCCTGAATAATCCGGAATTGTTTAAACTGGAAGAAATTGTTTCGGGGCATGAGAAATCAGGTTGTTAATATTGTGAGGTCTGCTGAAAAATAATTTCAACGTTGATAATGAATATTTTAAAAGGCAATTTAGAAGTATGAGACGTAAGCATTTTAAATGTGAACCTGTACAAAAACCTGCACTTTAAATTTTCAGTTTGGGCGAAAATATCCCAGAGGGATAAAATGTTTATAGAAAAAATCATACGAACGGATATTCAACCCCAGCCGGGGTTGAACAACTTTCTCATTCTCATTTTCTATAAATATGTGACCTCTCTGAGGTCTTGCTCACTAAAAAGTCATACAAAAATAGTGGAAATTATTCAGTTCCGAATTGCCTGAAATATTTTCTGTATTTATCCCCGGTTCAATTCACCAAGCGCTTTCTCAACCCGTCCAAGGTAATTGTCAATTTGCGCCGTATTTTCAAACCCGACGATCATCATGTTTACAGTTCCCAAACCCATTACAAAACGCAAAGTGTTGTCTATTTTTTCGCTGTCGTTGCTATATTTTCCATCGCCAATTACTTTCATTCCAATCACACCTTTTCCCGAATCGTGCAATTGCTGAATCACCTTTACAACTTCTTCAGGCTCCGGCTTGTCCATGGCAATTCCATACGGATTGATCCGCACATGAATGACATCTACCCACGGACTTTTTACCGCAGCTTTCATGGCATCCAGCGAATGAACCGAAACACCGTGTGCCTTGACAATTCCCTTCGATTTCAAATTTTCCAGAATATCCATCTGACGTTTTTGGGAATCTGTCCAGTCGGCATCCTCCATGCAATGTATCTGAACCAAATCGATGTAATCAGTTTTCATTTCTTTTCTGAAACGATCGACAACAATATTTGCATCAGGTCTGTCGGCATCAGGAATGCCGCCGCTCCGAACCCAAATTTTCGAAGTGATAGTGAGCTCTTCCCTGTTCATGTATGGCAAAACCTCCGCCATCATCCAATGCGTACCGTAAGTATCGGCACAATCGAAATTGCGAAATCCTTTATCGTACGCATACCTCAACAATCCCAGACTTTTATCTTTTTCCTGTTTGGTGAGAAATGAAGAGCGGTTTGTAGCATGAACACCCGTTCCAATACCCAGCAACGTAGTTTCAATTCCTGAGTTTCCAAGTTTTACTTTTTGCAATGGATTTAATGAGGCGCTTTGAAATGTATTTGCAAAAAGCGGATTCGAAAATAAAACGTGCGCGGTTCCAAGCGAAAGAGCGGTAAGAAATTTTCTGCGGTTTAAATTCAATGTTTCCATGATAGCTAATTTATATCCAATAGATTAGTAAAACTTCTGAGGATCGTTTTTGTTCAAAAAGGAGAAGGGAGAGTATATCAGCTAATTTTATTCGCATCAATTATCAGGGTGTCTTAATTTATAGCTAATTAGTTCGTGACCAAGCTTTTGCTCGCGTAATATTCCACTTTTTCTAAGTTTTTCAAGATCTTCCTGCACTTCGACAAGTCTGGCTTTGGCGTCCTTTACAACTTGATGACCTCTTTTATACATTAAAAATAAGATGGTACTGAAGATTGCCAGGCAAAATATAACTCCCCACATGATTAGATTATATGTTTTCTTGCCAATTCCCATTCCGAGTAACCTGACACTATTTTGCATATTTTGAGTCGTTGACAATTCTTCTTTTAATCGTGCAATCTCTGCATTGCTGGCTTCCAGCCTGGCATTTAGACTGTTAGTTTCATTCAAGTGAATGGTCGCTTCCTTTTTATACAATCTGATACTGTCAATCGCATTTTGTTTGAGCGTATTGAAACTATTAATTGGAATCACCTTGTATACCTCGAAAGTGTTGGACTTTTTATACAAATACTCGAACTGCTCTTTTATATCAGCAGAATCTGAAACGGAAGCAATAAAATTACTTTGCGCAAAGGTTAATATTGGAACAGCGGTGATAATTATTACAAGTAGATATTTTCTTATGGTATTCATCATTTTTAGCATCTTATTGGTTTATATCTATTTACAAACATTTCACTTTAAATTTGGTTGAAATAGTATATTGTTGAAACGGAAGTATAAATTTAATATTGTAATTTTCTTGTTACGGTTGCTGATGTATGCTCCCCTTCCCAACTTGATGTCACAAATTGTGACCTCAAGTTGGCAAACTCTTCATTGGTTAATTTTTCTGGATTACTCATATTTTTGTCCTCTAGTTTTAAATTTGACTAATCAAAGGCTTTCAGAGCAATTACCCATTCTAATCTTCAAGACTCAAATATTCAGGATTCCTTTTTATCCTCCCCAATTCTCCCGATCTAAACTCCTATATTGTATCGCTTCTGACAAATGATGGCTTTCAACCCGTTCGCTATTTTCAAGGTCGGCAATGGTGCGCGAAACTTTCAGGATACGGTCGTAGGCACGGGCCGACAAGCCGAGTTTTTCCATGGCATTTTTCAGCAAACTGCTGCTGGCTTCATCCAGATCGACATGTTGACGAATCATTTTCGACGACATTTGCGCGTTGCAAAAAACTCCATCGCTTTTGGTAAACCGGTGCGATTGAATTTCGCGGGCGCGGATTACCCGCAGACGAATGTCGATGCTGGGTTCGGTAACCGAATTCTCCGACAGCTTTTTAAACGGAACCGGAACAACTTCAAGATG
>DAITNH010000367.1:0-4736 GCA_036834745.1 Prolixibacteraceae bacterium
CCAAAGAACTAATTGAAGAAATCGGCCAATTGAACATCGTGATGGCTCCTGTTGGTGGTGGCGGATTATTAAGCGGGACTGCACTTTCGACCAAGGCTTTGCTCCCCAATGCCATGGTGATTGCAGCAGAACCAGCCGGAGCCGACGATGCTTTCCGGTCGTTTTACTCGAAATCATTGGTTCCATCGGTTGCGCCCAAAACCATTGCCGATGGATTGCTTACCTCGCTTGGCAGTCTTACTTTTCCCATTATCCTGAATAATGTTGACCAGATTGTAACCGTTTCGGAAGCAAGTATTGTTGCGGCCATGCGTATGATTTGGGAACGGATGAAAATCATCATTGAACCATCATCGGCTGTTCCATTGGCTGCAATTCTCGAAAATAAAGTGGATGTAAAAGGTAAAAAGGTGGGGATTATTCTGAGTGGTGGAAATGTGGATTTGGGGAAGTTGCCGTTTTAAATGTTACTCACTGCCAATCTATTCGACCCAAACTTTTGAGGTTGAAGATCCGTGACACGAATTGCATGCACCGGTAGTAATGGCTGTATTCATGTGCTTTATATTGCCTGAACTTTACAAGGAGAACCAGTAGGAAAACTTTATCAGGAAAACATTGTGCGGTCGAATACCAAACAGTTCCTTCAAATCCTCCCCATAAGCAAACGATCCGCTGTTAGCTGAGCTTGTGCGGCCCTGAGACCAAACCAGAAAAAGGGTTGACCCAGGCAAATATTCCCAACGGATAACAAGGTTGGACCGGAACTGCCGGAAATTAAAATCAGGATTTGTGAAGGAATAATCAGATTTCCCGTCAAGATTCTCATCAATTGAATAAGTATCGCCCGTCGCATTCTGACTTATCTCACCGCCTGGAAAAATACGGTATCTGTCACCAAATTTATCTGCGTTGGTATTGGTGATCCGTTTAAAATTGGTGTACTTTCCGGCTGAAACAAACGGCTGACCATAGTATTCGAGTGAGAGTTCGGGGGTAAAAGTATAATTTAACCTGAAGGTGAAGCTTGCCGTTTTTTGATCCAAACCGGCAAATATATACCTGGGGTCCCTTGTCAACTGTTCAGTAGCAACATATTGCAATTCACTGTTTACACTGATAAATTCAGGAGAAAACGATATAGACAATGCATTCATTGGCCTGATATTAAAGCCCACCCAGTATGCGTGGTCGCGCGAACTTTTCTCATCACCAAACCCATGATAGTTCCCTGCATTGAATGAAACCTTCTTCGACTGGTCTGTGGACAGATTTAAATTCATTTCCACACCTCCCGGCATGGTAAATGATGGCCCCCCACGTAACAAGTTAGTGGAGATATTCTCACCAACACGGGTGAAGTTACCATTGATTCGCCACCGGTTTTTAAACTGCGAATTAAAGTTCGTATTGGTAAAAGTGGACAAACGCTTGCCTGAAAAATTCCAGTACATCCAGTAATTGGTGTTCAGGTAAAAATTGTTGAAGATCGAAAAGGGTTCACGCAGGTAATAAGCAGCCCAGGTTCCGTGATGAATAACATCCGAATACCGCATATAACCTATATCGGTGAATTCCAATCCGGGCGAACGAACGGTAAAACTGGTTTCAAACTGCAGCTTCTTTTTGCTCGACCTTCCAAATTTAAAGGTCCCGCCATACCCTGCAAGCGATATCAGCGAAGAATCAACGGAGACATAATTTGCGTCGGGCCGCTGAAAATACCTGGCTGATGATTGCTGGACATTCAGAATGGCCACTTCCTTTCCTTTCACATAACTGAATTCTGCATTTCCGGTCACATACCAGGTCCGTTCTTTCCAATTGTGCCTGAAGTCGATTCCACCAGTGTATGCCGCGGTAGGAAGGTAATCGAGCGCCGGGTTCGTAATATCCCTGTTCACTGCCGTTATTATCCCGCCAAGCACGGTTTCCCCTTTATCGAAATCTTTTTGCAGGCGTCCGACAAAATAATTGGTGAGCGGTTCAACCGACTCCTTTCTGCGGACTCCAGCCTTGTCGATTTCAGCATTTTCGTTGGCTGTAACACTCTCCAGAATTCCTATTGACAAACCTTTTTTTGTTTTGCCTGAAAGTTTCATGGCACCCAGAATAGTGGTTGATTCCGGAATGTCGGTAAATTCACCGTCCGAAAGATTTGGTGAATTATGGGGATACCTTCCTATCCGGCGCGAATAGAAGAGATTGTCTGCCCCCATGTTGTGTATCACAATTGAATTCGAAGGTTGAAACTGGTAGATATTCTTTCCTTCGACAAAGAAAGGCCTCCTCTCCGAAAAATAGGATTCAAAAGCGGTGAGGTTCACTTCCGAAGGGTCGGCTTCCACCTGCCCGAAGTCGGGGTTGATGGTAAAGTCGAGCGTAAGGTCGCTGGTAATTGCCGCTTTCCCATCGAGTCCGGCAGAAATGGCGCTCTTTTTCCCATCAAGGAATGGATTACCTTCCTCTTTTTCGAAGCGTTCAACACAGGCAACGGTATACGGAAGTAATTCGATCGGCCGTTTGGGCTTGATGCCTTTAATGCCGTGAAGTTCGCCAAACAGGTGGACCATACCGGGAGATCCTTTTGGAATAAACTGCCAGGTAGACCGCTCTTCCAGACGGAAGATGTGGCGCATAAGCTGGATTCCCCAAACGTGCTCAGCCTTTTTCCCAAACCGGAGCTGGCTAAATGGTATTTTCATTTCGGCACACCAGCCTTTGTCATCGATAGACGTTTTAAGGTACCAAATTGGGTTCCAGCTACTATCCCAGTTGTTCCCATCCCGGGTAATCGCTTCATCACCTTTGGCGCCCGAAGCCATTGCCGAGAAAGAAAAGGCGGTTTGCTGATCGTAGTAACTGTCGATATTTATCTCTACCAAATCGCCGTCGAAGTTATCCCTGCGCGATATCCGGCGGCTTATCTTTTCCGCTTCAGTATCGAAGGCACGAATAAATACATACAGGTTATTATCGTCGAAGAGTATCTTAAATGAAGTTTGCTGCGATGGCGGTTTGTTTTCAGATGGTTGCGTTTGTATAAAATCACCCTTCCACTCCACCGCGTTCCAGCATGAATCATTCATCAGTCCGTCAATTTCTGGAGCCGTCTTTGTAAAAAGAGTCTGATAAGTTTTTTTTACAACGGTTTGAGAATGACTGATTGAAAAGAAATGGATAAGTATCAGGGCTATAAATGTCCGGATCAGGAAAGTACGTTTCATTGGGCAGTGGCTTAGTTTGTTTTTTAATGTGTATTCAAAAGCAAAGACTTACTTTTTTCTGAAATGTTACATTCCTCAACATTATTTCTGAAGTTTTTCTTTTTAATCAAAGCCTGTTCCTGCTTCTGATTGGAAAATACATGGTTTTGAATACGGAGATTTATGCGAATAGTAACGAATGTGGCAGTATTTAACCTTCATTAAACCATCGCAAAAAAATGGCAGGTTTTATTTCCTCTTCTGACTGATTCCAGAATTTTCATCTCAACTGGTCTTCCCAAAGCGGTTTCGAAAATGGTTTGATGGGTGGCGCGGGTACACTCGCAATGAAGATCGTTGGGCTTTGCCGGGCGGAATTTGGCTGCCGGGCAGTAACACCCCGGCGACACTTCACCAAAACGGATGTGAACGGTATTACCTTCTTTCCAGGCTTCAAAGTTTGCTCGATAGGCTTCAATCAGCTTGTCCACATCGCCTTTCCCTTTTTCGGCAATGTCGCTTTTAAATTTATGTCGGTTGAAGCAGCCGCGTCCACAACCGGCGAGCAATTTCACGCGGGTTGGTTCGTCCAGTTCGGTTTCGATGGTCGAAATAAGGTCAGTCAACCAATTCTGGATAAACTCTTTTTCCTGCATAAGTTGTTGGAACTTTTCATGCTGGGAGGGAACACTTTCAGAAGCAATCAGGCTGGTGGAAGGCAATAAAAAACATCCGGCACATGCACTGGCTGTCAGCGAACTCCTGAAAAATTCTTTTCTGTTCATGGTGTTGATTTAGGAACCTGAAAAAGAGACAATTATCCGAAATAAAACCCTTAGAAAAGTTAATGAATAATCGAAAATAAAGGTTACTGCCCTTCCTGCTATAAAATGACGCAACGCAAAACAATAATTCTGCATCTTTGATAAAAACTTCTGCAGATTATGAACACGATACGGGTTGGTGCGGAACCCCACCAATTGCTTACTCAGACTTTGATGGAACCTGGAATAAGAAAGATTCAGTAATAAAAATAACTGTTGCCTATTGGGGTGGATTGGCTGATTATCAATGGAAAGTAATCTCAGTTGATAATAATAATCTGACAATCTACCGATTGAAAGAAGAGTATCATAGTAAAGAATAACCTACGTTCAACTATTCTTTTCTAAAGCATCGGGCTCAGAATACGGGCAAACGATTCCTTGATTTTGTTGATCCGCGGACGTTTGATCCATTCGTCCAAAACCACCATTTCGCTTTTATCCTGATCATCCAGAAACTGGTTGGCCAAAATTCCGGCGATTTCCTCGTCGTAAATCATTGCATTGACTTCAAAATTTGTTTCCAGGCTGCGGAAGTCAAGGTTTGCTGTACCGACCGAAGAAAAAATACCATCAACCACAATCACTTTGCTGTGTATAAAACCAGCCTTGTAGAAATATATTTTCACCCCCGATTCGAGTAACTCTTCAATGTAAGAATTGGTTCCCCACATGGAAGTTACCGCGTCGGATAAGCCGGGAACAA
>DAITNH010000368.1:0-4713 GCA_036834745.1 Prolixibacteraceae bacterium
AAGCATCTGGCTGCTAGAGGCTGGCAACTGGCTTCTTGCAGTTACTAAAATGGTATATTGTAAATTATAAAATGGTAAATTGTTTCTGATAAACAAACGACAATATAATGAAAAACCTACTAACTATTTTGCTCACTATCGCAAGCATGGCAACCTTTGCAGCCAAGCCGCTTCCTTCCGATCCCAAAGCAACCCCGGAAGCCGTAAAGTTGTATCAGAAAATGCTCAGCCTTCAGGATAAAGGACTGATGTTTGGACATCAGGATGCGTTTGCTTACGGAACCAGCTGGTACGCCGAAGAAGGCCGCTCCGATGTGAAAGATGTTTGCGGCGATCACCCGGCTATTTTTGGATGGGAATTGGGGCATCTTGAACTTGGAAATAAATACAGCCTCGATTCGGTATTTTTCGACAACATCCGCAAAGGCATCCAAAATGCGCATCAGTTGGGCGGAATCAACACCATCAGCTGGCATTTCCGGAATGTGCTCACAGGCGGAACGGCCTGGGATGTCACTTCAAAAAAGACCGTTGCCTCAATGCTTCCAGATGGAGAAAAACACCAGTTGTATTTGCAATATCTCGATAAACTGGCCATATTTATGCTTAGCCTGAAAACCAAAAATGGCACTTTCATTCCGGTTTTCTTCCGTCCGTTTCACGAGCATACAGGGAGTTGGTTCTGGTGGGGCAAAAACCTGTGCACGGTTGACGAATACAAAGCTTTATGGCGCTTTACCGTAAACTACCTCCGGAACGAAAAAAATATTCATCATCTGCTTTTTGCTTATTCGACCGACCGCTTTGCCACCGAAGAAGAATACCTGGAACGCTATCCGGGTGACGACCTGATTGATATGGTTGCTTTTGATTTGTATGACCGAGGTCCAGAATATGCCGCCACATTGGGCAATTGTGCTAAACTGGTTTCAAAGATTGGTTCTGAAAAAGGTAAAATTGCTGCGGTGAGCGAAGCTGGTGGACCAATCTCAAAAAACACGGAGTGGTGGACCAAAACACTGTTGGAAACACTTCGTCCGTACAATTTATCGTATGTTTTGGTTTGGAGGAATGCGTTCAATCAGCCTCCCCACTCGGCATTCGGCCCATATAAGGGCTGTCCCAGTGAACATGATTTTATAAAGTTTTACAACGATCCGAAAACACTTTTTCTGAAAGATATTCGATAGTTTGATAGTGAGCGGGTGACTTCGAGGTGCCCGCTCACTAATCCCAAAAATCACCTCTTTTTTATGATAAATATAATTCAGCGGATCAGTAGCTTCTCAAACAACGATTTGTAAACCGGTCCCTGTTGAGTCAGAATGCTTTCGTAAAGAACAACCCGATCGATTTTAACAGATCCAAAAGAGAATTGCTGATAATCTTTTAGCAATGTTTCGAATCCCTGACGGTCATTCAGGTGTTTTATCCGGGCCAAAGTCAGGTGAGGTTTCAGTGGTTTGCTATCAAAGGAGAACCCATTTTGCAGAAGCAAATCGCCCAATTGGTAGTAGGCAGGCATCAGTGGTTGTATATCTTCCAGACCAAGCCATAATACTTTTGGATTGTGTGTATTTGGAAAAACTCCAAGCCCAATAAGTTCAGTATTGAAAGCCCCGATATGTTTGAACGACTCCTCTATTAGATTTTGCAACAAAGCGATTTTAGAAATTGGCGTATCGCCCAGAAAAAACAAGGTGATGTGCCAGTTTTCAGGTTTCGTCCAGTTTAACTGATTGTTGTTCAGTTGCCGGTCATTTTTCCAGATTATGGATTGTTTTGTTGCTTTGTCCGATTGAATCGGAACACCGATGAAAAGTCGTTTTGACATGATTAGTTAAATTTCACCTATTTCCCTGAATAAACCGCAATTGCTTTTCGAGCATCGAAACCTTGTTCATTTCAAAACCGGCATCGCGGGCAGTCTGTATCGGTTTCGAGTAAATATACTCAATTTCCATGGGTCGGCGGAAATCGTAATCCAGTTTCATGCTGGGCGCGTAAGGTTTCATTTTGATGGTCATATCGATCATTTGTTGTGCCAGTGATTCTTTCAACGGAACACCGCAATGATTGGCGCCATGAATCACTTCCAGCATCAGTTCGCGTGAGAGTTCGCGGGTGTTTTCATCAGCCATTAAACGATCAGTGGTGGTATTCAAAACAACCGTCATCCCGTTGAAGGGAATATTCCAGACCAGTTTTTGCCAGCGGGCAAAGCGGAGATCGGGCGAAAGTTCTGCATGTATTCCGGCTGATTGAAAATCGGCGACAACCTGCTTCATGATTTCCTGATCAGAAACATTGTGTGAACCAAGAATAAGCTTCCCGTAATCGAGATGATGAATATGCCCCGGACCAACTTTGGCGGAACAAATAAATGCGAGTCCTCCCGCAATCTGAACTCCGGGCAGTTGAGCAGAAAGTTCTTCTTCCAAACCCAGTCCGTTTTGCAACAGAATAACCAGACTTTCAGGATGAAGAAGTGGTATGATCATCTCTGGTAACAAATGATTTCCCGTCGTTTTCAGGCAAACCAGAACCACATCGCAAACTGGCATTTGCTGGCTTGTGTGATGGGCATTTACTTCAGGCAAATGAAAATTGCCATTGACCGAATCAACCCGAAGTCCATGTTTGCGAACATGCTCAAAATCGCTCCGGAACAAAAAATGCACATTCTGGCCAGCATTCGCCAGCATTCCTCCATAAAATCCACCCAAAGCGCCTGTCCCGATTACTCCGTATCTGATTGCCATTTTCTAAATTTGAATTCTGTTTCAGGCAAAAATAACAACAAACATGCTGATGCAGTTGATACATTTTAGAAGGAAGCCTCAATCGTAACAAAAAGGTTACGCCAACGATCGTCTGACCAAATATTTCACAGGAATTCACTAGTTTCGTATCGTTTCAAAAATGAGATGCATAAAACCTAACCCAAATCAGAAATGAAAACGATACTTTTTTCCCTCTTATTTATACTTGTCGGGCTTTCAATCCAGAATTTATCAGCACAGGAAACAAAATCACTCCAATCACCGGATGGAAAGCTTTCCATCACATTTCAATTGACCAAAGACGGTTCGTTGAGTTATTCATTTAAAGCGTTTAAACAGACTGTTATAGCAGAATCGTCAATGGGTTTTGTATCCGGAAATTCGGTTTCTGTACCATCGGCAGGTTGGTATCTCGAAAACTCAGATCAACATTCTGTTATTTCCGTTTGGAAACCTGTCTGGGGAAAACGTTCGGTTGTTCCTGATGAATACAACGAATTAATCCTGAATCTGAAAGGCCCGAATACTTCTGAATTGCAGCATTTACGAATCGAAGTCAGGGCTTACAATGACGGCGTGGCTTTCCGTTACAGCATTCCGGCAGAAGAAAAAAACAGTTGGAAGCCAACTGCCGAATTAACCCGATACAATTTTGCGGGCGACTACACTGCATGGTTTTACAATGGCGAAAATCACAACATTGGTCCTGAAAAACTTTCGGAAAGCGATGGGAAACGATTGCCGGTAATGACCATCAAAGCCAGCGATAATTTGTATCTGGCCATTCATGAAGCTGATCTGGCAACTGGCGATCCATTGGTTCTGCAAACAAAAAAAGGCAGTACCAGTTTTTCGGTGGTTTCTGCACCTGAAAAACTGGAAGCAGGCTACCAGTCGGCATGGCGGGTTATTCTCTGCGGAAAAACTCCCGGAACAATGGTTGATTCGCATTTGATCGAACTTTTAAACCCACCGGCTGAAGGTGATTTTTCATGGGTAAAGCCCGGCGTGGCTGTTTGGGACTGGCGCATTGACGGAGCGCAAATTGATGGATTCACTTACACGATGAGTTATCCATCGTGGATAAGGATGGTTGATTTTGGTGCTGAAAACAACATTCGATACCTCGTTTTAGATGCCAACTGGTATGGTCCTGAACACGAAGCAAATTCTGATCCGGTGAAAGGCGATAAAGCCAATGATGTGCGAAAATTACTTCAGTACGGAAAAGAAAAAGGCATTGGCATCTGGCTTTACCTGAACGATGTGGGCGGCCGAAAATTTCCGATTGAACAAACCTTGAAACAATATGGAGACTGGGGTGCTGCCGGTATTAAATATGGATTTATGAGAGGTAATCCGGCTGAAAAAAATGTCTGGACATGCAGAATTACAGAACTGTGTGCCGAAAATCACCTGCTTTGCGATTTCCACGACGGGCCAGTCCATCCATACGGACAGATGCGAACTTTTCCGAATGCTGTTACCCGTGAATTTTGTCATGCACAACTCGATGGTCATCATGTTTTTGTTCCGAAGACTTTTGTGACCACTGTTTTTGTAAATATGCTTGCCGGACCGATTGACATGAACAACGGGATGTTTGATCTTCGTCAGGGAAAAACAACACGGGTCGATGAAAATCAGCCGGTTCCTTCCACATTGGTTTCTGAAGCTGCACGCACCTTGATTGTTTTTTCAGGAGCAACCATTATTCCCGACATTCCGGAGTATTACCGAAAATATCCTGATTTACTGAAATTTATCGCGGCACAGAAAATGCCATGGCAGGAAAGTAAAACGCTTTCAGGAGAAATTGGCGAATACATTGTGATGGCGCGACAAGCTGCCGATGGAGTTTGGCTTGTTGGTGCGGCAACCAGCGAATCGCCCCGCGAGCTGACTATTCCGCTGAGTTTCCTGAATCGCG
>DAITNH010000369.1:0-2180 GCA_036834745.1 Prolixibacteraceae bacterium
AATACTAATGAATCACCGGAGGTAAGGGGGTCAGCTTAGTCCGGATTATCCACCTATTTTATAACCATTTGCACCCAAAACAGGGAATGTTATTTTGGTGAGATTATTGATGAAAAAATGTTTTTATCCGAAATCGGAACCATTGTCCAACAATATTGGAATGAAACGAACATGCCGCTGGAAATTATTTCAAAGGTGGCGGCACAAAAAGACATGAAAATATAGTTCGAAGTGAGAATCTTCCTGGCATGGAGTTCCATGAGAACGCTTAATAATCAACAAATTAATACAGATATTTTCGAATGAAATACCAACCCATTTCCCTTTCGTTGAATTGGGTGAATTTGTTGTGATGCCCAATCATGTACATGGAATAATAATAATCAATAAACCGGATGATGGACGGTATAATGAAACGACAATAATTGAAATGCCATCCGTTATTGAAACGCCGTCTGTTGTAAAAACGCCGTCCGTTGTAAAAACGTCATTTGTTGAAACGACGCCATTCGTTGTAGAGACGCCCAATTTGGGCGTCTCTACCCACCCCGCAACCGAACCCATCCGCGCAAACGAAATCATCCCCGCAATCCGCGCAAATCGAACCGCCGCCGCATCCGAAAAATGGAATCCGGGAATATTGGGTGTGATATTGAACCAATATAAACGTATTTGTACCATTCATGCACGGGAAATTCATGCCGATTATGAGTGGCAATCCCGTTTTCACGATCATATTATCCGGAACGACGAATCGTTTCAACGTATTTCCCAATACATCCGGAATAATCCGTTAAATTGGCATGACGATAAATTTTTTAACGGGACATAACGCGTAGAGACGCCCAATTTGGGCGTCTCTACAAATATTGAATGAATTGATTGGTCGCTATTTTTCTTCTTTTTCGGCCAGCAAAACACTGTTTACCGATCCATGCAGCAGCAGCAGACGTTTGGCTTTTACTTCGTCGTAGCCCAGTTCGGCCATAATCATGCGGGTTCCGCGGTTAATCAGCTTTTGGTTGGTCAATTGCATGTTCACCATCTTGTTGCCTTTTACACGCCCCAGTTTAATCATCAGCGAAGTGGTAATCATGTTCAGGATTAGCTTTTGCGAAGTGCCCGATTTCATGCGCGTGCTTCCGGTCAGAAATTCAGGACCAACGATTGCTTCAATGGCAATGTCAACACTCTGTGCCAAAACACTGCCGTGATTGTTCACGATGCAGCCTGTCAGCAAACCTTCAGTACGGGCTTTCTTTACGGCGCCAATCACATAAGGAGTTCTTCCCGATGCAGCAATTCCAACAATGGTGTCCAGTTTATTTACCTGGTATTTTTCGAGGTCTTTCCAGCCTTGTTCCTCGTCGTCTTCAGCCATTTCAACTGCTTTGCGAATGGCACGGTCGCCACCGGCAATTAGTCCGATCACCAAATCGTGGCCAACGCCGAAGGTTGGTGGAATTTCCGAAGCATCCAATATGCCCAGTCGTCCGCTGGTTCCGGCGCCCATATAAAACAGTCGTCCGCCTTTTTTCATGCGCTGATAGATTTGTTCAACCAGCTTTTCAATCTGGGGGATTGCTTCGTGTACTGCCGGCAGTACTTTTTTATCTTCTTCGTGAATGCTTAATAAAAGCTCTTTTACCGATTTTTTTTCCAGATCATTGTACAATGAATCGGATTCGGTGGTACTTTCTGTTGTCATTCTGTTAGTTGTTATAATATTTTTCCAGTCCGTCAATCGGATCTTTAATGATTGTTGTTTTACTGAACCCAAAATCGCTGGCCATATTGTTCAGAATCTTACTGAAATAAAAGGCTACAGAACCGATAAACCCAATCGGGTAGTTGGTATAATTCGGAATATGACTGACATTCCGCTCAAAGAATTCCATGAAATTACGCTGTACAAACTTCTGGCAGTAAGCCGAATTTTCGTGCTTCGACAAAAATGGAGTAAACTGCGCCAGAAACTGATTGGGTTTTTCGCTGCGATAGACTCGGTTTAAAGCCTCTTCCCATGTCAAATTATATTGTTTTGCAAATTCATCACGCAAATTCGGCGGCATCACTTCTTTGAAATAATCGCCCAGTAATTTCCGCCCCATCACAGCGCCACTGCCTTCGTCGCCCAAAATGAATCCAAGTGGTGAAACTCCGCCGGTAATTTCTTTTCC
>DAITNH010000369.1:2280-4691 GCA_036834745.1 Prolixibacteraceae bacterium
TCATCTTCGGTACGGAAAAAAGGGTTGAGGCCGTGAGTTTTGATGTCTTTTGTTTTTCCCGGAGCCTCAATCAGTTTCCATGCTGTTTTGGTCGATCCGCTGTCTGCAATTAATTTCATTGGGGGGCTGATTTCTAATTTAACGGTGTAAATATATGTATTTAGATTTTAAAATGAATGTATCATATAACATGTATTACCAATATTTGTATAATTCATTAAATACACTATTTTTGGTTCGTGTTTAGAATGAAGGTCGAAAGTAAATAATTCCGTTTCGGAAGTGACTCTGATCAATTGATTTATAACTTTATCGGACGTAACTTTATTTTCTGATTTTCTGAATCCAAACCTAAAAACCAATATAATGAGAACTCTTTTCCTGGTTGGTATGATTTGTCTGATTTCTTTGGGGATTTCCGCTTCTGGAGTTATCCGGATCAATCAACTCGGTTATTTGCCAAATTCAGTGAAGGTTGCCGTTTTTATTTCTGATCAGAACGAGGAACCTGCAAGCTTTCAGTTGATTGAAACCCTTTCAGGAAAAACCGTTTTTGAAGGAAAAACGGCAACTGCCGATGCAGCAATATGGGGACAAAAAAGTGCTTTCCGTTTAAATTTCAGCAACTTCAGCAAGTCGGGCGGTTATTACCTGAAAGCCGGAAATGCAGTTTCACCTTCTTTCCGGATTGATGCTGATGTATATAAAGGTACCGCCGATTTTATCCTGAATTACATGCGCCAGCAGCGTTGCGGTTTCAATCCGTACCTGAATGATTCCTGTCATCTCCACGATGGAATAATTGTCGATCATCCGACCCGCACCGGTGAGCGTATTGATGTGACCGGGGGCTGGCACGATGCTTCTGATTATCTGCAATATACCACCACATCGGCCAATGCAACGTACCAGTTGCTGTTTGCATATCAGCAGAATCCAGGCGCATTCGGCGATCAGTTTCAGGCCAACGGAAAGCCCGGAAGCAATGGAATCCCCGATATTCTCGACGAAGCCCGCTGGGGACTGGAATGGCTGATGAAAATGAATCCGGCAAAGAATGAAATGTACAACCAGATAGCCGACGACCGCGACCACCGCGGATTTCGCCTTCCAAACAAGGATACCGTGAGTTACGGATTGGGGCCGCTGTTTCGTCCGGTTTATTTTGTGACCGGAAAGTCGCAGGGTTTGGGCAAGCACAAGAACCGCTCGACCGGAGTTTCGTCAATTGCCGCCAAATTTTCCTCCTCCTTTGCTTTGGGCGCCTCCGTATTTAAAAATATTGATCCGAAGTTTGCCGGCCAAATGCTCGAAAAGTCGCGCGAAGCCTGGGATTTTGCGAAATCAGATTTGGGAAATTTCCAGACCGCCTGCGTCGTTTCGCCTTATTTTTACGAAGAAGATAACTACGTAGATGATATGGAATTGGCGGCGGCTTCGCTAATTCCCCTGAATAAACAGACCGACTTTCAGAAAGAAGCCAAATATTGGGGCGAACTCGAACCGGTAACTCCCTGGATGGAGCTGAACCGTGGTCGCCATTACCAGTTTTATCCGTTTGTGAATCTGGGACATTCGCTGCTGGCTAAATCTAACGAACCTGCAATCGCCAAACAGTTTGCCGGACTGATGAAACAAGGGCTCGACCAGTTGAAGAAATATGCAGGAAATGATCCTTTCCTGATTGGCGTTCCGTTTATATGGTGCTCTAATAATCTGGTAGTTGCCGCCGCAACACAGGCGAAATTGTACCGCAAAATAAAAGGAGACAACAGTTATGAAGAGATGGAAGCGGCGCTCACCGACTGGCTTTTGGGCTGCAATCCGTGGGGAACTTCGATGATTTGCGGACTTCCGGCTGGCGGCGATTATCCTGCTATTCCACATTCGTCGCTCACCTACATCCTGAAGGAAACCACCACTGGCGGATTGGTCGATGGTCCGGTTTATTCGCACATTTACAATGGTTTAATTGGAATAAGTCTAATGGAATCCGATGAATATGCCGCTTTTCAAAACGGGAAGGCGGTCTATCACGACGACATGGGCGATTATTCAACCAACGAGCCAACGATGGACGGAACCGCCAGTTTGAGTTATTTGCTTTCGTCGCTCGAAGCTGAAGCTGATAAACAGGTTGTTCCTGATAATCAGGGCGCGGTTGTCAGAATGAATCCTGAAGAGAAGAAAGTTTACCTTATATTTTCGGCCCACGAATATGCTGAAGGCGGAAAAGTGGTTGCTCAAACGCTGAAAAAGAACAAGGCAAAAGCTTCATTTTTCTTTACCGGAACTTTTTATAACAGTCCTGAAAATAAATCACTTATTCAGGATTTGATTGCCAATGGACATTATTTGGGAGCACATTCCGATGCCCATTTGTTGTATGCCGACTGGACCAAACGCGATTC
>DAITNH010000370.1:0-4668 GCA_036834745.1 Prolixibacteraceae bacterium
TTGATATAAACAGGATCGACTGATCAATTTCAACATGCAAGCCTTATATTGATTAACTTTACACTTGATTTTCAAGACAAACCAAAGGCTAACAACCCTATGAAACGAATATTCACCACCAATTACAAGAGCATAATCTACCTTTTTGTTTTTATGCAATTCCCTTGCTTGCTGTCGGCCCAGTCTTTTACTCTTGGATGGAGCGGTATGGAACTTGTGTCGAAATCAACCTTTGGTAATTCATCCGGCTGGGTCACTAATGTCGCCAATGCGGGACTTGGAGATAAGAGTATAGTTACAGCCAATGGAGATACGTTAAAGCTAAACTGGACTTTTGGCACAGGAAACCGGTATAAATGGGCACAATGTTACCTTTCTCTCCCCCAGGCCATTTCTCTCGCAGATTACGATCTCTTCGGATTCAACCTGAAAGGAATGCCGAATAAAGGAAATGTTGGCTTTGAACTTAAATTTGAAGACGGCACACACCAGGCCGTTTTGCGCTGGGACGGGCTGGCGGGACTTAACCGATGGGCCGAAAATATTTCAGCATCCAAAAAACAATTTGAAAATTCTGCTTCCATGGATTGGAGCAAAGTGAAAGTTATTTCACTTGCCGTATATGCTCAGGCTTCTGATCAGTATGTCAGTTCCGACATGGGATCCGTGAGTATTTATCAATTAATCGGAACGAAGATGTCAGGCTGGGAACGTGCTACTACCCGTGAATTTATCAATGCGCAGGATTTTGTAACTACAAAAGAAAATGCCATCAGTGCGATTATAAACCGACAACAATCTACCGGACTTCTTACCACCTGGACACAGGATGGCAGTTCATGGTTATACGGGCAAGGTCTGGCACTTAAGGCGCTCTGCATTGAAGGCGACTGGAAACAGGGAGTTCCTGTAAATGCCGCTGCAGTTGCCGCCGAAAAGCTAGCGCTATTTCTTACATACAATCAACAGCCTGAAGGATATTGGCCCCGGGCGTGGAATTCAAATTCAGGTACGATTCTGGTACTAAGGGAGGCTGATGGCACAGTCTGGATGGGTGATTTTCCATGGATTATTACCGGTTTGCAGTCCTATTTCAAAAAGAGCGGAGATTTGCGTGTTAAACCTGCTCTTGAGAATGGAATGAAATTCCTTCGGGACCTCATTATGCCTGATGGAAAATTACTTACCATTAATCCACAAACCGGTGTTAAGTCTGAAGTAACCAGTTGTGAAGCTTATGCGGCTGTTATCCTGAGTCTTTACGAATCGGGCGATGACAGCCGTGCGAACAGCCTGTTCAGCTATATATTCACTCACGGCTGGGATTCGCAGTTGCGCTACTGGCGCGAAGCCACGTATTCGGACCGTATCGTTCTTTTTGCCAATACCTGGATGTCGTATTACCTGTTCCGGAAAGGAGAAACACAAATGGGACTCGATGCCCTTTCTCTTGCAGGGAAGGTCCTTTACACGCATGGAAACGGTGCATCTTTTGGAATGGATGGAATCGTCCCTCTGGCTGTTTGGATTGAGGGAACACTTTCGTACATCGCAGCCGGTGGGCCGGGAAGTGTTTTTTTGTTCGAAGAAATACGAAAACAGATCCACTCCGACGGAATGGTATCGCATTATAACGAAAACCTTGGAGGAATTGGCGGCATTTGGGCGGTGGACTGGCATAGTCTTGATGGGACATCCTGGCTATATTTCACTACTAAAGGCATATCACCGTTCGACGTTATAACAGGAATTCCTGTCGGAGTACATTCAATCCCGGTTAACGAACGAAAGAATAATTTTGAGGTTTCAGTCCTCAGAACCGGAGAACTGTTCATCAGACCATTATTGCCTGTTCAGAAAGAAATTAATATCCGGGTAATTCAACTGGACGGCCGGATTATATCCGAAAAAAAAGTACCGGCAAATTCAGGAGAAATAACTTTTCCCCTTCCTCAAAATCGTCCTGCGCGTGAAGTCATTTTTGTTCAGATATCAGGTAAAGGTCAAATGGAAAGTTATCGTGTAATCCGGTAATATTGAACATTCAGAACCTAACGATTTAGTATCTTCAACTCATCCGATGATCAGATTCCCTTTGTATATTGGGTGTTGGTTGTGGGATAAATTCGTTGTCTGAGTTCCTGCGCTGATCCGGGATTCCTATTGATGAAATTTTCAAATAACTGAATAATTCCTGATTTATCCAGATCTGTTTTGGTTTCGGTTTTCACATCCCGCAAATCAATGAGAAAACCTGAAAAGAGATCCGGCACATCGGTAACAATTTCAGAATTCAGGAAATTAGACTCATTATAGATTTGATGATAGTTCCCCTTTGTTTTATCAAGATAGAAAGTGACCTTTTTCAGGTTGGTAATTGTTGCGGATTTTTCACACTGTTGAATACAAGTATTATCCATTCTGCTTTTTTCACAACCTGTAACCTGGTGAAACAAACATTGTCTGCTCGTCATCAGCACAATCGGATGATAGATACTGTAGTAAAGTTTAAAATTTTCAGGCTTTTTAATCTGCAGCAGCTGGGTTTTACTGATTTCATTGGAGATAAATGCCCCGGTACAGTTGAAATTTTCTTTCAAACAAATCAAGCTAAAGGAATTGACCAGATTCAAATATGGGCCTGCAATCCAGGAGATCCCTCTTTGCCAGGCTTCGTAAGCTATTCCGGTATTGTTTGTAACAATCTGTGTGGGTCGCACCTGTTCGAGAAATTCAACTGCAGCAGTATAATCTTCACCAATTAAAACTGATGGAAACCAGGGTATTAGCTTTTTGTTCTGACTGAACATATCAATCAGCACAGCACTTTCATTTTTTAAACTATTGGGAAGTTGAAAACAGATATCTACAGTCGTTTCCATGCACAAGTACAAATCCTTTGGCGAAGAAATTAAGACAGAAAGCGTAGGTTTAATTTCTTCGTCAGCTTGCTTTTTGATGACCGGAACCTCAATGGGATCAACCGTTTCTCTTGAATTATTCAGAATAAATAACAGCTTTTTTTTGATTGAAGTGAGTTCTTTAAACGGGATATAAAGCTTAGGCTGAAGATTTTCCAGATCCAGCAGTTCGATGTTATATTCCGTATCATTGAGGGCTTTCAATCTGGACAGTAGCATTGTGTGACTGATAGCCTCAACACCGGTATTGACCAGATTAACTTCTGAAACGACAACAAATAAAGTGTCCGGAGTTTTTACAGTTACCGTTAACGGTGCGCCACATTCCCCTGAAATGCTAATTACCAAAGGAGCTTTCGCGCTAATCATTAGTTCAATTTTGGCTCGGACATGATTAATAATTTCCGTTTTTTCGTCATAAAGTTCTTGTTTCGCTTTTTCCATATTCTCAGCTATGCTCCCACCATTCATTTCAGCACGATGGATAGCTGAATGATCCCTTGGATTATCAATGAACATGCTTTGATGTGAGTCTCCGGTTAAGTATGCGTTGGTGAAATCACGGTTAAAAACTTTATACAAATCGCGATTGTCATTCGTAAGCTGATCTTTCTGATAAAGACTCTGGATTTGTTTTTTCCAGGTTTCGACCACAGTGTACACGTAATGAAACTTCTTAATCCGTCCTTCAATTTTTACTGAATCAACACCTGCTTCAGCCAGTTCCCTGATATCAAAATATGCTGAATTGTCTTTCAGGTTAAGGGGGAAATCTATACCTGCCAGAGTCTTCAAATATGGATCTCTGCAAGGTTGACTGCATCTGCCGCGGTTTCCGGAGTTTCCGCCATGAACGGAACTCATGTAACAAATGCCTGAAAATGAGAGGCAGTTGGAACCATGTACAAAAACTTCGGTTAAAACCTTGTTTTGATGAGCAACCGTTGTTAAGGATTTAATCTCTTGTAGGTTTAACTCGCGTGACAGGTTTACCCGGGTTGCTGTCAGTTTACTTAGAAACCGTATCTGACCTTCATTGTGTGTGGTTAGCTGAGTGGAGGCATGTATCTGAAGACCTTTAAAATAGGTTGTCAACAGGTAAAAAATTCCAAAGTCCTGAACAATGACACCATCGATACTGGTATTGATTAATTTGTTGAGTAAGCCAACAAAAGCGGGAATTTCGCTTTCCAACACAATGATATTGAGGGTGAGGAAAACCTTGCAACTGTTTTGATGCGCCAATCTTAAAATACCCTGTAAATCGTCGAAGCTTATATTTGCGGCACGGTTTCGCGCATTAAATTTATCCAGACCACAATACACCGCATCAGCTCCTGCTGCAATGGCAGCTTTTATCGAATCAACATCTCCACCCGGCGCCAACAATTCCATTTCCCTCTTCACGGCTGCAAAGATAGTCCATTTGATCAATTATCGGCTGGATTTCTACGTGTGCAAAAATGCGGGAAACTCAAAAGAGTCAACCGGAAGGACGTTGCTGCGGATTGGCTCTTGTATATTGGATTACTTGAAACAACTCCAACATTGCCCCAAGTTTGGAACTCCTATTCCAATGAATAGGAGAAAAGGGCATATTGGTATTCAATTGCAGCACAACCTTTAATCCATATTGAGCATCTGATTGATCCAATGCGATGATTCTCCCTTTATTAATTGAGCAATTTTACCGATGGATATTCCGGCAATGCTGACCCCCCTTGTCCGGTGATGTTGACCCCCCACA
>DAITNH010000371.1:0-4648 GCA_036834745.1 Prolixibacteraceae bacterium
CAGTTCTGACCAATTGGATTCGCGAAAATATCCGCATCAATACCGTTGCCAATCTTCATTCACGTGCGCCCATTTCACCCACAGGCGTTTACAATCTGCGGGTGGCCGATCCCGATTCAAGAGATATTTTCTTTGTAGCTGCCTGTCGTACCTTTGGTATTCCGGCCCGTTTAAATCCTGAAACCCAGATTCCGGAGTACAATAAAAACGGAGAGTGGCTGCGTGCCGGTTTCGATCCCGCAGCAGTTATGCAGCCGGACAAAGGTTTGCTGAAACTAACTGATAAAAACAATCCGGTTGTTCCGCAATATTACCTTCACTACACCATTGGTTTCCTGAAAGATGGATTTTACCGCACGCTCGAATTTCCTGAAGGCGGCAGTCTTACCAACCAGGAAAAGCCCGTCGAACTGGAAGTTGGCCAGTATTCGCTTGTTACCGGCAACCGTCAGGAAGATGGCTCGGTGCTGAGCCAGATGACTTTTTTCAGTATCGAAAAGGGAAAAGTTACCACTGTTCCGGTTGAATTGCGCAAACAGGCCGGCGAACTGAAACCTTCCGGAAAACTGAATCTGGATCGATTGAATCTGGAGAAAGACGGAAAAACAGTCAGTCTGTCATCGCTGATAGCTGGAAACTATTCAGTGCTGGTAGTCCTCGATCCGGATAAAGAACCTTCGAAGCATATTCTGAACGATTTGGGTCCGTATGTCGATCATTTTAATAAGTGGGGCGGACAATTTGTGTTTGCGATGCCTGCAGAAAAAGTTGGACAGGCGGGAGTGCTCAAAACCTATCAGTTACCGGCAAAAATGGAAAGCGGTATTGATCCTGACGACCAGATTCTGAATGCCATTTCGGCCATTTACGGCGACGGACTCAAAGACAAACTGCCGCTGGTGCTGTTTTGTGATGCCACCGGAAATGTGTACCTGTTTTCTTCAGGCTACAAAATTGGCATGGGCGAGCAATTGCTGAAAGTGATTTCGGCCATAGAATCGAAGTAAAAATCCTAAAACCTAACCAATGACTAATCTGAAACTTTTAGCCCTAACTTTTACTGTTGCCATTTTTACTGCTTTTACTCCCGACAACTGGCCAAATTTTCGTGGAGCCAATAGTAATCAACTTCCTTTAGAGCAAAAACTTCCCGACGAATGGAGTAATACCAAAAACCTGAGTTGGAAATATGATCTGAATGGCAGAGGATGGTCGTGTCCGATTGTCTGTGAAAATAAGGTGTTTTTCACCAATGCGGTCTTGGAGGATCCATCGGTTTTACCTTCAGCACCGGGAGGTGGACGATCTGAAAATCCGTCTGACGTAGTTTATAATTTTGAGGTAATTTGTCTTGATTTAAATTCAGGAAAAGAAATCTGGAAAAAAGTGGCCTACCACGGCCTGCCAAAATACAAAACCCATCGTGATAATAATTATGCCCCGGAAACCATGGTAACCGATGGCAAATATGTATATGCCTATTTCGGAATGACCGGAGTGTATTGTTTCGATCTGGACGGGAACAAGGTTTGGGAAAAGGATCTTGGAAATTATCCCATGCAATCGGGATGGGGTACCTCAACATCGCCACTTCTGTACAACAATGTATTGTACATGCAAATTGACAACGAAGAAAAGTCATTTTTGGCTGCGCTTGATTCAAAAACAGGTAAAGAACTTTGGCGTATTGATCGCGATGAAAAGTCAACCTGGGGAACGCCTATTATCTGGAAAAACAGTGTACGAACCGAACTCGTTACCCAAGGCAAAAAAGCTCGCTCCTACAATCCTGAAAATGGCAAGCTGAACTGGGAACTCGACCTGAAAGGTGGTCGGACCATTTCATCACCTGTGACTGATGCAGACATGCTTTTTCTGGGAAACGAAAAACGCAGTGACGGCGGTGGCACTCTATTTGGCATAAAAGCCGGAGCTTCCGGAGATATTTCTTTAAGTGAAAGGAAGTCCTCCAATGAATTTGTAGTCTGGTCGGTACCTGAATCGGGAATTGCAATGGCTTCTCCGCTGTTCTACGAAGGTCTGATTTACATTGCAGATCGTAATATGGGAAAAATCTATTGCTACGAGGCGGCTTCGGGTGCAGTAGTTTACCCCGGCACAAAAATTACCGGCGCCAAGGCATTTTGGGCTTCCCCCTGGGCTTATAACGGCAAGATTTATTGTCTCGAAGAAAAAGGTACCACCCATGTCATTCAGGCAGGGAAAATTTTTAAAGAGCTTGAAAAAAATACATTAGAGAACGATATCTTCTGGTCATCAACTGCCATTGCAAATGGCTCGTATGTTTTCAGGGGACAAAAGGCCATTTACTGCATCCGGTAAATTAGGACTGTAAAAAGCACACCCTGTAAGGAATTGCCCTTGACTTTTTCAAACTATAAACGAAGATTGGCACGATTTGCTTTTCAAGGAAAAGGAATCAATTTTCGGCTATATCATAAACCATCAGCGAATTTCCATGTCTCAGGTAAAGCCTGCGATCATGAATTACAGAATGCGCCCAATGTTCGCCGGTTCCCTGCGAAATATCGAATTTGCTTTTGATGGTAAAATGGTCAGGGTTCATTTCCACCAGAGCCAACTGGCCTTTTTCGCTGTAACAATAAAAGAGGCCATCGGCATAAATGATAACACCTCCGCCGAAATCACCCGAAATTAATTTTTCCTGACCGGTTTCCGAATTCAGGGCATACCAATCATTTTTTCGGTATGTTGATCCGTAAATCGTTCCATCCTTTATGATTATTCCTCCCATCAGGTTCTGGAATTTTTCATTTCTCCAAGCCTGTTCGGCTTGTTTTCCATCGGCAGATAATTTCAGGGCCAGTATTCCGGAGTTTTTATCGCCGGAAGCACTCGAACAAAAAATCATACCGTTGGCATAAACAGGCGTATTTGCATGAATTTTATTTTTCTGTTGCTGCTCGAACCTCCAGTATAATTCACCGGTTTCGGCATCAAGTCCAATCACTGACATGGCAGTCATGGTTACTATCAGCCTGGTGTTGTTATGGGTTACAATTACCGGAGAACAATAAGCCGCCGATTCACCAAATCCTTTGCTCGTCCAGATTGTTTCACCTGTAAACCTGTTCAATGCAACCACATTATTTTCTTTTCCACCCGGCGTGCAAATAATCCGGTCGCCATCAACCAGTAACGATTCGGTCATGCCCCATTGAATATTTTCGGCATCGAATTTTTTCAACAGATTGACAGACCATTTTATAGCACCTGAAATGGCATCGAAACAGTAAACAACTCCCTGCCCGCTTTCAAGATAAACCAATTTGCCAACCACCGTTGGAGTTGACCGTGGACCTGTGTAATTTGTAAACCACTCCAGTCCATATTCTTTTTTCCATAGTAGTTTTCCTTTCATATCAAAAGAATAAAGGAATCCGATGGTATCGGGCATTCCGGTTGAGAAAAGTCTTTCTTCTCCAATACCAACGGAACTGTGCCCGGCTCCAAGTCCATCAAAAGACCACAATAAGGATGGACCACCTTCAGGCCAATCTTTTATTAATCCTTTTTCAGAATAAATACCATCGCGGTTAGGGCCGCGCCAATGTGAGTAATCGCTGCTCTTTGTGAATGAAAAGAGGATAAACAATCCTAAAAGCGGGATCAACTTATTTTTTGCCATGGGATTTTCGTTAAAATTTTCTGAATAAAACTAGGAAAAAACCCTGAACCACCAACGGTTTAGTAAACGTCAATCTTCACATTACGTTTTTCCGACTATTTTTACAGCCTATGAATCAAAACCTAAACCCATGATCAACCGGACCATTCTTTTATTTTTTCTTTCTGTCTTGGCTTTTTCTTCATTCGGAAAATCTCCCTTGAAATCAGGCAATCCGGAACTTGTTTCGAAAATCAAATCGACATCAGGACTGGTTGCACTTTGGGATTTTAAAGAGGAATCCGGAAAAGCCAGGAAAGCTTTTGGGAAAGGCAAATTTCCGTTAGAAGAGCAAAAAGGATCGATTCCTCGTTTGGAAGAGGGGCCACTTTCCGGTTACTCAGCTTTGTTTCGCGACAGCGCATTTCTTCGGTTACCGAATTCCAAAACCGGTAAACTGAACATTTACGGCAAAAATCGGGGAGTAACAGTGATGGTGTGGCATTTACCTACGATGGAGAATACATCCGCTCGTTCCTGAACGGTGAATCTGAAGCCCGCGAGCCGGAGCTTATCAACCACACCAAAGGTTTTCCAGGTTACACGGAAGGAATGATACATTCAAAAAACCCTTATTATTATCCTGATGGAATGGGAAGCAATGGCTCTGATTTTACGGTTGGCGCTGTTTTACTGGTCCGCGGAATGGGCAACTATTTCCGTGGACAAATTGGCGGATTGGCCGTATTTGATCGGGCGTTAAGTGCAGAAGAAATTGGAGGGTTTAAGTAGAATTCCAGATTTCAGGTTTAGTTTCTATGGGGACTGGACAAAGAAATAACTTTATATTTTTCGATTAAAGCGTTGGCAAGAGTAGAAGATCGGTGATGGGGAAATTGGTGGAGGTGAGGTAAGCTATAATGAAGATATAACTATCTATTGATCAAATTTATGTTTATATAATTCTACTTTCAATTTTGTATCTTCTATTAGTCGAAA
>DAITNH010000372.1:0-4559 GCA_036834745.1 Prolixibacteraceae bacterium
TCGAAGAAATGCAAACTTCGCAGGAAGAACTCAAATCGACCAACGAAGAATTGCAATCGACCAACGAGGAATTGCAATCAACGAATGAAGAACTTACGAGTTCGAAGGAAGAAATGCAAAGCCTGAACGAAGAATTGCAAACTGTAAACGCCGAATTACAATCGAAGATCGATGATTATTCGAGGGTGAACAATGACATGAGAAACCTGCTCAACAGCACCGATATTGCCACCCTTTTTCTCGACAACAAATTACATATCAGACAATTTACCCCACAGGCAACAAACATTTTCAAACTGATAAAAAGCGATATCGGACGGCCGTTCACCGACCTGGTTTCTGACCTGATTTATTCTGAAATGGTTGATGATACCATTGAAGTACTAAAGACACTGGTTTTTATAAAAAAACAAATCCCGACAAGGGACGGACGTTGGTTTTCGGTGCGCATCATGGCTTACCGCACCTTCGAAGACCGGATTGACGGACTGGTTATCACGTTCTTCAACATCACCGATCTGAAGCAAATGGAAGCAAAATTACATGAAAATGAACAGGCACACCTGTTGATTTTGAATTCGTCACCAGATCTTATATTTAAATTATCAACCGATTTTAAAATATTGGAATTTAATCCGGAAGCAGAAAAATTCTTCGGAAAGAAACGCAAAGATACAATCGGCCTAAGTTATATACAGCAGTTTGTTTCGGAACCACTCCGGAAAAAGACTGAAAAAGACTTCCATAAAATGCTGAAAGAAAAGGTGGATGCCAACTATAAAATGGAAATGACAACATCCGAAGAAAATAAGTGCGAAGTTGAATGGACAGTAAACATCCTGCTCAACAATTTGCAGGTTGCAACAGAACTAATTTTGATTGCGAAGAGGTAGAAGAAGTCCGAAGTCGGAAGACAGAAGCAGGGAGCAAGGAGCAGGGGGCAAGGAGCAAGGAGCAAGGAGTGAAACAAAATGCCAAATAGGTAAGTAAACTGAAGATAATAAAAATTGAATATCCGTTTATTTACCTAAACAGCTGAATGATGAGGCGATATCCTTTGCCGTTGACTTCAGTCAACGGGTAAAATGAAGATGAGGGATCTGGGCTTTAGCCCTAAAAGCTGTGGCTAAAGCCTTTGCCTGTGATCTCTTATTTGTCCGTCAGCTGAAGCTGACGGCAAAGGATAGCTTGGGTACGTAAACGGACATTAAAAAAAATCAAAATGGAAGATGAAGGGCCGGAAAATTCGGTCTCCGGACTTCGGTCTTCCTACAAATTTTTAAAACAATGAATTTAAACTACTTTGCCATGAACGATGAACAGGATTATACGAGTGCACAGTTATTAAGAAGGAATGCGGAAGAAAAATTGAAGGTGAAGCAAGATAAAACGACCACTTCGACAATTGAAACCGATGTGAAAAGACTGGTTCACGAACTTCAGGTTCACCAGATTGAATTGGAAATGCAGAACGAAGAATTGATTCAGGCAAATGAAAGGGCCGAATCGGCGCTGAAAAAATACACCATGATGTACGATTTTGCACCGATGGGCTACTTTACACTCGATCACGACGGGATGATCCTGGAATTGAATTTTACCGGCGCAGAACTGCTTGGCGACAGGCGTTTTAGCCTGACAAACAGCAGCTTTAAGTTATACGTTTCAGAAGAAACACTGCCGGTATTTAATGAATTCCTAAACATGGTTAATTTGGGCAGGTCAAAAGAATCGTGCAAAGTAATGCTCGGGAGCAGCCCAAATAATTTATGTAAGGTATATATGGAAGCCATCGTTACAGGCGACAATGGCAATTGCCTTGTGTCTGTTGTCGATATTACAAATTTCTAATAAGTAGCACAATTTTAAATTTATTCCAAAAGATTGTATCAAAAGTAACCTTTGCCATTAAAATGAGGTACAATGCCCTGATGTTACTTCGTTTAATCTGTAGATCAGCAAGTAACAAACCGGTTTCAAAAACCGGATAATTTAAGAATTAAAAGTTTTAATAATATTACGCAGCATGGAGCTCCACATCAAAAATATGGTTAGTAATCGCTGCAAACTGATTGTGAAATCAGAACTTGAGAAACTTGAGCTGCATTATACATCCATAAATTTGGGCGTAGCAGAAATTACCGAAGACATCCCCCCGGAAAAGAGAACCCTGCTGGATTTCAACCTGAAAAAATCGGGGCTTTCTATAATCGAAGACAAAAAAGACGTGTTGGTCGAAAAAATAAAAATCGTTATTATTGAATTGGTTCATTATTCAGAAGATCAAATCAAAGTAAATTTCTCTGATTATTTGAGCGAGAAACTAAAATACGACTATACCTATTTGGCCAATCTCTTTTCGGAACATCAGGGAATCACCATTGAACATTATTTTCTGAGCCACAAAATTGAACGGGTAAAGGAATTGCTCATTTACGACGAACTCAATATTACCGAAATAGCTTACAGGCTGCACTACAGCAGTGTTGCCCATCTGTCGAACCAATTCAAAAAGATTACCGGATTAACCCCGTCCCACTACAAACATCTCAAGGTAAAAAAACGCATTCCACTCGAAAAGGTGTGAATAATGCAACTCCTGCCTGCAATTGTGTAACACTTTCATGTATTTTAAGGCTCATCTTTGTTTTAGTAATGAATAGACCTATCTGAAAATTCATTAAATTGAACCATTAGAAAATTTTCATCGGGTCGATAAAACAAATTAAAAATGAAGATTTGCACCTATATTCTCTTTATACTTTTTCTTAACGCGCTAACGGTCAATGCACAACAATTGGTCACCCCACCCATTAAACCAAATACGGCTTTTAAAGCAGGAGAAAAACTCACTTATCAGATCAGGTATGGAATTATTGTAGGCGGAACTGCCACCCTATCGCTTACCGAAGATATTTACGACAACAAAGAGGTATATCATGCTGTATCTACCGGCAAAACTACAGGAATGGCCGAAGTAATTTATGGAGTAAATGATGTTTACGAAAGTTGGTTCGACAAGGAAACAAACCTGTCTTATAAGCAGATACGCAACATCAAAGAAGGAAACTACACAAAATACAACGAGGTTACCTATAACCGAAAAAACAACACCGTTAATTCAAAGCTATCCGGAGTAAAAGGTGTTCCGGATAAAATTCTCGATTTGGCCACCTCTCTTTATTACATCAGAAGGATCGACTTTTCGAAAGTGAAAGAAAACGATGTGATTTTTATGAACATCTATTTTTCCGACGAAATATTTCCATTTTACATGCGATACAAAGGAAAAGAAACCATTAGGACCAAATTCGGAAAAATCAGTTGCCTTAAAATTTCTCCGGTTGTCGAGGTGGGTCGCATGTTTAAAACGCCCGACGATGTCAGCATCTGGGTTACCGATGATTTGAACTGTATTCCGGTTTTAATTGAGTTGGATATCCGAATCGTTGGAAAAATTCACTTGAAACTGATGAGCTATGAAAATATTACAAATCCTTTGATATTTAAGGACTAAAAAAAGAGGCTGTCTAAAAAGTCAAAATCATCGCGAATCTAGTCACCCCGAATTTATTTCGGGGTCTGATATACAATGCGATGAGATCCTGAAACGAGTTCAGGATGACTGGATCCAGGACTTTTTAAACAGCCTCGTTTACCTTTTTTAATACGATTTGGCTTACACCAATATTTTAGTAGTCAGGTTATTGATACTAATTTCAAGCGCTTCAAAAGGCATTCCGTTACCTTGATTATCATCTTCAACAAACAGATATTTCATTCCGGCAATATCTTTCGATGCTAAAATTGTTTTAAAATCGATGACACCGGCACCTACAGAACAAACATCATCTTTAATGACATCAAAAAATGGCGCTTCCCTGGTCTTCATATCTTTAAAGTGCAATAGCTGGAAACGGCCAGGGTATTTTTTAAACATTTCCACAGGATCCTGACCGGCTTTGTTTGCCCAGAAAAGGTCTAATTCCATGGTAACTAATTCAGCATCCAGTTCAGACATAAATATATCATAATATGGAACGATACCATCAATATTGGCAAACTCAAAATTATGGTTGTGGTATCCGAACTGAATCCCCACCCCTTTCATTATTTTTCCAACTTCATTCCAGTCGCCAACCATTTTTTTGTACGACTCAATGTTGCGGTCTGGTTCGTTCACCCATGGCTGAACACAATATTTAACTCCAAGTTCAGCATGGTCATCAGCCATTTTCTGCGCATTGTCAACAGTGATTCCTGCCGCTTCTACCTGTGTATGGCTGCTAAGAATTTCCATGCCCAAATCATTCACAATCTTCTTTAGTTCTTGTGGTGAAAATCCATAAAACTTCCCATCCGAATAATCTGCGAGTTCAAGGTTTTTGAAACCCATTTCTGATAATTTTTTCAATGAACCAAGAGCATCCGCAGTCATCGCATCACGAATGGTATATAGCTGAAGTCCAACTCCAAAGCTTTTCCGGTCGATTGCCGCTGGTTTACAGGCAGCAGGGCCAAGCAGCGTCAGGCCAAGAGCGCTTGTTCCTGTTATTTTC
>DAITNH010000373.1:0-4537 GCA_036834745.1 Prolixibacteraceae bacterium
TGAATAATCAATTTCACTTCCATCAATACCAACACGGTTCACACCCACGACATAAGACTGGTTTTCGATGGCCCGCGCCTTTAGCAAGGTATTCCAGACTTCATTTCGGTTTCTGGGCCAGTTGGCCGAATACACCAGCAAATCGTATTCGTTCCGGTTGCGGCTCCAAACCGGGAAACGCAAATCGTAACAAATCAAAGGGCAAATTCTCCAGCCTTTGTACTGAACAATCAATCGTTCTGTGCCTTTCTGAAAATGGCTTTCTTCATTGCCCATTGTAAAAAGATGGCGCTTGTTGTAAAAATGTATTTCTCCGGAAGGTTCAATAAACAACAACCGGTTATAATACAGACCATTTTCTTCAATAATCAGGCTTCCGCAAAGCGCAAACTGATACTCAGAACTGCGATTTTTCATCCATTGCACCGTCTCTCCGTCCATCGTTTCGGCCAGTTCCGAAACATTCATCGAAAAACCGGTGGTAAACATTTCTGGCAAAAAAACGATATCGGTATTAGTGTTAGTATTCAGAAGCAATTCATCAATTTTTGCACGGTTCGCTTCAGGATTTTCCCAAACCAAATCGAGTTGAAAAACGGCGATGTTTAAAAGGTCTTGAGTCATGGGTGAAGTTTTTAGTTTCAATAATTTGGTCATTGAAGTAAGTGAAACAATTTTTTGTCGAATTTAATAATTAACTCACCCCGAAGTCCGCAAGCGGCCTTCCCCCCTCTCTTTTTAAAAGAGAGGGGAAAAGCATCGCAGACTTCGGCGTGAGCTCAGTCGAACGATGCGACGGGGTGAGTTAAAATATTTGAATAATTAGAAATACGACATTTATGAATTTTAAAACTTATTATTGATGAACTGCTTTTTATAACCACTGACGCAAGGCCAATGATCAATCAGACTGGTCACTGCGACTGACCACTGACCACTTTTTATCCTAATCTTCCGCAGTAAATTTCTCCGGGTGACGGCCAATTGCGCCATATTCGCGGTAAAAAGCTTTCATGCGACGGATGTCGGCTTCTGCATCGTCGGTCAGTTCAAATGGTTTTACCCATCCGATTTCTTTGCGTCCGAAGTCGAAGACTCCCAGGCAAACTGTTGCCCCGGTGGCTTTTGCGATGGTGTGAAATCCAGCTTTCCACTTTTTGGTTAAATTCCGTGTACCTTCCGGCGTGATGGCCAGATGCATCGTTTCGCGACTGTTCATTTCCTGAATAATTTGCTTTGTAATCGATGCGCCTCTTGTCCGGTCGATGGGTATTCCACCCATCTTTTTCAGGATCGGACCAACTGGCCAAAAGAAAAATTCTTTTTTGATCATGGTATTCGCCACTCCGCCAAGAGATGTGTAAAACAAGTACGAAAGTACAAAATCCCAACCGCTGGTATGAGGAACTCCGATGATAATGGCTTTTTTATATGGAATCACTCCATTTTTCGGTTTCCAGCCGAACAGTTTTAGTAACAGTTTGCAGATTGACCTCCACATAATTAGTTGATGTTAAATTCGATAATATTAGTCGCCCGACAATATTCTTTCAATAACCGGATTGCCATCTGTTTGGCAGTTTCCAGTTGATCGTCACCTCCAAAATCAATAATGATCATCAGAAACCGACTGGTTTGAATGGTTACTTCGGTTCGCTGCGAATCGCTGGTTGGTGTGCCGAATGCGCCCAGCTCATCCCGAAAAACCGGCAGATTTTCAATGTTCAACTCTCCTCTGCCGATTCCTGAATAGGGTTCTCCGTTAAGGCCGATTCCAAAACCAATGTCGCCCTGAATTTTACCTGCATCGTATCCGCCAATTGAAAAGCCGGAAGTTATCGAGACCAGATTGAGCTGATCGACAACGTTGCTGATCTGATAAAGGTCTTTTCCTGAAACAACCCTTCGCAACAAAGCTTCGGCAGACAAGCGGTAGCGTGCAGGATCTTTTCCGCAGGCTTTGTAGGCTTTTCGGGAGGCTGCAATGGGCGGAATTTTTGAGATGTCTTCAATGGCCAATGATTGGTTGATTTTCGCGGTTTGGGAATTAATTTCAGCATTAAGTTCTTCAGCCGATTCTGCAACAATTACATCAGCTTCAATGCAGCCCAGCCTGATTTTTGGGCAAAGCATCTTAAGTTCTTCACTGATAATAATATTGACCATATTTTGGTAGCTGTTGATTCATTTTAAGGCTCAGACATGCCTTTCCGCAAATGTAGGAATTTAGTCTTCAACAACTATTTTTCAAAAATATATTAACTTTTTGCTTACGCTCAGCCCATTTAAATTAACCCTGAGAATGTATATTCCTTTTGGATATCCGGCCAAATCGAAGTTGAATTGGGTGGAATACATATTTACCTGGTATTGTTTTGAAAACAAAATCCTGCCATTTAAGTCGTAAACTGAAGCATCGGCAGTTCCATAGTCAGGATGAAAAATATTTATATTGAAGATACCATTTGATGGATTCGGAAATACAAGCGCCTCAAGCGAATTGCCCACAAGGTCTATTGTAACATTGCCAAAAGCTGCATTATTCCCATCAACTTGTAACCAATACTGCTTTCCCGGTTCGAGGGCCAGATCTTCCAGAAGTGCAGTTTTATCGCTGTTTGAGCGGTTGTCGTTGGCTGCAACCAGGGAATATTGTTTTTTGTCGTTCGATACGATCCCCCGGTAGCTCGAAGACTCATATACCGCAATCTGGTTGTCAAATCCAGTTGTGTTGATTGTGATCATACCATTTGATGGTGAAACGAAGGTAAACCAGATGGAATTATCGATTAAGCTTTTTGAGGGTTTAAAGTCAGGGCACCAGCTTTTTTTTACCAAACATCCCAACGAAGGAGGGTAGGGTTCGCTCACCTCGGCGGTTGCACATTTGTTGGTATATCCGGAATTCCGTCCTAAATACAACTTTGTTGCATTGGCAATGTTATCGTTTGGCTGAATTATTATATGAAGCAATATACTGTCAGAAGCAATGCAGTGCCCGTTTGTACCGGTAACCTTAACCCATGAATCAAATGATTTTGTATTATTTGTATATCTGTTCAGGGTCAGGTATAAGGTGTTGGAACGAATCGTAGTATCAATTAATTCAGGGTTTTCAATTTTGAAACTATAGTTTACTGCACCATCCGCGATCAATGGAAATCCGTTCAGGTCGCCACCACAAATAACACTGTCTTTTTTTGCTTTAAAGAACCTTACATCCAGCTTGCTTCTGGCAATAATGTAATTCTTTTGAAGAAGGTCATCACTTCCGTATTTGTTTGTAGTTCTTAATTTTACAGAGTAGATCCCGTCTTCCATAAACAGTACTTGCGGATTTTGGGAAGTACTGTCGGTGCCATTCGTAAAGCTATATGTTGGCGGGTCGATCTGCCAATACCATTCGGTTGGTTTATGCGTACTTTTATCAGTAAACAGTACCGGAGAATTCACGCATACTTCCTGCAATTCGGCACGAAAATTAGTTCTTGGCGGCATTTTCCAAATCCCGTCAAGTGTTGTTCTCGACTTTACAGGATCGAGCCAATAAGCAAGTTGTTTGGTGTAGTCTGCATGAAAGTCCCACGAAACCGACAACTTTCCATAAAGCAAAACCGAATTGACTCCTCCGTGAAGTTGTCCAACAATTCGTTTATTCTGGTCAAAAAGCGGAGCTCCCGACGATCCTGCCTCGGGCATCCCTGTATTAAATAAGGAATACCAATGTGTTCCAGGTAATGTCGTGGAAATCAATACAAGTTCCTCAGAAAACCATTGAATTTTTTCCGGATAACTGAACGATGTATTGTTGGCAGTTGCAATGCTTTTGGGTGCACCTTCCGGATGATGGATGCACGCACTTGACCTTGGATTTTCACCACTTACATCCCACCCTGCATAAAACGGATTGAATTCATCTGGCGGATATTCGTTCAGTAGCAACAAGGAAAAATCGGAATCCTGGCTTCCTGAAATAAATGTCGCACCTGATAAGGTTTGGAAAAACGCAGCATCATCAGATTCACAGGTCGAATTCTCAAAATTAAAATAAGTGACGAGCGTATTCGCAGCCAATTCGGAATTGATACAATGGTTTGCAGTCAGAAAAAAGGGGGTTTCATCTTCTTCTACATTGTTTATCAAAGATCCGGTACAAAAATAGGAATTCTGAAAGTTATGAAAAGTCATCAGGCAAACGCTGTGTTTCACTATTTGCCAATCGGCGCCTGCATCGCAGTTTATTCCGATCCGACTCTCGACAACCTGCTTTAAATCTATATAAGCCTGCGATACCGAACCCAGAACCAGCTCTCCTGAAAACACTGCCGAATTTGGCTCAAAATATTCAATGATCAGGTTCTTTCCGGGAAATTCAGCAACCGGCAAAATATTTTTCAGATTGTTATTGTTGTGGGTAAATGCACCACGCAACATCGTTTTTGACGAATTATAAATAAACACTTTGGCATTTGTGGGAAGGTGGTACTTTTTGAAAAAGATTCCAAGAGACAGGGCATTTTTAGATTCTATTTTGTAT
>DAITNH010000374.1:0-4501 GCA_036834745.1 Prolixibacteraceae bacterium
AGCGACTTGTAATTTTATGTGATAAAACCATCACAAAAGAAGATGTTCTAACCTACGCCATAGCAGGGAAATAAATAATTACGACGATTTAAGTGTGAAATAAAAAGTACTTCCTTTCCCAACTTCACTTTCGGCCCAGATTTGGCCACCTTGCTTTTCCACAAAATCCCGGCAAAGCAGCAATCCCAATCCAGTACTTGGTTCGCCTTCAGTTCCGGGTCGGCTGGTGTTTGTGTCAATTTTAAAAATGTTGCTGAGGAGGCTTTTTTTCATACCAATACCGGTATCGGATACTGATATTTCAACTTCATTATTTTCGGTTGTTTTAGCATTGATGGAAACTTTGCCTCCTTTTTGAGTAAATTTTATTGCATTGGAAGCTAGGTTCCGGATAATTGATGCGAGCATATTTTTATCGGCAATTACCTCCAAATTATCCGGAATATCCACCTTGATGAAAATTGATTTATTCCGTGCCAATTGATGAAAAATTTCTGAAGTCTCGTTCAGAATATCATTCAGAACAAGTTTTTCAGGATTAAAAGCAACCATACCACGCTGCATTTGAGCCCATTCGAGCAGGTTCCCAAGTAATTCGAAAAGATTTGCGGCTGAATCTTTCATGGCACCGGCCATTTGCTGGATTTCATTCAGCGTAAATGATTGCAGTCCTTCTGCCATTAATTCAGTCAATCCGAGGAAGGAACTTAATGGTCCGCGCACATCGTGAGAGATAATAGAAAAGAATTTATCCTTTTCCGAATTGATTGCTTGCAACTCTTCATTCTTGACAAACATCTCTTCATTTTTTTGTTTCAGCTCAAATGTTTGTTCCTCTACTTTTCTTTCCAGAATATGTTTTTGTTGCTCCAGCGAACGTTCCCTCCATTTAATAGAACCAAAAATAAGCGAACCGGAAATAATGAATACAAGCAAATAAAACCACCAGGTATTCCACCATGGCGGGCGAATAGAAAACGAGTAGTGAAATTCATTGCTCCAGATACCTTCACTGTTCATGGCTTTTACATTAAATTGGTAATTGCCGGGTTTCAGGTTGCCATAAGATACTTCGGTACGGTCGGTAAGGGTGCTCCAGCCTTCGTAAAGTCCTTCGAGTTGGTATTGATATTTAATCCTGGCATTTTGTATCTGCGAAATACCAATAAAGTTAAAAGTCAGGAAATTATTGTTGTAGGCCAGACTTAGATTTTCGGGCAGGAAATACCATTTTGATACACTGCTGAATTTAAAATTGCCCACCCTTACACCATTGCCAAGTGCAAAACTGGTATCCATTTTATTTTCAAGAATAACCCACGGAATATTTTCGTTAAAAAGCTGGATATTTGTCAGTTGAATATTGGGCGCAACAGTGTCTTTAACTTCTGCTTCGGGATGAATGGCTGTTAAACGGTTTGTAGAACCGATCCAGATGATTCCGCTCCGATCCTCAAATATTGCTCCCATATTGCATCCAATCCCCAAAAATCCATCATCATAAGAATAATTCTTAAAAAGGGGAACTTCAGGTCGTTCTGATTTTTTGGCGAGCGTTCCGGGGTCCAGAATATTAGGTCCCAACCTGGTGCCAATCCAAATTTTCCCATGTGTATCCTCAAACAAACTGGTGATATAATTATTGGTCAAGCCTTCCGTTTCAGAAAAAGTTGTGAAGGATTTGCCATCGTAGCGGGTGATCCCTGCACCAGAAGTACCAAACCAAAGATTGCCAGCATGATCTTGCATGATGCTTGAAACTGTTTTATGGCTAAAACCTTCTTTTATCGTAAATTGTGTGAATGTTTTTCCGTCAAATCTGGTCACTCCATTATCATCAGTTCCAAACCAGAGGTTTCCGCTTTTATCCTCAAGCATACTCAGTACTTTGTCGCTGCCAATGCCCGATTCTTTTGAATAATTCACAAAATTTTTACCGTCAAATTTTGAAACTCCTCCACCGTAACTGCCAAACCAAAGATTTCCATTCCGGTCCTGCACAATGTTGCGTATTCCGTTAAAGCACAAACCCTGATTCTGTGTGTAGTGATAGAAATATTTTCCATCGAATTTGGTTACTCCCATGCCATCAGTTGCAAACCAGATATTACCTTCGATATCTTCCAAAATCCCATAAATCCGATCGTTCAGAAGACCTTCTTTTAGAGAAAAGCGGGTAAAGTATTTTCCATCGAATTTGGTTACTCCACCACTAAAACCACCAAACCAAAGATTACTATGTATATCCTGAATGATATTCAGCACTTTGCTACTGCCTAAACCTTCGTTATGGGTATAATGGTTAAAATGATTGCCATTGAACCTTACCAAACCTCCATCGCGCGTTCCAAACCATAAACTCCCCTGCTTATCAAGCAACGAGCAACGAACATAATTATTGGTTAGCCCCTCTTTTTCAGTATATTGCGTGAAATTATTGCCATCAAACATTGAGATGCCCCCGCCCGAAGTACCAAACCACATCCACCCATTTGCATCCTGTAGCATACATAAAACATTTTTGTCGCTAAGTCCCTGCTTTTCGTTATATTGATAAAATTGTTTCCCATCGTATTTTATTGCTCCTGTATTATAACTGCCAAACCACATATTATCTTCTTTATCCTGAAAAAGTGATACAATTTGATTTCCCGGGAAACCTTCTTCACGATTATAATTCATGAAGTTTTTACCGTCGAATTTTGTAACTCCATTGCCAAAAGTACCGAACCAGATATTTCCTTCGCTATCCTGAAATATGGATCGGATTTGGTTGCTGCCCAAGCCTTCTTTATCTGTATAATGGGTAAATACTTTTCCGTCGAACTTAGAAACGCCACCGCCCGAAGTGCCAAACCAGTAATTTCCGGCTTTATCCTGAATAATCGAATTTACAATGTTGTTGCTCAATCCTTCGCGTTCGGTAAAATGAGTGAAATATTTGCCATCGTACCGCGTTACGCCTCCCCCGAAAGTTCCGAACCAAAGCGTTCCTGCCTGGTCTTCCATCATAGTTAAAACGATACTGTTGCTTAACCCATTTTTAACTGAGAAATGAGTAAGGTATTTGCCATCGTAACGGGTTACCCCATCATCGTTGCTAAACCAAAGGTTTCCGTTTCGATCCTGGATCAAACATCTGATCTGATTGTGTTTTAGCCCCTGAATAGTACCAAAAGCCGTAAGACTGTATGGGTTAATATCTTTGCTGTATGCATCTTTGGCAATCACAATTTCAGGAATACCTGAAAGAAAAGTATGATCAGTTGAAATAATTTCCCTGGGAATGGTATAACCGTCTTGTCCGGGAGTGCGAATTTCGGGAACTCCAGCCAATGTAATTTCGGGTTTTCCGGCAGGTTTCACATTCTCACCGGTAGATGTCTCCTGCGATTTTCCGGCCTTAACCATTATGGGTTTTCCGGCGACAATTGTGATTGGATCCGAAATGCTGTCATCCGGAATAACATATCCGTGAGCCTCTGCAGTTTCAGGCGCAAAAACAGGAGCGTTCTTTTTATCCTCCTGCCGGTTGCACGACAAAAAAAGTATAAAAATCAAAAGTATTGTCAACTGCTTATTCATAGCGCCATTTGAAAAAACAACATTATAGAATGTGCCGAAGATGATTTTTGCGTGATTCTCTGCCCACAATGTAAATCATACCTTCGGTTATTGGTTTGTAAATATATTAAAAGTTACGTGAGCAGACCATTGCAGTAACAAAAAGGGAAAGTTATAAAGTATTTATATTTCGGAAATATTCAATGATTATTTATGTTTTGATTTATTTTCCAGAAACTCTTTAAGCGAAGTGCCTATAATCCAGTTCCATCCTTCGACAAAGCTTTCTTTTGCAAAATCAGGATTGCTGACCGGAAAGGTTCCCAATCCTTCGTGAGTAAGTTTCAGTCTGGTAAGATTTCCTATGGCAAACAGTTCGAAGGTTACCAGCGTATTTCCATCATAACCATCGTAACGCCAACTGTAGGCGAGTTTTTTCTCCGGAATAACTTCGGTTATTTCGCACAAATGAAGGTATTGCCTTTTTTCATCAGGGCCACCCCAAAACTGAAATGCGAAACCAACTTCAGGAACAAACTCCTTAAAGTTGAAATACCATTGTTTCATTTCCTCCTTGCTGGTGATGGCTTTCCAAACGATCTCCGGAGCAGCCTGGTAGATCTGTTCAATAACAAATGTGTCTTTTTCCATGGTTTTATCAGTAATCAGTTTAAAACTGAATAATAAAACCATTTTGAAACGCAATTGTTCTGACAGATTCTATTTTTTGACTTCCGACAAAACCTGCTATTTAGTTTTAGTCAGCGATTTAATAATCAGACAGGCACCACCGCCGGCAGCAAGTTTTACGTGTACTTTATCAGTTGATTTCATAATTTTCTTTTCCGTTTTCAGCTCTTCCCGATTGTCGAGGTAATGTGCCTGATCGCCGTCCTGAATAATTGTCACCTCATATTTGCCGCGATTCAGGAAACTC
>DAITNH010000375.1:0-4445 GCA_036834745.1 Prolixibacteraceae bacterium
TCAAACAATTTCTGCGGAAAAATAAACCTGCAGAACACTGGCATTTGAGTTTGGGCGGCGAACATTTCGATACCTACCAATCGTTGACCAAAGTAATCAAAACTGATGCTGATGATTTCTTTGATAAAGTTTCTGAACGTGTTCATCGTACCGACAAAACTTATCTGCAAAACTGGAAAAACAAAGAAAATCAAGTGAATCTGATTCGCGATAAATTTGTTGAAAGCATCGAATTTAGTGATTTGAAAGTATTTGAACTGATCGGCCAGCACATTCCCGAAAATTCAGTCGTTCATTTGGGCAACAGCTCGCCGGTGCGTTATGCGCTCATTCACAACCGGGTTGAAAACGCTCAGTATTTCAGCAACCGCGGCACTGCCGGAATTGACGGTTGTTTATCGACTGCCGTTGGTTTTGCCAATATATCGGATAAATTAAATACGATCATTCTCGGCGACTTATCTTTCTTTTACGATTCGAATGCACTATGGAACAAATACGTCGGCTCAAATCTTCGCATCATCGTCATTCACAATGGTGGAGGAAACATTTTCAGCATGATCAAAGGCCCGGCAGATTCGCCTGCTTTTGCCGAACATTTTTTCACCGGAAATACCCACAAAGCCGAAGTGTTGGCCAAAGCGTTTGGGTTGGATTATTTTTCCGCCTCTAACGAGGCCGAACTTGCATCGGCATTGTATGAGTTCTATTCACCGGAACAACAGAAAGTTGCTCTGCTGGAGGTATTTACAAATGCTGAAGTAAATACACGGGTGTTTCGGGAATTGTTTAAAAGAGTGAAATCTTAAAATAAATAATATGAGTAAGTCAAAGCTAATTATGATGGCAGTAATGATGATTATTGCTTCAGTATTAATCATGTTTCTTAAAGAACAAGCCACAGAAAGTTCACTTCAGCAATTTTCAGGTTTTTTTGCTGGGATGCTATTTGCAGCAGGTTTTTTTCTCTTTTTTAATCAAATTTCAAAAAAGAAGATTTAACGGTTTTCTCATATCCAAAAGAACTCATTTATTCACCGATCAGAGGTGAAAATGTGAAGTTATTTCGTGAGTTGTTTAAACACATGTAAAAGTTTTAAAGATGGACTTTGATGAATTGAAAAGTATTCTAAAACGACTATTGTCACTTGAAACTGAGAGCGAAATCGTTGAATTTAAGGAGGCAAACAACAATTATGATTTTGCTAAACTTGGCAAATACTTTTCTGCTTTAAGTAACGAAGCAAATTTGCTGGGTAAGGATTGTTCCTGGTTGGTATTTGGTGTTGAAGACAAATCTCACAAAATAGTTGGCACAAAATATCGTGAAAACAGGACCAATTTAAACAACCTAAAAAAAGAAATTGCAGATAGAACATCTAATAGAATTACATTTCTGGAAATTTATGAATTGAAAACGCCGGAAGGTAGAGTGGTTTTATTTCAAATTCCACCAGCGCCTAAAGGATTGCCCATTTCTTTTAATGGTCATTTCTATGGACGTGACGGGGAAAGTCTGGTTCCGCTTAATTTAGAAGAAATAGAGAGAATCAGGAATCAGGTTATTTTTAATGATTGGACTGCTCAAATAATTCAGGATGCTACAATTGAGGATTTGGATGAATTCGCAATTAAAAAGGCGCGGGTAGAATTTAGCAAGCGCAATCCTAAATATGCTGAAGATATTGATTCATGGGACGATCGAAAATTTTTAGACAAGGCAAAGTTGACCATAAAAGGCAAAATTACCCGAACTGCTCTGATTTTATTGGGTAAAGACGAAGCTGAGCATTTTCTTGGTTCGTTTGTGAAAATCCGATGGAATCTAAAAACTATTGATAATCAAGATAAAGACTTTGAGATTTTCTCAATACCATTTATTCTGGCAATTGATGAAGTCAACAAAAGAATAAGAAACCTTAAATACAGGTATTTACAGGAAGGAACTTTATTCCCTGACGAAGTTCTGCGGTATGCGCCGTTTAGTATTCGGGAGTCCTTAAACAATGCAATTGCTCATCAGGATTATACAAAGGCAGCAAGAGTTAATGTGGTAGAGTTTGAAGACGACCATCTGGTTTTTTCAAACTACGGGGCATTTTTACCACGTTCTGTCGAAAATGTTGTATTGAATGATACACCAGAAGAAATTTATCGCAATCCGTTTTTGGTGGAGGCAATGAAGAACCTGGATATGATTGAGACACAAGGCGGCGGAATACGGAAACTTTTTAATTTTCAACGGCAACGTTTTTTCCCGATGCCTGAATATGATATTTCAGGTGGAAAAGTAAAAGTAACTATTGTCGGTAAAATAGTTGATGAAGAGTTTGCCCGAATTCTGGCAAAAAATCCGAACCTCTCGATCGAGGATATCATATTGCTCGATAAAGTACAAAAGAAGAACCCGATTACTGTTGATGAATACAAACGCATAAAAAAACTGAGGTTTGTTGAAGGCCGGAAAGATAATCCATACTTATCATTCAAAATCGTTCATCCAACCGGCGATCCTCAACTAAAAGCTGACTACATAAAAAATAGGGGGTTGGAAGATGAATTCGTTAAAAAGTATTTGTTCGATTATATTAATATGGGCCGCACAAGCCGCAAAGACATTGATAAGTTTATCTGGGGTAAATTATCTGATGTTTTAGATGACAAAAAAAAGAATAATAAAATCAAGAACCTTTTGCAGGAGTTAAGAAAAGAAGGGAAAATATTTTCTCCGGAACATGGATTCTGGGAGAAGAATATCGAGATTTAGACGAGATTTAGACGAGATTTAGACGAGATTTAGACGAGATTTAAATATATGTCTTTTATTTTGAGCAGTATACAAACAATTAGAAACTACATACCATGAGCACAACAAGACAATGGCAAACCATCCGCGACTACGAAGATATTTTCTTCGATTATTTCGACGGAATCGGAAAAATAACCATCAACCGCGAACGCTACCGCAATGCGTTCAGGCCAACAACAGTAAATGAAATTAGCGATGCACTGAAAATTTGCCGGGAAGATCAGCGCATTAATGTGGTGGTTTTAACCGGTGCGGGCGACAAGGCTTTTTGTGCAGGTGGCGACCAAACGGTAAAAGGCAAAGGTGGCTACATCGATAAAGACGGCATTCCGCGCCTCAACATTCTGGAAGTTCAGAAGCAAATCCGCTCAATGCCCAAACCTGTAATCGCGATGGTGAATGGATATGCCATTGGTGGCGGCCATGTGCTACACGTGGTTTGCGATATCAGCATTGCCTCGGAGAATGCCATCTTCGGACAAACCGGCCCAAAAGTGGGAAGTTTCGATGCGGGATTGGGTTCATCCTATTTGGCAAGCATCGTTGGACAAAAGAAAGCCCGCGAAATCTGGTTCATGTGCCGCCAGTATTCGGCTGCCGAAGCATTGGAAATGGGCCTGGTCAATAAAGTTGTTCCCTTCGATCAGCTCGAAAACGAAGTAGTTGCGTGGGCTCAGCAAATGCAGGAGCACAGTCCGCTGGCACTTCGAATGCTGAAACTTGGATTGAACGCCGAACTCGATGGACAAATCGGGATTCAGGAATTTGCCGGAAATGCCACCTTACTTTATTACCTCACCGAAGAAGCACAGGAAGGCAAACACGCTTTCCTCGAAAAACGCAAACCTGATTTCAAGAAATACCCTAAATTTCCGTAATCCTAAATGGCAGCAGTAAAAAGTTGGATTAAAGCAGCACGTTTGCGAACATTGCCATTGGCCATGTCGGGTATTTTGATGGGAGCGGCATTGTCGTATTTCGACAGCGCATTCCAAACCAAAGTGACCGTTTTAGCCATTGTTACCGCACTCTTTATCCAGATTTTCTCGAATTTTGCAAACGACTACGGCGATTCGCAAAAAGGAACCGACAATCAGCATCGGGTTGGACCGAAACGAACGGTACAAAGTGGTGAAATCAGTCCTAAACAAATGAAAGTTGGAATGGTGGTTTTGATTGTGCTGAGTCTGGTAACCGGAATCTGGTTGGTTGCTGAAGGAACCAAAGGACTTGATCTGACAACCTTTTTGCTTTTTCTTGCATTTGGAATTGTTGCGCTGATAGCAGCATACCGTTATACGGCAGGAACCAATCCTTACGGATATGCCGGTTTGGGCGATGTGGCCGTATTTCTTTTCTTCGGAATTTTGCCGGTAGTTGGAACCTATTTTCTGAATGCCCACCAACTCAATCCTGAAATATTTCTACCTGCCATTAGTATCGGTCTTTTCAGCACAGGTGTATTAAATTTAAACAACATGCGCGACATTGAAAACGACCGAAATTCAGGTAAAAATACGGTTGTGGTAAGAATGGGCAGCAACAAAAGCAAACACTATCACACCTGTTTAATTGTCATTGGATGGATAACAGCCGTAACGTTTGTTGCACTTCGCTTTCAATCGGTTTATCAGGC
>DAITNH010000376.1:0-4426 GCA_036834745.1 Prolixibacteraceae bacterium
GCCCTGTTCAGGTTCGAAATTTTGGGTGCGTGATGATGATGTTCGTCCATGATTTATTTAATGTTCTGAATTACATTTCTTTTTGTGTAATTCAAATGTGCGAGAATACTTGGGTACTCCCCTTATGAACCGGGCAACAATCGCTGCGTGTTGCCCGACTTTGTTCCATTAAATCCAAAAACTCACTAAAACTTGCTTTTACCATTTCGTAACCCATATCGCTAATCTGATAGTTTGAACAAATTCCATCGGCAATGCAAGTAATTAAACCGGCTTCCTTAAGTTTGCTCAAATGTTCCGAAACTGTAGATTTTGCAAGTGGCAGTTTTCCTGAAATACTCCCGGCCTGACAACCATTGTATTTTGCCAGATGTAACATGATTTGCAACCTCGCCGGATGCGAGAGCGCATTGAGCATGGGAGAAAGTTTCAGGGCAATTTTATTGTAATCGGATGTTTCCATGATTTTTGGTTTTTACTGACCAATTAATTTCAAATCCTCTTCAAGTTTTTGAAGTCCATATTTCGGCTTAGATTTTCACCTAAGTCGATTTTTAGTGAAGTAAATCCTGATTTTGATGGAGTGCCTGAATTACACCCGCACCCGCCAAACGACAGATTACTTTCGAACGGCAATCCTTTTGCTTTCCACATCATTAACCCGCCGTCGAGGTTAGCCACATGGGGATAACCCTGCAGGTTAAGCATATTGGCAACCTTTACGCTCCGAACGCCTCCCGGACAGGTTACAATAATATTCTGGTCTTTTGCGATGTATGGCAACCGGTCCATAATAACCGACATTGGATGATTCAGAACACGGTCGAGGGGAACGCTTTCCAGCTTAACTTCGTTCAGTTCACGCACATCTAGCATTACCGCCTCGCCACTATTTATAGCTTCAAAAGCATCAGAAACACTGATGTGTTTTACGCCTTCAATCTGAAAGTCCTGGAAGATTGGTTTTTCTGTTGTTTTCATTTTTTAGAAGATATAATTAAACAAATACCCAACGATCATTATCCCAACACCAACAACTCCAACAAAAGTGAATATTAACGGGAGTTTCAGCACTTTCCGAAGTATTACCATTTCAGGCAATGAAAGCCCAATCACCGACATCATGAAAGCCAAAGCAGTTCCCAGCGAAGCTCCTTTTTCAATCAGAACCGCAACAATCGGAACGATTCCGGCGGCATTCGAATACAAGGGTATACCGATTAATATAGAAAGTGGGATAGAATACCAGGCCGATTTTCCCATTAAGGCAGCCATAAAATCTTCGGGAACATATCCATGAGCGCCAGCGCCAACAAGAATTCCGAGCGCTACATAAATCCAGACTTTACCGACAATTTCTTTCACAGCATCATATCCAAGATTTATCCGTTTTGCAAAGGTGAGTTTCTCTTCTTCCGATTCGCTGTTTCCAATATGGGTTTGATATACCCAGGGTTCTACCCATTTTTCGAGTTTCAGCAAACCAATGATCCACCCGGCCAGGATGGCAATGGCTAATCCGGTTCCTACATAAATCGCAGCAACCTGCCAGCCAAACATGCCATATAAAAGAATGATGGCTACTTCGTTAATCATTGGAGCCGCAATCAGGAAAGAAAACGTTACTCCAAGCGGAACGCCCGATTCAACAAATCCAAGAAACAGCGGGATGGCTGAACAAGAACAAAACGGGGTGACTATGCCCAGCGTTGCCGCCATTATGTTACCGGTAAATGTTTTTTTCCCTTCAAGTGCCTTGCGTGTACGTTCAGGAGTGAAATAAGTGCGGATAATTCCGACAAAGAAGATAATGAGCGTAAGCAGAAGCATCACTTTGGGAAATTCGAAGACGAAGAACCTCAGTGCTTCAGTAAGATGTGCCCCTTTTGTCATTCCCAAAACCGTGTCAATGAACCAATCGGTCATGGGCTGGAGATTGTGGTAGATCAGAAACCAAACTGGTAAAAAGGCAAGAGGTAGCCAGATCACATTTTTTATGTTTTTCATTTTTTTTGTCAAATAAATCAGTTCGTAAATCAACGAACAATCAGATTAAATTTTTTTTAAAAATATACCCTGAAAATATAATAGATGCCTACTGCAATAAAGAGTACAGAAATAATGCGGCGGAACCACAACTCAAATATTTTCACCTTGTTGTAAACATTGCCAATGCCGGAAACGGCGAAGGCCAATACCCATGCGAAAATAATTACCGGAATACCTGTTGCCAATGCAAAAACGATGGGCAGATACAATCCGCTAACACTGCCGATGGTCATAGGAATGAGTATCCCGAAATAAAGTACACCACTGTATGGACAAAAAGCCAATGCGAAAACCATTCCGAGTATAATGGTATCAAAATATCCCCATTTTGTTTTTGTTTCCATTTTGGAAGTCAGTCCGCTTATACCCGGAAATTTTATTTTAATCACGCCGAGCATAAACAATCCGATGATAATCAGCAAAGGGCCAAGAATTTTTTCGCCATAGCGTTGGAAGAAACCGGAAAATTTAAACTGATCGGCGCCTAAATAAATGATTAGGGCGATTGCAGTATAGGATATAGCACGCCCCAGTGTATAGAGTAACCCATTGATAAAAACCCGTTTCCGATTTTCAATGTCTTTGCTGATAAAACCAACTGCCGTGATATTTGTGGCTAACGGACAAGGACTGATTGCAGTCATTAATCCCAGCACAAATGCCGTAATCCACGGCATTGTGCTGTTTTCTAAAATACTGTTAAAAAAATCCATTTATTTTTTAATTACGAAGGACATCAATTTTTTCTTTGAGGATTGATTTGAACTTGGCGGGGTTTGACATGGCATACATAAACCCTTCATTGGTAAGGTTAATTTTCTGGTCACCTTTAACAATTAATAATGTTTGTCCCGAAACCTTAAGCTTTTCAGCAATCGCTTTACTGGAATCATCATCAAGGTTAATGGCCTTGAAACTCACTTCTCCATAATAAAGGTTTTGGACATCAGCTTTTGCTTCTGCTTCAACCGTTTTGCATGTTACGCAACGAGCGCTAAAATGGAAATAATAGACTTCTATTTCATCCGATGTTGAAACTGGTGTTTCTTTCTTTGCTGTTTGAGCATTGCACGAAAATACGTTCATTAAGAACACGATCGAAATACTTAATAATAGGATCTTTTTCATACTGAATATTTTACTTGGTTAATATTTGCTTGATTTCATCTGAAGAAGGAACACGTCCTTTAATTTCAACTTTTTCGTTTACCACCAGAGCCGGAGTAGTCATTATACCATACTTCATGATTTCCATGATGTCTTCCACTTTGATGATGGTGGCATCAATCCCATTTTGCTCTACGACTTCACGGGTCAGTTTTTCAAGTGTTTTACATTTGGGGCAGCCAGTGCCTAAAATTTTAATTTCCATGATTTTATTTGTTTTTATTGACATTTTTGTATTGGTTCTTCAATATCCATTTTCAGAAATTTCCGGAACAAATCCTGTGCTTCCTTCCAGTTTTCTTTATTCAGGCAATATTTAATGCGGGGAGTTTCTATTTCGCCTTGAATCAACCCGGCATCTTTTAATTCTTTCAGGTGTTGCGAAAGTGTTGATTTTACAATCGGAAGGTCTTCGGTTAAATCGCCGCTATAGCAACATGATTGTTTCGAGAGTAAATCCAGCACGTACATCCGGATTGGATGTCCCATTGCCTTGGCATAGCGGGCTGCCTTTTGCTGTTCTTCTGTAATTATTTCTTTTATCATCGTTCGTAGTTCGTGAAATACCGAACAAAGTAAAGCTTATTATTTGAATCGTGCAATCATTTTTTATTAAAATTACTTTCCGATGCAGAAAGTAATATTAACTCATTATCAAGTCCTTATGGTTTCAAGGTACAAATAAGGTACATGGGAGCAATAAATGTGTTAAAATTCTCTTTACTTTCTGGAAAATTGCCAAATATAAAATTCAACATTTCCCATCCTGACATCTTAAATGCAATTAATGCCATTTGAGGCCTTATTGAATAACTTCGACTTAGCGTTATTCCGCTTTGATAAAATTATCAAACCCTGGAATGGATTAATCTCTTATAGCCTTCTTGTTATACTTTGGATACTTTAAAAGAATCCGGTTGATGTCTGATGGATATATTTCGGTCAGATTCATTTCAGTTCTAACTTTCATTAATGTTTTGTTGGTAATGCCTAACTGCCTACAAGCTTCCTGATAAGTCATTGGAGAAGCTTTTCTACCTTCATTCTGTGCTATCTCTGCACGAACAATAGCCTTTAATTCTTCTCTGAACTGCTCGAGTGTTATTCCCTGTAAAATGATTATCGGTTCATCCATGATTATTGAATTTGAATTAAAAGTATGATCTTATAGAAAATGAGGATTATACCTCGTTTGACAACTTTATCAAAC
>DAITNH010000377.1:0-1642 GCA_036834745.1 Prolixibacteraceae bacterium
TTGTCGTTTGTAAGGCCGATTTTTGTTATCTTAGCAGTCATAAAAGATAGTCTTGTGCACCAAAAAGGTGCTGAGTAAATATATGTTTTATCACATCTAAAATACTCATTATTAAATAAGTAAACAAGCTATCTTTTATCTTTTTTAAAGAAAATCGCTCAATTTAGGTACAATATGAAAACGACGGAAATCACAATTGTAGTACACGAATTTCAAAACATTGGCGAATTGCCTGAAAATGATCAGCTTTTGTTGAATGAAGCCAGAAGAATTACTGCACTGGCTTATGCACCGTACTCGGGATTTTATGTCGGAGCCGCCGTTTTATTGGATAACGGAATAATTGTTACCGGTAATAACCAGGAAAACTCGGCCTACCCTTCTGGTTTATGTGCAGAGAGGGTTGCTTTATTTTATGCAAACGCCAATTATCCTGAATCAAGAGTGAAGGCCATTGCTGTTTCAGCAGCTAAAAATGGCATTTTGGTGAACGATTCTGTAAAACCATGCGGCGCTTGCAGACAAGCCCTGGCCGAAGCAGAAGTGAGGTTTGATAGTCCCATTAACATTGTTCTCGACGGACTGGATTCAATAATGGTTTTAAAGGGTGTGGAGAGTTTATTGCCTTTGAGTTTTTCGAAGAAAGCGCTGTAAAAAAGGGACTGCACCCGAAAGCACAATCCCTTTGACAAAAGCACAATATCAAAATAGCGCTTATTGAATTTCGATTTGACGGAACAAATTATTTTTGTATTCCACCTTTTTCGGAAGTTCGATGGTTAAAATGCCATTTTTATTGGATGCTTTGATGTTGGCTACATCAACTTCTTTTGGCAATGCGAAAGAACGCTGGAACGAAGCGTACCTGAATTCCGAACGAATCACTTTTCCTTTATTTGCTTCCTCTTCTTTTTTGTCACTTTTTTCAGAAGAGACAGTTAGGATTTCGTTCTTTAAATCAATTTTAAAATCTTCTTTTTCAAGGCCGGGAGCTGCAATTTCAATTGCGAATTTTTCGTTGCTTTCGTAAATATTTACAGCCGGTGTCGATTTCCATGCACCTTCTTCAACAAAATTCGGAATCAAATTTCCACTTAAAAACTCATCAAATATACCCGGTAAATTTTTAGTTCTAAATACTGGTAACATAATTTAATCCTCCATTTTTTAATTAATACATGATTGTTTTTATTTGTTTTCGGAAGGACTAATTCAAACCTGATACCAATATGTATGTAATTGATTGATAGTGTCATAAAGTCATTTTTACTGTCAGTATTTCTGAGTTCTGAAATATTGCAATGACAATTTTTCCGGAAATAGGGGATGTTTGCTTTTTGAGTTCAAAATCTGATCCTTGAAAAAGACCGGGACCACTTATTTTCAAAATGTATTTGTTTCGAATGTTTAAAAACCTATTTTTGCACCCATCAATTTACGCAATGGGGTGCCTACCCGATTAAATTCGGGGTAATTACAGGCTGAGATCACACCCACCGAACCTGATACGGGTAATGCCGGCGAAGGGATGGCGAAAGGGAATTAATTGCCTCATTGGTTATTTATTAACCATTTAAAAAACAACAATGAAACGGATTTATTTGACATTGCTTTTGCAATGTGCGGTGTATTTGGCAATGGC
>DAITNH010000377.1:1742-4344 GCA_036834745.1 Prolixibacteraceae bacterium
ATGAACGATGCCGAATCGCACGGAACCTGGTGGGTCGATATTCCCGATCTGGCTTCTTCGACCGACAATATCCAGGTACAGCGCGGTGTCGGAACTTCTACCAACGGTGCAGCAGCTTTTGGGGCAACAATCAATCTGCAAACTACCACCATCAACAAAGATGCATTTGCCGAATACAGTACCTCCGCCGGTTCGTTCGGAACCATGAAACATTCAGTTGGCGTGGGTTCCGGAATCATCAAAGAGAAATTCACTTTCGATGCCAGATTGTCAAAAGTCAGTTCCGATGGTTTTATCGACCGCGCATCGGCTGATCTGAAATCATTTTTTCTTTCAGGAGGATATTTTACCGCGAATACGATTCTGAAAGTCAATATTTTTTCAGGATTGGAAGACACCTACCAGGCGTGGAACGGTGTGCCGTCGGTTCGTCTGAACAATGATGCTGAGGGGATGCAGCGGTATGGAGATCATTGGCTTTACAGCGAAAAGCAGGTGGCTGAAATGGTGAATTCTGACAGCAGAACCTACAACTTGTACACCTACGAAAACGAAATTGACCACTATCAGCAAGATCATTATCAAATGTTGTTTTCGCACAAATTGAACGAACTAATGCATGTGAATGCCAGTCTTTTTTATACCGCCGGAAATGGTTATTACGAACAATTCAAAGAGGATGAAGACCTGGCTGATTACTTGATTACTCCGCCGGTTTATGGCAGTGAGACCATTGAAACTTCTGATTTGATCCGCCGGAAATGGCTGCAAAATGATTTCTACGGGATGACATTTTCGGTGAACAGGGAGCTGGAGACCAGCGATTTCACTTTTGGGGGAGGCTATAATGTTTATGATGGCAATCATTTTGGAAAAGTGATCTGGGCACAAAATGCAGGAACTTCAGAAATAAACCATGAATGGTACCGCGGAACCGGCCTGAAAAAGGACTTGAACGTGTATGCCAAATACAACTACGAACTTGCTGAAAATCTGAACTTGTTTGCTGATTTCCAGTACCGTACCATTGATTACGAAATTACCGGCACAGACGATGATTTGCGCGACCTGAAACAATCGCACAGTTTTGAGTTTTTCAATCCGAAAGTGGGTATTTATTATCAGTTGAACGATCAGCAAAACATGTATGTAAACTTTGCCCGTGCCAACCGCGAACCCAACCGCGACAATTATGTGGATGCCGACCCGGAAGGGAAACAGCCCACTTTTGAAACCCTGAACGATTTTGAACTTGGCTACAAATACAATACTTCCCGTCTGGCTTTGGGCATAAATGCTTATTACATGTTGTACCAAAATCAGTTAATCCTGACAGGAGAAATCAACGATGTTGGAGGCGCAATTATGACCAATGTGGACGACAGTTACCGCGCCGGACTGGAAATAATGGCCGGAATGAAACTGACTGAAAAGCTAAAATGGGACGTAAATGTCACTTTGAGCAAAAACAAAATCAAGGATTTTACCGATTATGTGGATGACTGGGACAATGGCGGACAGATTGCAACTAAGCTGGGAACGACCGATCTGGCTTTTTCTCCTGAATTAATTGCCAACAGTCAAATTAGCTGGATGGCAGCCAAAGGATTGAATGTCAGTTTGCAATCTTATTCGGTAAGCAAACAGTACATCGACAATACCGCGAGTGACGACCGAAAACTAAATGGTTATCTGCTGAACAATCTGAAAATGACTTATCGGGTGTCGCCAAAATTTGTCAAAGAACTGAACCTGCATCTGATGGTCAACAACGTGTTTAACACTGAATATGAAAACAATGCCTGGGTTTATTCCTATGTTTTGGGCGGCGAGCGTTTTGCTATGGACGGTTATTTTCCACAGGCCGGAATCCATTTTCTGGCCGGGATTGATGTGAAATTCTGATCAAATCCGTTGCCTAAAGGCCAACGGCAAAGGATATTGATTCGCTGAAAAATGCGGTATCCTTTGCCGTCTGGCTTTAGCCGACGGACAGGAATTTTTATGAATTCATGTCTTTCAAAATCTTCTCAACTTCTGATTCCGTTTTGTGCAGTTTGTCCTTGCAGATGGTGATCAGCGCCGAAACGCGGTTTACCTGTTCCGAAAGTTCATCCACATCCAGTTCTTCGTTTTCAATTTTCTCCAGAATTTCTTCAATCTCTGTAATTGCTTCTTTGTAAGTTACTTTTTTCGTTGCCATATTTATGTAGTTCAAAGTTTCAAGTTTCAGGTTTCAAGTTGCGCTTCGATTGGGCGTCATGCTGAACTTGTCAGCATCCCTCAATATTTCAATAAGTTAAAGTCATTAAAACCAACTATTTTGGTCTGATTTTACTTCATTCTTATTTGGATATTCGATATTCATTATTGACTATTGGATATTCTTTTCACCGTGCTTTCCAAAGTTCCATCGCTCAGTCTTGTTTCGAGTATGTCGCCTTCTTTAACCAATTGTACCGATTTCAGAATCTTTCCGTTCAACATCGTCAGCGAATACCCACGTTTCAGGATATTTTGCGGATCGACCAGCCGCAGTTTTTCCTTAATCGAATTCAGGTTTTTCTTTTCAGTTTTGATGGTTTCAATACTTCTGAATTTG
>DAITNH010000378.1:0-4307 GCA_036834745.1 Prolixibacteraceae bacterium
TCTTCTGGTTGCGTTCCTTCCGGAACATAGCGTTTCGGCATCAGAATTTCGCCCAGATCGCCACCATCGAGGTAAATACCAAAATCCACCTCTTTCACCACATACAGGTGATTTATTTTTCCTATTTCAGTCATTTCCGAGTTCCATGTTTAAAGTTTCAAATTCCAAGTTGCCTTCGACTGCTTCGCGCTCAGGCAACGATGTTCTATTCAGCGGTGGCTGAGCCTGTCGAAGCCCATCCCGATGCCAGTATATCAGCAATATGGATCGGTTTGATCGGTAAATTATTTTTCAGAATGTATCCTTCCAGATTCATGATGCACGACGATTCGGTGGAAATGATGTATTCCGCGCCGGTTTTCAATGCATTTTCCACTTTCTGTTCGGTCATTGCGGTAGAGATTGCGGTGAATTTTGCCGCGAAAGTTCCGCCAAAGCCACAACAGGTTTCGGTATCTTCCATTTCAACCAGTTCCAAACCTTTTACTTTTGAAAGCAAAAGGCGTGGTTCCTTCCTGATTCCGTATTCGCGCAAAGCGGTGCAGGCATCGTGGTAGCAAACTTTGTGCGGAAACTCAGCTCCGAAATCAGTAAAATTCAAATGGTTCACCAGATAATCAGTTAGTTCAAACAGGTTCCGGTTCAACCGTTGGTAATCTTCAAATCCGGACTGACCATTTTTAAACAGGTCAGGATAATAATTCTTAATAAATCCGGTACACGAAGCCGAAGGGCTGATAATATGCCTTTCGTTTGGAAAATCGCGGATGAATTTCTTAGCCAGCGTTTTCGTTTCGTCCCAGTAACCACTATTGAATGCCGGCTGTCCGCAGCAGGTTTGCTCCGGATTGTAATTCACTTCCAGTCCGGCCTTCCGCAGTAATTTTACTGTATTAAAAGCAGTATCAGGATAAATCTGATCGATAAAACAAGGTATAAAAAGATCGACAATCATAGCCATTGTATTTGGGTTGAAGTTACCAAAGACTTTCCTTAAAACAAAAAAGCTGCCCGAAAGAGCAGCTTTTGCACGGGAGGAGCGACTCGAACGCCCGACACCTGGTTTTGGAGACCAGTGCTCTACCAACTGAGCTACACCCGTATCCTTTTTTGCGATGGCAAATATAGTAATTAGTTTTTTACAACCTAACGAAAATTTATTTCCGAAACCTAAAAAGCTGCGGTAATCACCGGTTATGAATTCAAGGAAACATGTGACTTTTTAATAATCAAAAAGATATCGTATTGAAAATTAAATCAGGAAAATGAAAATATTCAGAATTATCAGGATAAAGTAAGTATTACAATAAGGTTACAATAATATTTCATGCAAGAAAAAAAAAGATTAGCTTCGCACAACCTATTTATAGACCAATGAACTTAATTCAAGATACATTACAATCTTTTAAACGAGTCACCTTAGCCGATTTAGATCAGGTAAAACTGATGGATCGAACCGACAGTAAATTTTGCCTTCACCGCCATCAATTGCCTGATATTCTGGAAGCTTTGAAAAATGACTATTCGATGCTCGAAATTCATGGCGAATCAATTTTCCCATACGACACAACTTATTTCGATACGGCTGACGATAAAATGTACATCAACCACCAAAATGGAAAACGGAACCGATATAAAATCAGGGTTCGCCAATATGTTGTTTCTGAAGATAATTTTTTGGAAATAAAATTTAAAAACAACAAAGGGAGAACTCTCAAAAAGCGGATTAAAAGACCTGACTTCAATTCTGAATTTAAAAACAATGAGTTCGGTTTTCTGGAAAATTCATCTCCATACTCCGGTTCAGAACTTCAACCCAAAATATTGAGTTTTTTTAATCGCATTACATTGGTTGACAACGAATTTACTGTTCGGGTAACCATCGATACGCTCCCGGGATTTAAAAATGAGGAAAAAGAAATTATTATCAATGATTTGGTTATTATCGAAATAAAACAAAGTAAATCCAACAAAACGGCATTGATCAACAAGGTTTTGAGAGATAAAAAAGTAGGAAGGCAAGGTTTCAGTAAATATTGCATTGGCCGATCACTTTTGGAAGAAAACATCAAAAAAAATAAATTCAAACCATTGTTAATCAGGTTAAAAAAAGAATACCTCAACTAAACTATCCAACATGCAACTCTCATTAATTCTATTACAAGCCGCTCAAACCTTCGATGAATTGAAATTTTTGGGGATCAAACTTATTAACACGGAAGACTATATTGAACTTCTTGTCAGGTTTGGCCTTAATTTATTGGTCACAATATTTATCGTTGTTGGTCTGTATGCTAAATCAAGCAAGCGCAAAGACTTTTATTTCACCTACATAGCCATCAGTATTGTCATATTCCTTTTGTGTTTCCTTCTGGAAAGTGTAAAAATAGAACTTGGTTTTGCACTCGGACTGTTCGCCATTTTTGGGATTATCAGGTACCGTACCGATGCAATTCCGATTAAAGAGATGACCTATTTGTTTGTTGTAATTGCAGTTTCGGTAATCAATGCGCTTGCAAATAAAAAAATCAGTTACGCCGAATTGATTACTACCAACCTGATTATAATGTTTGGTTTATATATTCTTGAAAAGATATTGAACCTCCGGCAAGAGATTTCGCAGCGGATTATTTATGAAAAAATTGAAAATATGCATGCTGACAGAAAAGATGAACTGATGGCTGACCTTGTTGCCCGCACCGGAATAAACATCAAACGCATTGAAGTTGAACGCATTGATTTTCTGCGTGATGTTGCAATCATTTATATTTTCTTCGATGTAAACGGCACTAAAAAACTATGGTAATGCAAAGGATCAGGATACTTCTTTTTTTACTTTCCATTCTTTTTACAACTTCAACGTTTGCAAAAAACGGACCTGCGACATGGTTTGAACTCGAATTCAGCAAAAAGATTGTAAAAAATCTGAAAGTTGAATTTAATCCTGAATTGCGGCTTCACGGAGGATTCGAAATGGATACTTACATTCTCGAAGGCGGATTGTCCTACAAACTGCACAAATATCTCACATTGGCAGGATATTACCGGTATGAAAATGAATATAATTACAGGGAGAAAAGACAAATCTATGAATGGGAGCCTTCAAACCGGTTTGCTTTTGATGCTAAATCAGGATTTGAACTGAAACGGTTTGACATGCAATTTCGGGTGAGATACACAAACGGATCAGATTTCGATCAAACTGCCGATAGTAAAACGTCTTATTTCAGGTATCGGGCAAAAATTGAATATGATATAAAAGACAGTAAGATTATTCCTTTTGTTTCTCTTGAAGCGTTTCACGACCTGATTTTAAAAGATTTCGACAAAATGAGATGCACCGGAGGATTATCCTATCCGATCAACAAAAACAATGAAATCGGACTGTTTTACAGACTTCAGGATTACATGGATCCAACTGATATTACTGTTGATAAAAAGGAAAGCATAAATATTATCGGTATCGGCTATAGTTTGAAGTTTTAAATAACATTTCAGAACCATTTAAATCGATTCAATAATGCGAAGATTCACTACAACTTTCATCGGGTCAATCATTTTTGGATTGACTCTTTCTTTGAGTGCAATTGCTCAGAACGAAGCACGACTGATGCGATATCCCGACATCAATAAAAACCTGATTGCCTTCGTGTATGCCGGCGATGTCTGGTCGGTGGATGCCAGTGGTGGCGAGGCCCGCCGCCTGACTTCCCACTCCGGGCTGGAACTTTTTCCAAAGATTTCACCTGACGGACAGTGGATTGCCTTTTCGGGCGAATACTCCGGAAGCCGCCAGATTTTTGTGATGCCTTCAAACGGAGGAACTCCGCGACAACTGACCTTTTACAATTCGGTGGGTTTAATGCCTCCACGCGGAGGTTTCGATAATTCGGTGCTCGACTGGACTTCGGACAGCAAAAACATTCTGATCCGCGCCAACCGCACTCCTTATGGCGATCGCAACGGAAAATATTACATGGTTAGCCTTGATGGCGGTCTGGAAAAACCGCTGCCCATTGTAAATGGCGGTTTTGCAGCTTTGTCACCCGATGACAAAAAACTTTGTTTTACACCGATTGACCGCGAATTCCGCACATGGAAACGCTACAAAGGTGGCCGCGCTTCCGATTTGTGGATTTACGATCTGGAAAACAATACTTCTGAACAAATCACTGATTTTACAGGTACCGACCAGCTTCCAACCTGGTTTGGCGACCATATTTATTTTGCATCCGACCGCGACCTGAAACTGAATATTTACCAATTCAATACCAAAACAAAAGCAACGAAACAACTGACGACGCACG
>DAITNH010000379.1:0-4304 GCA_036834745.1 Prolixibacteraceae bacterium
TAAACTAATAAATTCTCTGGAACTTATGCTTTTACAAACATAGGGCCTTGACTAAATTACACATGATAATTCTCGGCTGCGTAGCTAAGTTGTTCGTACCACTCTTCGCCGTATTTGCGGATCAGTGGTTCTTTTAGGAATACATACAATGGCAGTTTTTCGCTTTTCCCGCATTGGCGGCCTGGTTTGCAAATATCGATTTGCTGATAGTTTACTGCATCAAAACGTTTGTATTCTGTAATTCGGATGGGGAAAAGATGGCATGAAACCGGCTTTCGGAACTTGATTTTTCCATCCAGAAAAGCTTTTTCGATGCCACATTTCAGGATTCCTTTTTCCTCGAAAGTATAGGCACACTGGCGGTTGTTCACCAATGGTGTAACCAAATCACCGTCGAGGTCAATCACTGCAAAACCTTGTTTCCCGATTTCATCCTGATGGGCTTTCGATATGTATGACTGAACTTCAGGATAAGCCTCTTTAATGGCTTCCGCTTCTTCAGGAGTAACAGGAGCACCCGAATCGCCTTCAACGCAACATGCACCTTTGCATTTCAGCAAATCGCAAAGGAATTGTTTCTCTAAAATATCCAGGCTGACAATGGTGCGTCCGATTTCGAGCATAGCGGGTAAAAGGTTTCAAGTTTCAAATTCCAAATTCCAAGAGAAACTCAACTTGGAATTTGGAGCTTGGAATTTGGAACTTCTTTAATTTATTTTTCAATTAAAACGTTTCCGGTCATTTCTGAAGGAATTTCCAAACCCATGATTGAGAGCAGGGTAGGAGCCACATCAGCCAGAATACCATTTTTAATTTTTGCATTTTTATTCTCAGAAACGTAGATACATGGAACCGGGTTCAGCGAATGGGCTGTGTTGGCCGATCCGTCTTCGTTTAAAGCATTGTCGGCATTTCCGTGATCGGCAATAATAATTATCTCGTAACCACTTTTTTGAGCGGCTTCAACAACAGCCTGGGCGCAACTGTCAACAGCCGAAACGGCTTTGACAATGGCTTCGTAAACTCCGGTATGCCCAACCATATCGCCATTGGCAAAGTTCAGACAAACAAAATCAGCAGTTTGATTCAACAACTCGGGGACAATAAGGTCGCGTACCAGTGGTGCCGACATTTCTGGCTGAAAATCGTAGGTCGGAACCTTTGGCGATGGAGCCATCAGTCTTTTTTCACCTGGAAATTCTTCTTCGCGGCCACCGCTGAAAAAGAAAGTGACATGGGCATATTTTTCGGTTTCGGCAATGCGGATTTGTTTCAGTCCGGCTTTCGAAACGATTTCGCCCATCGTGTTGTTCAGGTTCGGTTTGTCGAAAATTACATTTACATTTTTGAAGTCGGCCTTGTAGTTGGTCATGGTGTACCATTGCAAAGGCATGGTTTTCATTCCAAACTCCGGAAGGTCTTTCTGGGTGAATGCAATGGTTGTTTGACGCAGGCGGTCGGTGCGGAAATTGAAACAAATGACTACATCATTTTCCTGGATCGTTGCCAAAGGCTTGCCGTTTTCATCAACCATTACAATTGGTTGCAGAAATTCGTCGGTCACCCCGGCTTCGTATGATTCTTTAACCGTTTTTAACAGGTCGGTTGAAGGTGTTCCTTTTCCTTCAGTATATAGATCGTAAGCCAATTTCAGACGGTCGTAGTTTTTATCGCGGTCCATTCCGAAATAGCGACCAATCAACGATGCAAATTTACCATTGGTTCCTTCGAGGTTTTTCAAATCTTCTTCCAGAAAACCCAAACCCGAGCGCGGATCAGTATCGCGGCCATCGGTCAGTCCGTGGATAAATGTGTTTTTCAGATCCATGTCAGTTCCAATCTGGCAAAGAGCAACCATGTGGGCGCTCAATGCATGAACACCGCCGGGGCCGATCAAACCAATCAGGTGAACGTTTTTGTTATTTTCTTTTGCATAGGTAAAAGCCTTCACAATTTGTGGCTCATTCCAAAGTGTTTTGTCGCGGATTGACTTGGTGATTTTAACCATGTCCTGGTACATGACGCGTCCGGCGCCAATGTTGAGGTGACCCACTTCTGAGTTGCCCATTTGTCCGTCGGGCAAACCAACATTTTCGCCGCTTGTGAGCAATTGCGAGTGTGGGTAGTTGGCTGTAAGGTAATCAATGAAAGGCGTTGGTGCAGTTGCAATCACGTCTTTCTCCGATCCGTCACCGATTCCCCAACCATCGAGGATCATTAAAAGTGCTTTTTTATAAGTTGCCATAATTTATAATCGTTTTAAATAGTAAACAGTTTTCAGGTCACAAAAGTATCCTTTTTTTCAACAGGATTGGAAATAATACCTTGGCTCTTGACCCGAATTAACATTTACTTGTGTTCAGTTTTTATTTCGAATCAATCAATATGGACAAAAGAGACTGTACTGTTGTTCATTTTTTCAAAACAAAATGAAGATAATTTAACATGGATATTAGAATCAGCCTGTTGTAACTATTTTGTTTCTTCCTATCTTTCGCCGCCTGAAAATAAATTCAGGAAAGAATTAAATCTTATTGCATGAATTGGGTTAAAAGATTGTATGACTGGGTGCTGGCATGGGCAGATTCGCCTTCAGGACCGATTGCTCTATTTGTATTTGCTTTTATTGAATCTGTCTTTTTCCCAATTCCGCCTGATGTATTGCTCATTGCACTGGCGCTGGGCATGCCTTCAAAATCCTTCCGTTTTGCTCTGAACTGCTCATTGGGTTCTGTTTTTGGAGCAATGGTTGGTTATGCATTGGGCCATTATGCCTGGATTGCCTCAACAGGAGAATTTACCGGATTTGCAAATTTCTTCTTTCACAATATCCCTGGCTTCACGATTGAAATGTATGGGCGAATTTCAGCCTTATTCGATCAATGGAATTTCTGGGTCATCTTCACGGCAGGATTTACTCCGATTCCATACAAAGTGTTTACCATTACTGCCGGTGTTTTTCAGATCAATTTCTTCATGTTTATCATTGCCTCGGTTATCAGCCGGAGTGCCCGTTTTTTCCTGGTAGCATGGCTTATCTGGAAGTATGGCCCAAGTATCAAAGGTTTTATCGACAAATATTTTAACTGGCTTGCACTTGGTTTTACTTTTTTCCTGATAGGTGGATTCGTTTTGATAAAGTATCTTTTTTGATTTTACTGAAATCGCAATTCCTCTTATGTAACTACTTTTTGAAGACCAATTCTGTTCCCTGCCTGCGGCTGGAAGGCGTCCGAAAAGAGGGCTTTGCTTTGAAAAAAGTTTTCGCGCGGACGGTTTTCATTATCGCCTTTCTGTCCGTTGCCTAAAGGCAAACGGCAAAGGATATCGCCACCAATAGGCAGTTTCGCTGATCAGAGCATTATCCTTTGCCGTCACATTCATGTGACGGACAGGAATCTTCACCACCAAGCCCGGAGTGCCGAAGGTACTAAACACTTCAGTTTTAAAATTTACCAACTGCCTTCAACCATTCCCAAGTTATTCATTTTCGGGCTGTATGCCAATATCCTGATGGACTATTGAGTATTGCTAACGTCAAAGGGAATAATCAGTTTAAAACTGAAATTCCGACCCATGTTGTAAATCCCGTTTCTTCCGGTTGCATTGTTCGTTTCTGCATATTTCAGGCGGCTCAGGTGACTTTGGTAGGCCACATCAGTCAGATTATTGGCTGAAATATATATTGAAAACCTGGTTTTATCTCCCCAAGCCACATCAGTTCCTGCACCCATATTCACAAGGAAATAGCCTGATGTAGCAGTTTCTGTTCCGTAAGCTGCAAAATAATGGTTCTGACTGGCAAACAATTCGGTTCCAATTTTAATATACATGTTTTCAAAGTGCCCGAATAATTTACCGAACTCCGTTTTTATGCCTGAAGTCCAGTGAAATGGAGGAGTTAGTGGCAAATAGCGCATCGAATCGGGTTGGTCTTTCAATGATGCATGAACGTATGAAATTGAATTCTCGAAATGAAGCCAGTCAAGCGGATGAGGATGAATATCAAGCGTAAACTCCCCACCTTTGAGGTTTGCTTTTCCTGAAGTAAAGAGAAATACCGGCATATCGTCAATCAGCAACTGATTGGCATTGGTGTCGGTTTGCTTTCGGCTGTATATAAAATGGTTGACCGTATTGCTGAAGAGATTCAGCTCGGCTGCAACATGTTGGGTATTTAATCCGGCAGTTACATCAAACTGAAGGCTTGTTTCGGGCTTTAGTTTCGGATTCCCAATTTCGTAATGCAAAGTACCTTCGTGCACTCCGTTTGATCCCAGTTCGCTGATGTTTGGAGCCCTGAA
>DAITNH010000380.1:0-4296 GCA_036834745.1 Prolixibacteraceae bacterium
GAACCCATGTATTTCAGGTGTTCTTCCTGAATCAGGCCGATCAACTCCTTTTCATGATTGTTTTCATCTTCGGCAACAATCAGCGCTTCGGGTACTTCCAAGGCAATCAAAGCATAATTAACTTGCGCTTTTTCCTCGCCTTTTTCCATCAGTTTCAGGCCAAAGGTTAATCCGAAAATTTTCGAAATCCAGTAATATTTTCTGATTTCCCATTGGCTTGGCGAAACTTCTTTATTGGTATAAGCCGTCCAAATCTTGTAATGTTTCAGCTCATCCGCAGCAATCCGGGTCAGAACCTTTTTGTTTTCAGGATCGCGGGTTTGATTTGCCAGTTTGGTATAAATGTGGTATTCTGTAATCTCTTCCCGCTGTGCGAAAATCAACTGTCTGCGAGTTTCCGGAGAAATGGGTTTTTTAATCATATCTAAAATTGACTGAAGGATTGAAATACTTGAGTTAGCTGTGATCTAAGTTACTGAAAACTGCGACGGAACACTTTTCATTCTTTCATCCATTCGTACATCTGATAATGTTCGGCTGTCATTCCCAAATGTTCGTAAACGCCGTGAGCCGATGTGTTGGTTTTGTCGGCATATAAACGAATACCCCGCAAATTGGAATTCGAAACGACTTTCTCCTGAATGTGTTTATACAATCGACTGAAAATACTTTTCTTCCTGAATTCAGGCCGGACATAAACCGATTGAACCCAGAGTACTGTTCCGTTCCGCCAGTCGCTCCATTCGAAGGTTGTGAGAAGCGAACCAACTACTTTACCATCAGTTTCGGCCACGTAATAAATACCTTTCGATGGATCGGCAAAAACTGCGGCAACGCCTTTTATTACAGTGGGTTCGTGTAATTGAAGTTGTTCTGTTTCCAAAGCCATTGCCAGTTGGAATTCGACAATACTGGCCGAATCTGTAATGTTTGCTTGTCTGATAATCATTGTTGGTTGGTTTTTCTATGGATCAAAATTAAGAAAAATAGCATCTGATTGCCGATCCGATGACTTCAGTTCATGGGATCGGTAAGGATTTGGACAATAAACCTGAAACATTGATCATGGTTCACCAGCAAGGATTGTTTTTTGTATTTTGGACGGCAATTAAAATTTACCCTGCAATGATAAAAATTTTGGTGGCTTCTAAAAATCCGGTAAAGCTGGATGCCGTAAAAGAAGGATTATCGGTATTCCTGAACGACAATGTTACAATACTTGGAGGATCGGTTGAAAGCGGTGTTTCAGATCAGCCAATGAGCGATGTTGAAACTTTGCTGGGAGCCGAAAGCCGGGTGAAAAATGCCCATGATCTTTTCCCGGGATTCGATTATTATGTGGGAATCGAAGGTGGAGTGGAAGATTCTGATTCCGGTTTAATGGCTTTTGCATGGGTAGTGATCAGCAACGGGAAACAAACCGGGAAAGCCCGAACCACCACATTTATGCTGCCTCCGCGCGTGGCAGAATTGGTTCATCAGGGCTACGAACTGGGTGATGCCGACGACATCGTTTTTGCAAAACAGAATTCGAAGCAGCAAAACGGTGCAGTGGGTTTGCTCACCAACGATACTATAACCCGCAAAATCCTTTATTTGCCTGCCGTTCAGCTGGCTTTTATTCCGTTTTTAAATCCTGAATTGTATCCTGAAGTTCTTCCCAATATTCCACCGCTCTACGGGTATGCGGAATTACGATGGTTCCGCCTACCAGATTGGCTACCGAGAATATTTCGAAAACCTCATCAGTAGTTACGCCAAGTTCGTGACATTTGCCCAGATGGTACTTTACACAATCGTCGCAACGCAGCACCATCGATGAAACCAGGCCAAGCATTTCCTTGGTTTTGGTGCTCAATGCTCCTTCCTGATAAGTCAAAGTATCGATACTGTAAATGCGTTTCATCACTTTGTTATCGCTTGCCAAAATTTTTTCGTTCATTTTGGCGCGGTAATCGTTGAAATCGTTGATTAATTTTCCCATGTTTTTTCGTTTCAGGTTATTCAGGTTATATCATTTAAAAATGGACTTTCATGCCCGCAAATTTCATCAATTTTCAGGAATAAGCAAGAGCCGAAAGTTTACAGTGGGAAGTCTCAGTAATCAGAAAAAAGAAACAGGTGATTTTGATGGGGTCAGATCAAAAAATTAACATTCAGAAAAAAACCTTTGTTTGACACTTTCAATTTAATTGCTCATTCAAGGTCTGTTTGTAGTGATATTGTCTGGTTAACAGATTTTTGCATTCATCATCCGAAGAATTTTTACCGATCGCTGGTTGATAGCCGTTGAATAGTTGTTCCATTAAAATCTTATATTTGCAAACTCAAAAACTGTTCGTATGAGGTATTTGTGTAGTGTCATCTTATTTCTTGGACTATTGAGCACGTCGGTTTATGCTCAAACTGATACACTTGGCCTGTACCCGGGGATCTCCAGCCAAACGGCGAAAATGGAGGAACTACTTGGAAAATTACCCATCAGGCAAGACCCCCGAATTACCGATCTGCTTGTCAGGCATTCCCAAATCAACCAACGTAAGCGCGGAACCGATGGTTTTCGTCTCGAAATATTCTTCAGTTCCGGAAACAAAGCCCGCGAACAGGCTGAACGGGTGCGAAATGATTTTAACCTCACTTTCCCAAATATTCCTGCTTACCTAATTTTTCAGACACCTAATTTCAAATTGAGGGTTGGCGATTTCCGCAACAAGAGCGAAGCCTTGAAAGCAAAATCGACCATCTCGTATAGATACCCGAATGCATTTATTGTAAAAGATATCATCCGGTTTCCTGAATTATTTCCTGAAAGTTTTGAACAAATAGAAGAACCCGAAGAACAATGAGCGAATTGATTAAGCATGAGTGTGGGATAGCATTGATACGTTTGCGTAAGCCGCTTGAATATTACAAAGAGAAATACGGCACCTGGCAATATGGCCTGAACAAACTGTACCTGCTGATGGAGAAGCAACACAATCGTGGACAGGACGGAGCCGGAATTGTAAATGTCAAAATGGAACTCAGCCCTGGTCAGGAGTATATTAACCGCCACCGGTCGATTGAACCGAACCCGATAAAGAACATCTTTGAAAAAGTTGCCAAGGGAATTAAAAAAGCTGAAAAAAATAAACCGGCAGATGCTGATGTTCGCTGGATTTATGAAAATGTACCGTTCTCGGGCGAAGTTTACCTCGGCCACCTTCGCTACGGAACTTTTGGGCGCAACAGCATCGAATTTGTACACCCGGTGATGCGCCAGAACAACTGGAAATCGAGAACTTTGGTGATGGCCGGAAATTTTAACCTAACCAATACCGACGAACTTTTTGAAAGGTTGATTGCTTTGGGACAACATCCAAAAGCATACACCGATACCGTAACTGTTCTTGAAAAAGTCGGCCATTTTTTAGACGAGGAGAACCAGTTGCATTTCAGGCAATACAAAAATACCGGATATTCGAACCGTGAAATTTCGCCGCTGATCGAGAAAAATCTTGATGTGCAGAAAGTGCTTGAAAATGCCAGCAAAGATTGGGACGGCGGATACGCCATTGCCGGAATGTTTGGGCATGGCGATGCTTTTGTGATGCGCGATCCGTCCGGAATCCGTCCGGCATTTTATTACTACGACGACGAAATCGTGGTGGTAGCATCTGAACGTCCGGTTATTCAGACCGTGATGAATGTAAAAGCTGAAAGTGTCAATGAAATAAAACCCGGCGATGCTTTGATCATCAAAAAAGATGGTTCGGTTTCAAGTAAAATGATCCGCGTGCCTCATACCCGCAGGTCGTGTTCGTTCGAACGCATCTATTTTTCACGCGGAAGCGACAAAGACATCTATCAGGAACGCAAAAAGCTGGGCAATTTACTTTCGCCTGCTATCCTGAAGTCGATTGACTACGACATTGAAAACACCGTTTTTTCTTTTATTCCGAATACTTCTGAAACGGCTTTTTACGGACTTGTCCAGGGAGTGAGGCAATATTGTGTCGATTGGAAAATTAAAGAACTGAAAGAGCGCAACGGCAGCATCACTTATGAAGAGATGGTGGCAGTACTTTCGGTGGAACCAAGGGTAGAGAAACTGGCCATCAAAGATGTTAAACTGCGCACTTTTATTGCCGACGATGCCAGCAGAGATGACCTGGTTGCCCACGTTTATGACGTTACTTACGGAATTATTAAGGAAAATACCGATACGCTGGTCATTATCGACGATTCGATTGTTCGCGGAACAACTTTGAAAAAAAGTATCCTGAAAATATTAGATCGGCTAAACCCGAAGAAAAT
>DAITNH010000381.1:0-4263 GCA_036834745.1 Prolixibacteraceae bacterium
AAAGGAATAGGCACAAAACCCCAGGTTTGCAACAGCCTGGTGAGCGCCATCGACATAGCACCCACTTTGCTCGAACTGGCTTCAGCCAGAATACCCGAAACGGTTCAGGGAGTAAGTTTTGGCTCGCTCCTCAAAAATCCTAAAAAATCATTCCGCAACTATGTGTTTGCCGAACACAACTGGCACGACTACGAAGCGCATGAAAGGATGGTACGCACAAAAGATTTTTTATACCTCCTGAATTCACGCCCCAAACATACCAATCTTGGACCTGCTGATGCCGTTGGAAGTCCATCGTTCATCGATCTGGCAACTGCTTACGAAAAAGGAAACCTTTCATTTGAACAGGCTGAAGTTTTCTTACAGCCGCGTCCAACTGAAGAATTGTATCAAAATTCGTCTGATCCAAACCAGTTTAAAAATCTGGCTGTCAATCCTGAATTTCAGAATAAACTGGCTGAATTAAGACAGGTTTTAAAAAACTGGATGGCCGAAACAGCCGACAATATTCCGGAAGATTTAACGCCCGACTGGTATGAAAAAATGCCCGGCTACATGAAAACTCCTCTTTACGGAAAACGAGGAGAAATGCCCGGCAAAAAAACGGATGCCGTTAAGCTGAAAAATACGTTGAAAATATTCTAACGAAAAAAACTAACCTGACTATTTATGAACCTAAACCGACGACAATTCATTCATTCGCTTGGCCTGGCATGCGGAAGTCTCCTGTTATTTCCAGCTTGTGGAGGTAAAACAAAGCCTGTCTGGCGGTTTTTAACCGAAGCTGAAGCTGCGACTGTCATCGCCATTGCCGAACAAATCATTCCGGCTGACCAGGATCCCGGCGCTACCGATGCCGGAGTGATCAATTTTATTGACAAACAACTGGCCGGATTTTACAGCAACTTTCAGGAAAACTACCGCAACGGAATTGCTGCCCTGAACAAGTTTTGCACCGAAAAACACGGTCAGCTTTTCGAAAAACTGGAATGGGACAAGCAAACCGAAGTGCTAAAGTTGATGGAGAAGAACTCCATTGAAGGCGACTATTGGAAAGAAAACCCGTCATCGCGTTTCTTCCGGATGCTGCGCGACCATTCGATGCAGGGCTTTTACGGTTCTCCAAGGCACGGTGGCAACAAAGATTACGTCAGTTACAAAATGATACGGATCGATTATCCGCACGTCATCGGTCAGAACCGGTATGCGCCCCGTTGTGAAACCCTAAACGCCTATGCCAAATGACCAATAAACATGTAAATGCCGTCGTAATCGGCGCAGGAGCGGGCGGAGGCCCCGTAGCCAAAGAATTGGCAACCAACGGACTTTCAGTTGTTTTATTTGAGCGTGGCGGCTGGGCAAAATACGATGACCACGACGACGATGAACTGATATCGCAACGGACTACTGTGCTGGGCAACGCGTTTGGGCCACACCGCGATAAACATTGGCGGGTAGTGGTTAATTCCAGAAATGGCGACGAAACCATCGTTTATCCACACGAAGGAGGCTATAATAATAATGCAGCCTGTGTGGGCTCCGGAACAGTAAGTTATGGCGCAATGGCCTGGCGTTTTATGCCCCAGGATTTCAGGATGAAAAGCATTTACGGTCATGTAGAAGGCTCAACGCTGGAAGACTGGCCGATTACTTATAATGACCTTGATCCTTATTACGAAAAGGCAGAATGGGAGATTGGCGTTTCAGGTCAGGATCCGCAAAATCCGTTTGTTCCTGAAAGGAAAAAACACCTTCCGATGCCACCATTTGAGTACAACCGGGAAGGTAAAATGCTTTATGAAGCAGCACAACGCCGGGGATGGAATCCGTTTCCGATACCCATGCTGCGGAATTCGATTCCATACAATGGACGACCTGCCTGTTACCGGATGCGCACTTGTGTCGGGTTTGCATGTCCGGTAAATGCCAAATGCGGAACCCACAATACGGTAATTCCGGTGGCATTGGCGTCTGGTAATTGCGAATTGCGCATCAACTGTCAGGTAGCTGAAATCATGGTGAACGATCAGGGAAAGGCTACCGGAATTAAATATTTTGATGAAAACGGCAAAGGCCAGATTCAAACTGCCGATGTGGTAGTGGTTTCAGGCTCGGCTACCGAAACTGCTCGGCTGCTGCTTAATTCCAAATCAAAACTTTTCCCGAATGGTGCCGGAAATAATTACGATTGGGTCGGAAGAAACCTTCAGGGACATGCCTACACCGGTGCAGTCGGACTGTTCGACAAAGACCTTTATGACGATGTGGGTCCGGGAGCCACTGTGGCCATTTCCGATTTTAATCACGGGAACGATGGAATTATTGGTGGTGGAATGCTGGCCAACGAATTCTTCAGGTTGCCCTATCTTTTTACCAACCAGCATTCTCCCGGATCGCCATCATGGGGAAAACTCCACAAAGATTTTCAGCGGCAAAACTATAAACGGACGATGAGCGTGAAAGGCCCGTACCAGGAGATACCCAATTTTGAAGCACGGATAACTGTTGACTCCAAAGTGAAGGATTATTGGGGAATACCTGTTGGTAAACTGATGGGAGCGCGTCACCCCGCCGACCGGAAAGGGTGTGAGTTCCTTGCAGATCGTTGCGAAGAATGGCTGCTTGAAGCCGGCGCTTATAAGGTTTGGAAAGAGGTTGGTGGTGGGGGCGGACTCAGCGGCGGTCAGCATCAGGCCGGGACTTGCCGGATGGGTAACGACAAGAAAACTTCGGTGACCAACAAATTGGGACAATTGCACGAAATCGACAATGTTTTTGTGGCCGATGGAAGCCTGATGGTGACCAATGGTGGCTTTAATCCGGCGCTCACCATTATGGCGCTTGGATTTTATGTGGGCGATCAAATTGTGAAACAGTGGAATGGAACCCATCTAAAATCGTAATCACATGGAAAAAAGAAATATATACCGATTATTGGTAATCGTTGCCATTGTAATTGCCACTTTTATCCTGATTTCAGGAAGTTTCTATACCTACTTGTCGGTTGCTTCGCCCGAAAAAACATGTTTAAGTTGCCACGAAATCAATCCTTCGTTCAACACCTGGGCCAGTTCGGCGCACCGCGATGTTTCGTGTTTCAAATGTCACGGCACGGCGTTAAGCAACGGTTTTCACAGTTTGAAGGAAAAGTCAAAAATGGTGTTTACGCACATTAAAACCGATGTTTCCAGCGAAAACATACAGATGAGCGAATTACAAATTCTGGAAACGATGGATCGCTGTAAAAACTGTCATCAATCGGAGTACACCAACTGGAAAGCCAGTGGGCATTCTGCTGGTTATGCCGATATTTTTCTGCACGAAACCCATAATAAAACAGAGCAGTTGAACGAAGACTGCCTACGCTGTCATGGAATGTTTTACGGCAAAACCACTGCCGATTTGGTTGGACCTATTTCGCAGAAGGGGCCGTGGACGTTGAAAGAGCCCGAGAAGGCCGGTCAGCCAACCATTCCGTGCATGGCTTGTCACCAGGTCCATGCCCCGGGCGAACCCGTTAAAAAGCCCGATTATGCCAATCCGAACAACATTTTTTATACCCGAAATATGACCAACAATTCGGTGGGGTTTTACAGTCGGCACGAAAAAACGCATTTTCAATTGGAGCAATTGCCCCGTCCCGATATGGTGCTTTTTGGCGATATGGTGCAAACACCTGCCGATCCCGTTTACCGTTTGTGCGTGCAATGCCATGCGCCTTCGGTTTGGCACGAAGTGGGCACCAGAGACGACCACACACCTGTAGGAGTTCACAGCGGGATTAGTTGCAATGCCTGCCACGAGCCGCATTCCAATAACCAGCGTAATTCGTGCGACAAATGCCATTCCGATATTTCTAAAAACTGTAAGCTCGATGTTCGGACAATGAATACGACCTATGCCAATCCGGCCAGTTCCAACGACATCCATTTTGTTGGTTGTGTAAACTGCCATCCGGGACAAAAAATTAAGTCGAATTAGTATTTCAAACACAATCGAAATAATCGTAGATTTCAGGAAAAGTTTATAAACACTTGTTTCGCAGCAATGCTGCTTCCTCAAGTAAAACTTAACACCACAGATTACACAGATTTACACAAATTAAGCAACAGTAGTTTTACAATCTGTGTATATCTGAATAATCTGTGGTAAAATAAACTTTAATGTGTTCCGCTTGCCGGGATACATTGTCAAAAGTAAACTAAGACATTTAGAAAAAAGTAACCATGCCAATACCTGATTTAAAAACCATCTGCCTGCTCG
>DAITNH010000382.1:0-4207 GCA_036834745.1 Prolixibacteraceae bacterium
CATCCCGGCTGAAATCAATTTCGCCGTGGAAGGGCACAATGACCCTTCCGCGGCGAAGTTTTATAAAGTTGAAGTACTGGGTCCACATGGGAATTATCCTGGTAATGCTTCAGAGGGATGCTTCCGGGATAGATATACAAGTTGGCAGTCTTATAAGTGAACTCCATCGAGATGCCTTTCCGGGCTGCGGTTTCTTTTCCGGTACCAAATCCATCCGGAGAACCTGCATAAACTGCTGGCCGGAGCTTGTCTCCCATGAGGTATTTCTGACCATCGCTGTCCTGCACCACAAATACAAGATTGTCGTTCTTGGCTGCATTGATAAAGCCAAACAAGGTATCTTTCAGTCCCGGATGAAAAACAGTCAGGTGGGTCACGAATGATTTTCCGTCCAGTTCACCCACCGGTTCGATCATAAATTCACCAGTATCATCGGTGATGTACATTTTGAATAGTTTCTTGCCCGGTTTCATGGCCAGTTCACCGGTCAATACGGCATTAGCCGCCAGAGTTGCCGCATCTACCGGAGCGGTCGGCCAGGTCAAAACATCGGCATGAAAGCCGTAATAAATCTCTTGGGTCAATCCACCCATATTCTGACCATTGGGCAAACTTTTATTGATGTCTGTAAATTCAAGCATTGTGAAAATTCTTTTTATGAAAGTGAATAAAAACTATCAGCCAAAAAGCTGATGGTTTCGTATTTTCGATTCAGAGAGTTTCTGATCAAATCGTTTTTTGAATATTGGTCCACACAGCCTGGTTAATGCCGAATCCCAAACCTTCAGACCAGTCACCCAACACAGCCACCGAACGTTTGGACTCTTCCAGTTTAAATATGTTTTTGGTAACAGTTGCCGGCGAAATGTGCAGAAAATTTTCAGATGGCGTGCAGAAAATATCATTGGTTTCAACCATGGAGGCCAGACCTTTGATCTTTAGCGGGGTAAAATCAATGCCGGTATTGATGTCCTGATCCGATTTATTCTGGTAAAAACCCTGGGCACGCTTATCCTGAAGGTATTTTTTGCACCAGTATTGGCTCATGCAAATATTCATTCAGTTCCATATCCTGATCGATCTGGCGGTTGTAGTAATTGACATGGCTATTTAAAATTAAGAGTTTTTATCAACTTGTTTGTTGTGCGGAAGATTGTTGAATACTTCGTCCACAAATCCCCAGTTTTTAGCTTCATCGGCAGTTAACCAGGTTTGCTGTTTCATCAGGCTGATAATTTCATCCAGGGTTTTGCCTGTTTTCCTGACATACATTTTGGCCAGCTGCAGGGTGACTTTTGCCAATTGCTGTTTCTGGATTTCGAGTTTGGCGATCAGGGCATCAATTTCGTCCTCGTTCATGCTTCCCCATTCATCCACCCAGTTCATTGCTTATATTTTAGACCCTGTTTTCAGGGCATTGATCTGCAATATCCGGAGGCAGTCGAAGCCAGTTCAACACCGTTTAATATCGACTCGCCGCCAAATGCAGAGTTTGTGCGTTAAGAATTTCCGCGCCGGGATAATTTACCTAAAGTTGGGATGCCCCCGGTTACCGTGAATTGGTTCGATGGAGGATTAACGCCACCGCGTCCGGCAGAACTGCAAAATGGAGAACCAATGGGTGATGAAAGTGGCGGTTACATTTTCTACGGGACAAAGGGGAAGATCATGTGCGGCACTTATGCACAAAACCCCACACTTTTGCCAACCAGCGAAATGGCCAATTTTTCTCAATCACAAAAATCGTATACGGTGATCCGAAATTCAGGAAAAGTTATCAAACACTACCTGCGCTCGGGATGGCAGAGGATTGGATCAGACATACGTACCAAGCAGGCTGTGAGTAGATTTAATTCTATTTGGTGCATTTTTTTGCAGATAAAATTTTTGGAAAAAACAACTTTTTGTTGTAACTTAATCTTCTAAAAAATCAATTCAAAATGAAAAGAATACCTTTCGCATTTTCATCGGGTACCTCTTTTCTGCGGGTATTTATATTGTCAATTCTGGCAATTATTACAGGAGGAATTATCTATATTTTATTACGGCCTTCAGAACCTGTTTTTTTTGATTGGATAAAATTCGCCGGATCGGAAAATTTACTATTAAATGTCCGGCATCACTCATTATCATTAGGTCAGTTTTTACCGGAATGGTTTATTTATTCTTTGCCCAATAGTTTATGGGCTTTATCTTATTCTTTAATTATTACAGCCATTTGGTGGAATAGCAAATCGCGGTTAAAATTCTTCTGGATGGCAAGTATTCCCGTTTTGGTTTTTGGTTTTGAAGTTTTTCAATATCTGGAAATTTTAAACGGCACTTTTTGTATCCCGGACATTGTTTTTGGTGTTTTGGGAATTTTAGCAGGAATTGCACTTGGAATAAAAACAAATAAAATAAACAGTTATGAAAAGGATATGGTTTAAGAGGTCATTATGGCAATCGGTATTGTCATTGGTTGTATTGGCTATTTTTGCTTATCTGGCCACAGGTTCTTTGGGCCTCACCCAGCAAAAAATATTTATGGGTGCTGGCACTTACGAACTTATAAAAATTTTCGAGAGTAGAAAAAAGGAAGTGGTAACTGGAAAAACGGACGAATATAATAACTGGCATGGGCAGATAAAAATTGAATATTTTGGCGAAGACGGAGATTTAAGATCCACCGAAAGTGTAAAGATGATTCATGGTAAAAGAGATGGTGAATCAACAATTACCTATGGAAACTGGGGGGAAAAAAAGTATTGCTATGAGATGGGAATTCGGGTGGAATGCGATAAATCGGCAATGATTGCTGAAAAGTCAGCATACGACATTTTTAACTATAAATATCCGTGGTTTACAGCAAAACTGAATGCTTTTGATTTTACCGATGAATACATCCGGGCATTTATGGATACGTTTGAGATATTAATAGGTGAGAATGAATTTGATATATCCGAGTTCGACTCGTATTATAATGATGCAAGTGATATTTTGGAAGAAACGCATTTCGACAGCATTCTTGTTTTAAATGCAGAACTTTCAATTTATAACGGAATGGAACTGATTAATTTTGATGAATTCCGGATGGCTGCAATCGATCAGCATCGTTCAACCGACAGCAGTATATACAAAATCATAAAAGAGAAATATCCGAATTATTTGTTAAAACTGATGGATTTTGAAATTTCGGAATCCGATTTTCAGTTATTTGGCCAAAAGTTCGATAGTTTAATTTTTAGTTATGGCCCTTTGGATGCCAGCGATCCTTTTTATGTTGACAGTATTGATGCACGCATGTTCAGGGCTATTTCATTTATTTCATCCGAAGAGAGTGCGCTTGTCGCCAGTCAATCATTAAAAAGTATGATTTTTTACCATGGAAAACCAGATTACATTCGATTAATGAAAGCAGTTGAACCATTTCTGAAAAACCTGCAATCCAATAAAGAACCTCAGGAAGTGGCAACTGTTATTGTGGGAATTATTTTAATGAAGTTTGTTGAAGGTGATTTGGTTAAGCATTCACTTTACGAGGCATTTTCACTTAAAAAAGGTGTTGTAAATTTTGCAACGGTAACTACGGGTTTTCTCGGTAGTAATTCAAATGCGAGTGTTACATTGAAAGGAAATATCATTTCTGATGGCGGTGGTGCCATAATTACAAAGGGTTTTTACTATGGCACCGTTTATAATCCCGATTCTACAAATTTCAGTGTTGTAGCAAACGATGAAACTGTAAATTTTGAAGCACTAATCAATGAACTTTCGGAAGGAGTGACTTATTACGCGAGGGCATTTGCCAAAAACAGCGCCGGTATTGCTTACGGCAACTGCATCAGTTTTACTACAAATGGTTTGGTTGGAACTGATATCAACGAATTAAGTGAAAAAACTTTTGATATTTTTCCCAATCCATCTGCCGGATCAACAACTTTCCGTTTTAATCTCCAATCGGCTGGAAATACGGAAATAGTTATCGTAAATGTTAAAGGTCAGATAGTAGCTCAAAAAAACCTCGGCATTTTACCCCCAGGGGAAAACAAAATACAGATAGATCTTTCAACCCTGGAGACTGGAATTTACAACTGCCGGATGATGAACAACAGGGAGACAACAGGCACAGTTAAATTTATTATTGCACGGTAAATTGTTATCGAAATGATATGTAAGTATCTGATTAGCAATTCTAAAGAGATGATAAAAAAGTATTGTGTTGAAT
>DAITNH010000383.1:0-2820 GCA_036834745.1 Prolixibacteraceae bacterium
ACCTACTACTTCAAGTTTGCCGCTTTGGAAAGGGATATCCCAGTAAATAACGCCGGAATTATCATCCAATCCTTTTACGTCGCCAACCTCATTTCCGTTCAGTATTAATTTGGATTTGGGTGCATTGGTGTAACATACCACGCGAATCATTTGATCAGTATCGTAATTCCAAATTGGCCAGGCATCGGTCGACAAGTGATTTTTGTTTCGCGGCTGAGGGTAAGTTCCAATGTAGGTTACGGGTTTGGCATTCCACAAAGCTTCACGGAAATGTCCTCGGGGTTTCAGAAATCCGCCAAAATCCAGAAATCCGGAGTAAAAACCACGCGACGGCCAGGCTCCTGATTCACCCAGGTAATCAATGCCGGTCCATAAAAACTGACCGAAAATGTATTCATTGTCGCGCACCGCTTTCCACGACTGCATGCTGTGTCCGTTTTCGCTGCCATAAATCACCCGCGTTGGATATTTGGCATGGTCCTGTGCATACCGGTCTTCAGTGTAGTTATAACCTGCAACATCCAGTAAATAGGGATATTCCGTTTCATTCGACATCACCACACCGGCCAATGCGGCTGTTACGGGACGTGAAGTATCCAGACCACGAACAATCGTCGTCAGCCGTTTGGCAATTCCGCCCAATCGTTCGGCTTTGGGACTATCGGGTTTGTAACCGCCATGCATGGGTTGGTTAATATTGGCATGATCGAGAACCGGATGCGTGTACGGATCGTTGGGATAATCCACTTCGTTGCCAATGCTCCACATGATAATCGAAGCATGATTCCGGTCGCGTAAAACCATGTCTGCTAAATCCTTATCGCTCCATTCGTTGAAAAAAGAAGCAGCGCCCTCAAAACCTGGCGTTCCTTTATTCCAGCCGGCAATCCATTTGCGTTTCGGAAATTCCCATTCGTCAAACGCTTCATCCATTACCAACATGCCAATTTCGTCGCACAATTCATATACATCAGGCGCCTGAGGATTATGACTCATCCGGATGGCGTTACATCCCATTTCCTTCAGTGTAACCAACCGTCGTTTCCAAACTTCGCGCGGAACAGCCGAGCCCAGACAACCAGCATCGTGATGGATGCAAACTCCTTTAACTTTGGTCCACACGTCGTTCAATGCAAAACCTTTGTTCGGATCAAATGTCAGTGTGCGAAGTCCGATTTGCTGCTCATTCTGATCTATAATTTTTCCGTTCTGCCTGACGGTGGTTTTGAGTGTATATAAATTTGGTTGCTCCAACGACCAGCGTTTGGGATTTGGAATAGCCAACATTTGCGCCAGAGTTGTTTTTTTACCGGCTTCGAGTGCCTGTTTTTTCGTTGCAGTTACTACTACTTTTCCTGAAGTCGGATCAACAATTTCATGCAAAACCTGCACCTCCGCTCCTACCGTTAGTTCGTTGTTGATGGTTGTTTCAACTGAAACATCCGCTTTTTTTGTGCCAATGCTGTTTGCTTTGAAATACACTCCCCACAAATCGAGGCGCACAGGCGAGGCATAAACCATGTAAACAGCGCGGTAAATCCCTGAACCTGAATACCAGCGGGAATCTCTTTCAAGCGAATGATCGACCCGAACAGAAAGTAAGTTTTCCTGCCCAATTTTAAGATGCGGAGTCAGGTCGTACATGAATGAAATATAACCATTCGGACGTTTACCAACTGAAACGCCATTGATAAATACCTCACTGTGATTGTAAACTCCTTCGAAATAGATAAATACCTTTTTGTTTTTTTCTGAATCAGGAACAGTAAACGATTTCCGGTACCAGCCAATGCCACCGGGCAAATAACCGGTACAACTGGCTTTACCCGGACTTAAAGTTCCCTCAACACTCCAGTCATGCGGAAGATCGAGTTTCCGCCATTTGGAATCGTCCAGCGTTGGACTTGATCCCTCTTTTACGTCAGACAGATTAAACCGCCAGTTGTTGTTGAATAATTCAACTTGCCCGAATTGAGGTTTTGCCTGCATGTTGGTAGCTGCCAGCATCAATGCGAAAGCTCCCAGAATTGTTTTAATCTTCTTCATTTATTTCTGTTTTATAGGTTTTTGTCATTGAATGTCCTCTCGTTCAATTCACGAAAATCTTTTGAGAACTTGCGGTTCCACTGTCGTAAATGGTTCTTTCGATGTAAATTCCTTTATTTAGCCGGTCGTTTTTTTTTACCTGTTTACCATCCATCTGGTAATATTCCGTAGAAATAACCTTGCCTTTCTTTCCGTTTGTGTTGATTACCGGAACAGCGTTTGTCGATGCATTTTCCCATTTCTTCACCAAAGCCGCTGCTTCTTCTGTTGTGATTGGGATAATTGTTCCGTGACGAGGGGTGAAATCGAACGATACTTTATTGCTGACAACAGAGAAATTCTCCAAATCAGTACTTTGCGTGAACTGGTATGCATTGCTCATGTACATATCGTACATCAGAATCCAGGTGTCGGTATCGTACAACCGGAACACACAACCGCCTTCAACCGGGTTGTTGGTCGATTGCAGGTATTTGTCGCTCATCACATATTCACCGGTCAGGCTGGTTGAAACCGCTTTTTTAATGCCATTCCCGCTTCCTTCAGTTTTGAAGAACAAGTGGAAAAGACCGTCCTTATTGACAACGTCGGCATCAATCACTTGGGTACCAGCCGGATTGGCAAACAGCACTTTAGGCTCTGTTTCCAACGTTGTGAAATCGTCATTTGTATAAGCGTAATATATTTTGTCAATTCCGTTATTTACGCTCATCGACCAGTAAACCATGTATTTCCCTTTTGCACTGTCGTAAATGGTTTGAGGCGCCCACACCC
>DAITNH010000383.1:2920-4207 GCA_036834745.1 Prolixibacteraceae bacterium
TAGGTATAACCATCGTTGCTGATGGCAAACCGGAGCGCTTCTTCATTTTGTGAATTTCCAGTAAAATAGGCAAACAAATAAGCCGACATTCCCTCTTTTTCTGCGACATAGATTTCAAATGGAAGTGTTTGACTGGCACTGCCTTTGGAAATGGTGGCAGTCAGGGTAACTTTTGTTTTGCCTGTTCCTTTTTCAGGAAGATAAATCAGTTTCCCGTTGTTTGACAGCAAGTTGGGAATACTGGAAGTCCAGCCAATGGTTGATCCTTCAAATCCGGATGTTGGCAAAGTCAGGCCCGAACGCAGATTGTCCAGACTACCCGAAAGTGTAAGATTATCGGCATCGAATTTTATAGCGTCGGCATTGGATAAGGATGGAATAACCGTCAATTGATACTCTTTTACCACAGTGACTCCTGATTTTACAGCATTTGCAGTGAGTGTTACCAATTGAGGTTCAGCTCCGCTGGCAGGGCGAACGACCACCCCGGTATTCGAAATTGTTGCAGGGGCGGACGAACTCCATGTAATAGAAATTCCACCTTCTGAAGCTGGAAGAGTGAGATTGGAGTTGATGCTTTCTCCGTCTTTAAAATCGAGTGATCCTAAAAAACCGTTTATTTGCGACTGGTACCAGGCTGTATTTAAATCAGTTAACGAGGCCCCGAGTTTGACAACCTGGTCGTCAGGCAGGGCAATGTTGTAAATGCGGAATTCGTCGATCAGCGTTTTTTGCAGGTACGCATCTCCATTGAGTGCGTACGACGATTTCCCGATGAAATTATAAGCCGGTGTTCCCAAGGTTTTGGGGGCTAAACCAATGTTGGCCGATGTGGCAACGACCGTTCCATCGATGAATATTTTAACCGTTTTTGCACTTGATTTATAGCTGATGGCCAGATGTTTCCATTTGCCTTTTTCTATGGCCGAACCTTTTTCAACACCTTGTTCACTGGCCCAATGGGTTAAACTGATGGCATAACGGGTATTTTTCGCCGAAAAAAACATACATCCATTGCCGTCGGTCGCAATTTTCTCTGAATTTCCGAACGAAAACACAAAGTTCCCGTTGTTGGTAATTACAGCTTCCGAAGAAATGCAAATAAAAGTTGAAATGGTAAAGTCTTCCAGCGTATGGAGAAACTGGCTTCCGAAGAGTGCGCCCAGATCGAGAAAACCATCGGATGAGCCTAAATCAAGAACTCCGTCAACTCCACCGGTGGTCGAAATGGTGGCTTCGTTTTTCAGGGTTGCGGCAAAGTTGTTTCCACTCACATCCATAATGGTT
>DAITNH010000384.1:0-4146 GCA_036834745.1 Prolixibacteraceae bacterium
CCCCCGAAAAACGGCTGGACTGTCTTATAATAGCACTATGTCGCATAGCCCCACACCCCCCCGCACCGCCCGCATGGACATCAACCAACATACCCACCCACCGGGACATTACCGCCCGCACCAGCGTTTTAGCCACCCTGAAGAAGCCATTGAAACGAGAATAACCCACAAGCTTTAGCGGTCATTTGGAAGCTCCTGCAAGGGTTATTTCCCGTTCCAACGGCACAGCATCATCAGCATGGCAGCGTTGCCGTGATCTTTTTTCTTTCAATTGAAAATGTTGTTCAATTGAAAAGAAAAAACACTACTTTTAGCGGCAATAGACGTTCTTTGAACAAGCTGAAAAACCGCAGTACCGGAGTTTGGGAATAGCTGTTTTTTGCAGGTGAATTGGTACGATTACGGCGCAAGGTTCTATGACCCGGCGATTGGAAGGTGGCATGTAATTGACAACAAAGCCGAGAAATACACTGGAAGCACTCCTTATGCTTACGCTCTGAATAATCCAATACTTTTCCTTGACCCAGATGGAAATGAAGTTTGGAAGTCTATTAAGAACAATGCAGATGGAACAAGAACTGTTACCCTCAATTTTGATATAAGAGTTAATAATTCAGGTGGGTATTCATCAGATCAAATTAAGGGATGGAGCGGAAAAATTGCATCCCAAATAGAATCATCTTTTAGTGGTCGAAGCAGCAATTCTAAAACCACATATGTTGCCAAAGTGAATATGGATTTAAGTGGCAAGGATAATGGTAATAATTACACTATGGACTTTGTGCCTAATGTGAAGGATGAAAATGGAACATCGACTATACATTTTGGAAGAATGGATGGAGAATTCGGGGACACAAAAAGCAATAACATGCAGATTAAGGCACCTGGAGAAGATAATGGTGCTTACGAAGAGCAGACAGACGAAGGTGTTGGCAGAACTGGTGCCCATGAAGTTGGTCATACTGGAAACTTATACCATCCTACAGGTGAAGATAACAACCTTGAAGGAACTAATGTCGATGGAAATTTAATGCATCCGAGCTGGGATCCCAAAGCAGGGCGTGAACTTAAGCCTAATCAGAAAGATGAATTCTCTAAACATGTTCAGGAAAAGAAACCTGATTATCTAAAATAAATTAAAATGAGACAGGTATTAATAATAGTTGTTTTAGTTAGTATCATTATATCTTGTAATAAACAAGAAGAGAAAATGCGCAAAGAAAATTATTACGTAAAGATTGATTACTTGAATTTACCAGTATCTGATCTGCGTAAAATGGGTAGTGATTCTTTACAGATTGTTTTCCATGGTTCTTTTTTAGAAGATACGGTTTCAATAATAATTAATCAGAAACATTTTAAAGATTTAATACTAACAACTGATGAGAAAACGGGATGGTCCGGAGATATTAAGACCATGAAGTATAAGGATGTAAAAAGCATTGGAATAAGAATAAATAATGGCAATTTAATTTACATAGAACCGCCTGTAAGACAATACAATATACAATTGCTTTATCTTGACAAACAGGTAACGGTAAGTTTTCATCGAAGGCTTCCTGTTTAACCTGTCTGGCGCGAGATATAGTCTCGTGTGATTTAAGATAGAAGTCAGACTTAGTCTGAGAGAATAAAACACCAAGCCCGGCCAAATGGTCGGGCTTTGTTTGTTATAGAACTAACTGTTTGAGTTTCCCCTTTGTAATAAAAGCGTCGATGAGTGTTTTAACCACATCCTTATCACGTTCCGACATCTTTTCAATGGCCTTAAATTGGTTCAGGAGTTCTTTATCGGTTAGAGCTTTTTGTTTCAAGAGTAGCCCATCCCAATTATGCAGAACCTGCCCCCTTCCCTCTTTGGGGAAGCCCGGCTGACGTCGAGGCAGGGGTTGGGGATGGGGCTTCCCTTTGGTATTGATATGAATTTACATAGCTGGTATAAACTTTTTACCTGTGTAAGGGTTATATTCAACAAAAACTTAAAAATTAATTTATGGCAGACAGATTATCAGATCCAATTGGGCGATTGATGGGGCTCCGATATAAATCACATCCATGGCATGGTATTTTCATCGGGAAAGATGCTCCTGAAAATGTAGTTGCATTTATTGAAGTTGTTCCGACCGATACCGTAAAATACGAAATCGACAAGGAAAGTGGCTTTTTGAAGCTCGACAGACCTCAGAAATATTCCAATGTTGTTCCGGCTCTATATGGTTTTATTCCTCAAACCTATTGTGGGGAAGAGGTTGGTAAATTTTGTATGGAGAAAAACGGAAAGACAGGGATCAAAGGAGATGGTGACCCGATTGATATTTGTGTGCTGACAGAAAAAACAATTGCACACGGCGATATTTTGGTTGATGCGAGGCCGATTGGCGGTTTCCGCATGATCGATGGAAACGAAGCCGATGATAAAATCATTGCTGTTTTAAGCAACGATGTGGTTTACAGCGAATACAAAGATTTATCTGATCTTCCGGATATTGTGGTACAAAGGTTAAAACACTATTTTCTGACCTATAAAGATATGCCCGGCAAAGTAAGTAATACAGAAATTACTCATATTTATGGAGTGGAAGAAGCGCTGGAGGTTATTAAATGTTCAATAGTTGATTATCACCAGCGGTTCGATAACATTGGGAAATTATTGTAAAGCCTCCCCAACCCCTCCACAAGAGGGGGTTTTAGTTCGCCCGCAAATTCTGCAAATATTCGTTCTAAAGATCGAATCAAACTCCCCTAAACATCGTAATGTTTCATACTTACGGCACTCAGGACTTGGTGGTGGAGATTCTGTCCGTCACATGAAAGTGACAGCCTGACCCGATTTTTATCGGGAGCAAAGGATAATACTCTAATTAGCGAAATAGGTTATTCATGTCGATATCCTTTGCCGTTTGCCTTTAGGCAACGGACATAAAGGCAACAATGAAAATCGTCCGCGCGAAAGCCATTTTCAGCGCAAAACCCTCTTTTCGGACGCCTGCCAGCCGCAGGCAGGAAACAAAATCCGCCTACAAAAAAGTAGTTACATAGGAGAAGGGCTGGGGATGAGGCTTTTCCTTTTTAAATTCAGGTTCGAATAATTAAATCCGTTCTTTTCGTCGAACAGGTCTTCGCGTGCCAGTTCTTCCCATTGCGAATAATCTATTTCCGGAAACCAGACATCGGCATCAAAATCCTTGTGAACCACGGTCAGATATAGCTTTCCTGCCAGCGGAAAAAATTCGCGGTAAATGATGCCGCCTCCAATTATAAATGCTTCGGACTCATTTTTTACGGCTTCCACTGCTTCATCAATAGAGAATACCATCTCACAACGCTCGAATTTTTCCTCCGGATTGTCGGTAATTACTATGTTTCTCCGGTTTGGAAGTGCTCCTTTTGGTAACGACAGTAAGGTGTTGCGACCCATAATCACCGGATGGCCGGTGGTAATTTCTTTAAACCGTTTCAGGTCGTTGGGTAGGTGAAATAGCAAATCGTTGTTTTTGCCAATGGCAAAATTCTGCGCAATTGCGACAATTATGGAGATGTTTTCGTGTATCATATCTTTTTAAATATTCTATACCGCCACTTTCCCCGCAATGTGCGGATGCGACTGGTAGCCTGTCAGTTCAAAATCTTCAAATTTAAAATCGAAAATGCTTTTTACTTCCGGATTGATTTTCATCTGCGGAAGTGGAAAAGGTTCGCGCGATAATTGCAATTTAACCTGTTCCATGTGGTTCAGGTAAATGTGTGCATCGCCGAGGGTGTGCACAAAATCACCAGGCTGCAATCCGCCAACCTGCGCCATCATCAATGTCAGCAAAGCGTACGATGCAATATTGAATGGAACACCCAGAAAAATATCGGCACTTCGCTGATAAAGCTGGCAGGAGAGTTTTCCGTCGGCAACATAAAATTGAATCAGAAGATGGCAGGGCGGAAGTTTCATTTTGTCGATTTCGCCTACATTCCAGGCGCTCACAATGTGACGGCGCGAATCCGGATTGTTTTTAATGCTGTTGACAACCTGCGTAATCTGGTCGATGTGCTGGCCATCTGGTGTTGGCCACGATCGCCACTGGTAGCCGTAAACCGGGCCAAGTTCTCCGTTTTCGTCAGCCCATTCGTTCCAAATCCGTACGCCGTTTTCCT
>DAITNH010000385.1:0-4042 GCA_036834745.1 Prolixibacteraceae bacterium
AAACTAAAACAAAGCGGCTGTCTCCATGGAAACAGCCGCTTTGTTTTTTATCATCGAATTGGCAAATTAAAAGAATCCAAGTTCCAACCGGGCTTCTTCGCTCATCATCGATTTGTCCCACGGGGGATCAAAAGTCAATTCAACATCAACAGTTGCCACATTCTCAACCGCCAAAGCCGCCTGACGCACGTCCTCAACCAGCATGTCAGCAACCGGACAGCCGGGAGATGTCAATGTCATTATGATATTTGCCTGGTTGGCATCGTCAACGTCTACATTGTAGATCAATCCCAAATCGTAAATATTGACCGGTATTTCCGGGTCATACACGTCTTTCAGACGTTCAATTATCAAATCAATTCTGGTATCCATCACTCAATCTCCTTTTTCTGAAATTCTATTGTATGCAACAGCATAGAGTTTAATTTGTTTGATCATGGCCAATAAACCGTTCGACCGGGTCGGTGAAAGATGTTGTTTCAGACCGATTTCGTCGATAAAAAAAAGTTCATTGTTGAGTATTTCCTGCGGAGTCCGGTTCGAAACTACCCGCAGCAATAGGGCAACCAATCCTTTCACAATTACCGCATCACTTTCGCCGCGAAAAATGATTTTCCCATCCTGGAAATCAGAAACAAGCCAAACCCTCGACTGACAACCTTTTATTATATACTGATCTATTTTGTCTTTCGGATCCAGATCTTTCAAATCGTTGCCCAACTCAATCAGGTAACTGTATTTATCCATCCAGTCTTCGAAAGCTGAAAACTCTCCGACGATCTCTTTTTGTATTTCGTTTATTGTCATGAACTAAGGCTTAAAGGATGCAAATGTCGTTATTTTTTGTGTTCCTGCAATAAAAAAACGGTATTCGCGAGGTAAACAAATTGCTAAATATTTTCAAGTCGGTAATAAATGGAAATTATCCTGAAAATATTTTCGCTCAAAATAGCGCGATCCCAATTTTGAATGGATCTAAATTACAAAGAAGCCATTACCATTGGATTTCAAAATTGTAACTTTAAGAAATATTACAGTTTTATAAATTCAATTTCACTTAAAAATATTTGCACATGGAATTAGCAGGATCACAGACAGAAAAAAATCTGTTGAAAGCATTTGCAGGCGAATCGCAGGCCCGCAACCGTTATGAGTTTGCAGCAAAAGTTGCACAGAAAGAAGGATTGGAGCAAATTGCCGCCCTCTTTTTGGAAACTGCAGAGAACGAACGTTCACATGCCAAACAGTTTTTCAAACAACTGGAAGGACGTATGGTGGAAATTACAGCCACCTATCCGGCAGGAAAAATCGGAACAACAATGGAAAACCTGAAGGCTGCTGCTGAAGGAGAAAACGAAGAATGGACCGAATTGTATCCTGAATTTGCACGTATTGCCGACGAAGAAGGATTCAAGAGAATCGGCTTATTGTTCAGGTCGATAGCCAAAATTGAACAAGCCCACGAAGAACGCTACCGCAAATTGTACCAAAACCTCGAAGAAGGAAAAGTATTTGAGCGCGAAGGAAAAGTTGTATGGAAATGCCGTGTTTGCGGATTCCTGCACGAATCGGCCAAACCACCATTGAAATGCCCTGTTTGCGAACATTCACAAGCCTATTTCGAAATCGAAGCTGATAATTTTTAGGCAGAAATTAACCACGGATTTCACGGATTTACGCAAATTAAAATCTGTGATAATCTGTGAAATCCGTGGTTGAAAATTTTACTTCAGATTTTTAATTCTTTCCATCGCATCCAGCACATTGGCCCGGTCGGCAAATGCTGAAAATCGGAAATAACCTTCGCCCGACGGGCCAAATCCGGAACCGGGCGTACCGACCACATTGGCTTCGTTCAGCAGCTTATCGAAGAAGTCCCATGATTTCATACTGTCAGGCGTTTTAACCCACACATAAGGCGCATTTACGCCACCAAATACGGTGAATCCGGTTTCTTTCAGACTTTCAAGCATGATTCGGGCATTTTCCAGGTAATAATCAACCACTTCTTTTACCTGTTTTTTGCCTTCTTCGGTGTAAATTGCAGCTGCTGCTTTCTGCACCGGATAAGATACTCCGTTGAATTTGGTAGTATGGCGGCGGTTCCAAAGCGGTTTTACCTGATGGGCATTTCCTTCGCTGTCATAAGCTTTCAGTTCTTTTGGAATAACTGTAAACGCGCAACGTGTTCCGGTGAATCCGGCGGTTTTCGAGAAGCTGCGGAATTCCAATGCAACTTCTTTTGCGCCTTCAATTTCAAATATTGAACGGGGAATCGAATCGTCGGTAATGTAGGATTCATAAGCTGCATCGTACAGAATAATGCATTTATTGGCGTGGGCATAGTCCACCCATTTTTTCAGTTCTTCTTTGCTTGCAACGGTTCCCGTCGGATTGTTCGGATAACAAAGGAAAATCAGGTCGGGACGTTCGGTGGGCAATTCAGGAATAAAACCATTTGCCTCGTTGCAGGGCATGTAAATAATTCCGTCGAAATACCCATTGCTTTGCATCGTACCTGTTTTGCCCGACATAACAGTAGTATCGGCATAAACAGGGTAAACAGGGTCGCAAATCGCAATTTTGTTGCCTGCGCCAAATATTTCCTGAATGTTTCCTGTGTCGCATTTCGAACCGTCAGACACGAAAATATCGTCAGCCGAAATATCAACCCCACGGTTTTTGTAATCGTTCAAAGCAATGGCATCGCGCAAAAAATCGTAGCCTTGTTCAGGTCCGTAACCTTTGAAGGTGGCAGCATTGGCCAATTCTTCAACTCCTTCATGGAAAGCCTTTATTACTGCCGGAACCAGCGGTTGTGTAACATCGCCGATCCCCATTCTGATGATATTTTTATCCGGGTTGGCCGCTGCAAATTCGCGCACTCTTCTTCCAATTTCGGGGAACAAATATCCCGCCTGAAGTTTCAGGTAATTCTCGTTAATCAATGCCATTGTATGTTGTTTTAAAGTGATTTTAATTTTAAGGAACGGCCAAAGTTATAAATTTTATTTTTGGATGCTTTTGGGCTTTGCGAAACAGGTGCAATACTGATCAATAAATCTGATTGAACTTCGCTTTTACAATCTCTTTCACTTCCTGCATATCGATTTTCCGCCCAAGTTCCTTTTCGATGGAAGTGACTCCGTATGTAATGAACCCGCAGGGATTGATGTAGTTGAAATAGCGCATGTCGGTATTCACATTCAGTGCGAAACCGTGCATGGAAACATACCGGCTGATACGAACACCGATTGCACTTATTTTTCGCGACTTTGCCGGAATGGTGGGATCTAACCAAACGCCGGTGGCTCCATCTTTCAAGCCGCCCTCCAGTCCATATTCTGCAATGGTTTGAATGATGGCCTGCTCCATTTTGAAAATGAAGTCTTTCACCCCGATTTTGTAGTTTTCAAGATCAATTATCGGGTAACCAACCAATTGGCCGGGACCATGATAGGTAATATCGCCGCCACGATTGATTTTGTAATAAACTGCATCAATTTTCTGGAGGAAATCTCCGTTGATCAGTAAATTGTGTTCATCGCCGCTTTTCCCGAGGGTGTAAACATGTGGATGTTCGACCAGCAAAAAACGATTGATATCGCTGCTTTTTTTGTTTGCCAGTTTATCGGCAACCACCTGGGCATGTATCGTTTCCTGATAATCCCAGCATTCTTTATAGTCTTTCAGACCGAGGTCTTCGTAGTTGAAATTGGCCATATCTGTGTCATTTGTTGTCAATAGTTGTCATTCATAGTCATTGAAGGAAAGTGCTTCTAATCCAATTCTTCAGTAATTTTTCATGCCTTTACATGTGCATCTGCCCGATACGAAGATCTTACCAGCGGACTGCTTTCCACGTATGAAAAACCCTTTTCGAGTCCGATTGTTCGGTAGCGTTCAAATTGTTCAGGAGTAATGTATTCTTTTACCTGAATGTGTGTCAGTGTTGGCGCCAGATATTGTCCGATGGTTATCACTTTGCAGCCAACTTGCCGAAGGTCGTCCATTACCTGCAATACTTCGGGTTCTGTTTCAC
>DAITNH010000386.1:0-4036 GCA_036834745.1 Prolixibacteraceae bacterium
CAATCATTTTACCTGCCCAGCCCCCGGCTATTTTATCTTTCAGGACTTCAGTAGAAATAGTTCGTGTGTCAGATTTTTCGGTTTTGCACGAAGTAATGGCTAACACACAAAATAGCATTATAAAAATGGACAATTTCGTTCTCATTGTATTGGATTTAGTTGTAAATATTTCAATTTATAATTTCATTTCGGAATGGAACTGATGATTGTGCTCCTATACGAGTAACAGAAATGGATGCCGCTTTATTGGCAAAGGCAATGGATTCCTGTATCGTTTTTCCTTCGGATAAAGCCACCACCAAAGCTCCGTTGAAAGTATCTCCGGCGGCAGTGGAATCAATAGCCTCCACTTTAAGCGCTGTGATTGTTTCAGACTTTCCGTTTGCCAACAGAAAAGCACCGGCAGCTCCCATTGTTATGATTACGATTTCAACACCTTTGTCGTGAAGAACAGTTGCTGCTCTCAAAGCCGATTGTTTATCGGTGACTTTTACTCCGGTGAGCAATTCTGCTTCTGTTTCGTTTGGAGTAATGATATACAAATTTTTTAGTAGTTCATCAGAAAGTTCGGCCGCCGGGGCAGGATTCAAAACCACTTTTTTCCTTTTTTCAACTGCTATTCGGGCAATGTGTTCAACCGTCGGAATGGGTGTTTCGAGTTGCATCAGTATATATTCCGATTCATTGAGTTCACCAATTGCTTTATCAAAATCTATCGGGCTAAGCGTTCCGTTGGATCCCGGAGCCACAACGATTGAATTTTCGCCTTTCCAATCAACAGTAATCAGTGCAACACCACTCGGATTTTCAGGATCCACGACAACAAAGTCCACATTGATGCCCTCATCTTCAAGTTGCTGAACTGCCTGTTTACCGAAAATATCATCACCAATTTTGCCGACAAAAGTGACTATTCCCCCTAATCGTGCCGCAGCTACAGCCTGATTAGCACCTTTACCACCTGAATTCATTAAGAATTTTCCACCCATAATAGTTTCGCCAGGTGCAGGAAAATTCTTTGTTTTGATCACCATATCTGTATTCGAGCTGCCAATTACGATTATTTTTTTCATTCCTTTTTTTCCTTTAAATCATTTGAATCATCGTATTTTCACATCAGTCTGTCCTGAAAGATTTCTAATTTGTAGCTATACGCAGTGGCATCCATACTTTTACAGCTCCACCGGTTTGACTTGCATCTGCAAAGGGAACCAGTATCAAATGTTGTTTCTCTCGATTCTTTTTTTCATCAATTACACCTACAGAATAAGCCTGCTCCCCAATCCATTGTTTCGGTAATAAATCAACATTACTTATGACTTCAGGTTTTTCAACATGCAGTTTCTGAGCTGATTCGAATGGATGTTTTTTCAGGAATTCTGAGTTTAACGAATCATCAAATGCCAAAACCTGTGGTCCTCTCTGAAAAGCAACCTGATCGGGATAACTTTTCCCACCATTCAGAATTTGAACCGGCATTTGAAAAGACACCCTTATTTTTTCGCCTGATTTCCAAACACGTTCCAGTATTAAATATTGGTTTGCTGAATCTTTGTATTGCTTTCCGCCAACTTCAGCAAGATAAGAAGTGCACCAGGATGGCACTCGTAATGAAATTGGGAAAGAGGCCGTCTTAGATGTTTTTACCGTAATAATAGCATCACCATTTTCAGGAAAACTACTTACGACCTGCAAGGATAAGCTGATGATTTTCTTATCGGAAGTTGTTATATTCTCTTTGTAGGATGCAGGTTCATACAACATTAAGGTCGGAATGTTATTAAGATTTCCGAATGTAAAGTATGGAATCAATGCTGTTCCACGTGGAATACTCGATGTGCAACATAAGATTCCACAAGTATATATTTTTTTGCCCATCATTGGCGTAAAATAACTTACACATCCGGTTTGTGGATTTTCAGCTCCCAATAAATGATTGTAAATTGTTTTTTCAATTTGCTCCATATATTTTAATTCGCCGGTGACCGCTAATAAATTCTGATTTAACTGAATCCAGGTGGTTGTCACACACCCTTCACCAATTTGATCTTTATCTGCTGCAGGCAATATTTCATCATCTTGAAAATGTTCAGATGAACTGGTGGTTCCGGTAATATAAAGTCTATTTGTTACGATATCCTTCCATGCAATTAAAATCGGATTTAAAAATTTGTCATTACCTGTAACACGGTATAATTTGATTAATCCAACTAAATTCGATAGCATTTCATAGGCTTTCCTGTTCGCCACCTTATTGACCTTACCAGTTGATAATAATGAGCTGATAATTTGGGGACCATTAGGTTGCTCCCACGCCTCAAGGATATAATAGCAAAAATCAAGGTATTTTTTATCGCCAGTGTATCGGTACAATTCTACCATTGGATCCAGGATGCTGGTTGCTGCCATTCCAACATGTTCTCCGGCTAAAATCAGATCACGCTGTCCTGGTTTATTCCCAAATGTTATACACAACAAATCGCCCATTCTCTTGCATGCTTCCAGGGCTGGCTGGTAGCCGGTTGTCGTATAATACGCAAGCAATCCGTACAAATTATATTTATGCGACCATACATCCCAGCTTGTCCAATAAATATCTGGTGTGTAGGTTCCCAAATAACCATCTTCCAATTGCGAGTTAATAAGTTCATACATCATGCGATCCATTTGCTGTTTAAGTCTTGTATCGTGAGTGTTTTTCCAAACATTGCAGGCTGTTTCCAGATATTTGCCAACATGCTCGCCTGCCCATGCATGTATTCCGGGCTTTTGTAAATAAGAACCCATTAACCCGTTCTCATCGACTTTCAAAAGACGCTCTTCCAGATTTTGCGTAAAGCGTTTCCCAAGATACCCTTGTAATATTTGATTCTGAAATGGAATGGAAGTAAAGGCATCCTTGATTTTATTGGCTACAACTGGTTTGGGTTCACTGGCAACTTTAATTTCAATTTGTTTATTGGCCAGATAAACCTGTTTAATTTTCACAGTAGCTGTAGTATTATTTTCTGTAACCTGGTAGCCTACTTTAAAAATATTTTCATTTACCGGCTGGTAATTCGAGAAGGTTACTTCAGCTTCAGAACCCTGTTCAGGCTTCACTTGTACCGGCTTTGTTTCTGTAAATAATTCTTTATTATTTATATCATTTACCCAATACTTAACCGTTCCATTAAATGCGTAATTGCTATTGTTGGTAAATTTAATTTTTGCTGTAAATCCATTTTGATCGGTTTCAAAAATGCTAGGTTGAATTGACATAGAATCTGACCACTGAATTGGCCAGTAATTATATGGACCCTGGTACATACCAACCAATCCAATATCCAAACTAAAGACCCTAACTGCAATTACATTTTCCTTATCCCATTGAACTTCATTTGCTGAAATAATATAAACTCGTTCAGCATCCCTTTTACTTTCGTAAGCAGGAGGCAAAGAACCTGTTTGTCCTATAAGTTTACCATTAAAAAAAGTTTGATCAACATCATCAATCCTGCCAAGTTTAAGTTTTATTCCCTTACCTCTTTCGGCTGCACTTTTCATGTTTGAAGGAATAACTATTTTAATTCTATACCATTCATAAACATTGCCTTTCATGCCAGTTGCAGACCAACTTGTTCCTAATTGTTTATTGCCCCAACCAGTATCATTAAATGATTGCCCAGCCCAATCCATATTATCACCTAACATAAACTTCCATACCTTGGGCAATTCAACTAATTGCGCCTGTGTGGTCTTAAAAATGATTAACGAAAAAAATACGAATAGGTAATACCTTATTAACTTTTGAAAAAAAATGTATTTCATGAAAGTGATTTAATTATTAGGTTAATTAATAATTTGAATGTTTTAGATTCGGCAGTATCCAAATTAAAAAGGGGTCCCCATAACGAGTTATAGGGCCTTTTCTTATTTGAAGTGGTCTTAAAAATCTTTTTGTGGCTGTAACACCACAAAAAGATTTTGTTGAATGAAGTTTAAATCATTCCCAATTATTGTTTTGTTTTAATACTCCTGCAGAAATGTCTATTTG
>DAITNH010000387.1:0-3922 GCA_036834745.1 Prolixibacteraceae bacterium
CAAATTCAACAATTGAAAGGGGTGGCTGAAATTACGCTGCTTGGCGGCGAAGAACGGGAAATTCAGGTGAAGGCCAATCAGGATAAACTGAAACTGTATAAAATATCGCTCTACCAGGTGGTTGAGGCCATTAATCGCTCAGGAATTGATTTGCCTGCCGGTAAAGCGCAAACCGATGAAGAGAGTAATTCAGTCCGGTTAACCGGAAAATTCTCGACCGTAAACGACATTATGAATGTACAGGTTGCTATGCCTGCGCCCGGAATGCCGGTCTATGTAAAAGATGTGGCATCTGTTATCGATGGGGTGAAAGAAATAAGTTCTGTAAGTCGGTACAACGGTACAAACGGAATAGGCCTTTTGCTGAAAAAACAAGGCGATGCCAATGCAGTGGAAGTTTCAAAATTGGTTCATGCAAAGCTCAAACAAATTGAAAGTGCAAATTCCAACTTCGGGGTAAAATTTGTTATTGCCGATGATTCTACCGATATGACCATTGCGGCAGTAAATTCAGTGGTTTTTGACCTGATTTTAGCGGTAATTCTGGTTTCACTGGTTATGTTTCTGTTTTTACGAAGCTATCGGAACTCGTTGATTGTTTTAATTGCGATCCCGACCTCGTTAATTACCGCTTTTGCCGTGATGTGGCTGATGAGTTTCACCTTAAACCTGATGACCTTGCTGGCCATGTCGTTAATTATCGGAATCCTGGTAGATGATGCGATCGTGATTCTGGAAAACATTCAGCGACACCTCGATATGGGCAAAGACAAGGAAACCGCGGCATTGGAAGGGCGTATGGAAATTGGGTTTTCAGCCATTTCAATTACCCTGGTTGACGTGGTGGTATTCTTACCGATTCTGTTTTTGCAGGTATTTGTGGCCGATATGCTGAAACAATTCTCCATCGTAGTAATAACATCAACACTTACCAGCTTATTGGTGGGTTTTACACTGGTACCCTGGCTGGCTTCACGAATAGGCAAAAAGGAAGATTTGCAACCTACCAACATCATAAACCGTTTTTTGCTTTGGTTTGAAAGGCAATTAACAACTTTCATCGATTGGTACGGTCGCCAGTTAGAATGGGTACTAAGTCATAAACTCTTCTTTACCGGTATCGTATTTTTTCTTTTGATAATGACTGTTGTAATAATGAAGCAAGGTATTATTGGAAAAGAAATGATGTCGACCGGAGATCAGGGAAAGTTTCGTCTGAACCTGGAATATGACAAAACGACCACCGTTCAGGAGAACAATATCAGAACTCAACGGGTAGAAAACTTTATCCTTCAGCAACCTGAAGTCGCTACACTTTTCAGCAACATTGCCGGGCCAAGTACTGGTATCGGTAGCCTTGGGGTTGGCTCAGCTAATTTATCAGAATTTACCATTCAGCTAAAACCGGAAAAGGAAAGAGACATCAAAACAGAGGCGTTTATGAAATCGCTTCGTGAAGAGCTGAAAAAGCAATTTTCGGGCGTTAACTTTTCAATGGCCGTTCTGGGCTTACTGCCCAAACAGGCGCCAATTAAAATAACCCTGAGCGGAAGCGATCTTGATTTGGTAATGAAAACCGGGGATAAACTGAAAGCGGCTATTGAGAAAATACCAGGCGCCGATAATGTTCAGTTATCAGTAGAAGAAGGAAGCCCTGAATTCAAGGTGATCCCCGACAAAGATAAGATGCAGCGGTTGGGATTAACAACTGCTTACGTAGGTTTAAATTTGAGGACAGCCTTTACCGGAAACGATGATGCCACATTAACCGAAAATGGAACAGAATATCCGGTAAGGATATGGCTGGATGATTTTGACCGGAAAAACTTTGAAGACGTGCAGCGTATTTCCATCGTAAACCCAATGAACATTCCCATTGAAGTATCTCAATTTGCTGAAGTAAGACAGGATAATTCGCCTTCATTGCTCGAAAGACTGGACCGTCAACCGTCTGTAACCATTACTTCCGAATCGTTTGGCAGGCCATCGGGAACCCTTGCTGATGAAGCAATTGGCTTTCTGAAAACGCAACCATTGCCAGAAGGAGTAAAATTAACCTGGGGGGCAGATATCAAAACACAAAATGAAAGTTTCGGCGCTTTGGGTTCAGTTCTTTTAATCTCATTTATACTGATTTACCTGATCATGGTAGCCCTTTATGACAGTTACATTTATCCGTTTGTGGCATTATTTGCCATACCGATGGCTGCTGTTGGAGCCTTCCTTGCCTTAAACTTATCGCTAAATCATCTGACTTTGTTTGCGCAGTTAGGATTAATCATGCTCATGGGGCTGGTCACTAAAAATGCGATCCTGATTGTGGATTTCACCAATCAGTTAAAAGCCCAGGGCAAGTATTACAAAGAGGCGTTGATTATTGCTGGTAAAGAGCGTATGCGCCCTATCTTAATGACCACGCTCGCTATGGCAATCGGAATGTTGCCCATCGCATTGGCCAAAGGTACAGCCAGCGAATGGAAAAACGGCCTGGCATGGGTGATCATCGGTGGTTTGCTGTCGTCCATGATTCTGACTGTTTATTTAGTCCCGATGGTTTACTACGTGGTAGATCGTATTAAAGAGAAAATCGCAAATAAAAAACATAAATAAAATGGATAAAATAATCATAATCCTTCAATCGTTTTTGGTTATCGTACTGCTTACTTCATTTAGTATTCAAAAGCAGGAAACCTGCTCATTAACAGTTGATGTGAGTGAATTGCGAAATTCAAAAGGTACTGTACAATTCGCATTGTACAACAGAGAGGATGCATTGCCCGATGAGCATTACAAAAAGTATTTCAAAAAACTTACCGGGAAAATAGTAAACGGGGCATCGACTGTAACATTCGAAAACCTGCCTGAAGGAAAATACGCGGTGAATATTTTGCACGATGAAAACAATGACGGGAAAATTAAAAGAGGAATCATCTTGCCCAAGGAGGGTATCGGTTTTTCCAATTTCCAGTCCATTGGTTTTTCAAACCGGCCCACATTTTCAAAAGCCTCTTTTAGTGTGCTGGGCGACAAAAAGATAAAGGTCAATATTATATACCTGTAATTAATGAAACGATGCTCACTTTTGATATTGATTTCAATATTTCTTGTCCTTTCAAGCATAGGACAGGAAAGAGACTCAATACCCCAGATTGGGCTTTCAATAATATCTCAGGTAAATCAGGGCAATAGTTATATCACTTTTCCTGCTGATATTGGTAATATTGAACCACTCTGGTTCGAAGGGAATGTTATCCCGAATTTCTACCTCCGTGAAAGCAGAAACTCCCGGCTAATGGGAGTTCTAACACCGCAGATTATCATCCGGATGTATAATGAGCCTTCTTTTCCTGTGTACACTCCGAGTTATATGCCACAGATAACAATCTATTATCAGTTGAAAAACCAATCGGGATCACGCACTAAAAGTTTATTTGTAAGACTGGCACATCATTCAAACGGTCAGGAAGGAGACTTTTTTCTGGAAAATGGCGATCTGAATTTAAAATCAGGAGATTTTGCTACCAATTATTTTGAGCCGGGATTCTTAGTTACAAACATAAATAAAAGACTAAATGCTTACCAGTTTTTCAAAACTTCTGTTGAAATCCATCCGCCAGGTTCAAGCAGCTCTGAACTCGACGGAATTTACAGTAAAGTTCGCTGGCACAATGCGGTTTCTATTTTTAAGGTTCCGGCAAAAAATGACCGGTATCCCCGAAAAAATGCGGATATCTCGGTTAAAGGCGAAGCTACATGGATGTTTGGGGCCGTGAACAATTGGGATCAGGTTTCATCAGACAGGCTTAACCTAAGCTTTACTTTTTATTATCACCCAAAATTTCTGGAGGATATCGGGCTATTTGTCCAGTATTATCATGGTTTGGATTATTACAACATGTATTTCAGTCACAGGCTGGATGTT
>DAITNH010000388.1:0-2195 GCA_036834745.1 Prolixibacteraceae bacterium
AACCGCCGATGGCCGGAAGCTGATTAGCAAAGCTGCTGAAGGAATAGCTGTGGCCGACCGTTTCCCTTTCCCAAAAACATGGTGGTCGTGGGAGAATGGACAAAAAGCTTACGAAATGATGTCGTGCTACGAAGGATTGCTCGAACTTTACCGGATTACCGGCGAACCCACCTACCTGAAATCAGCAGAACTTGCCGTGCAAAATATCATTGATACTGAAATTAATTTGGCTGGTTCAGGAACCGCTTTTGAATGTTTTTATCATGGTGGACAGCGGCAAACTGAACCTACCTATCACACGATGGAAACCTGCGTGACTTTTACCTGGATTAAATTATGCAATAACCTGCTTCGACTTACCGGTAACCCAATGTATGCCGACCAGATTGAGAAATCGGTTTATAATGCGCTGATGGCTTCCATGAAATTTGACGGTTCGCAGATTGCCAAATACAGTCCACTCGAAGGCATGCACCACGAGGGCGAAGAGCAATGCGGAATGCACATTAACTGCTGCAATGCCAATGGTCCGAGAGCATTTGCTTTGTTGCCAAAACTGGCTTTGATGACCACCGGAAACGAAATCTGGATGAATTTGTACAGCCAGTTTTCGGCTTCGGTGCAGCTCAATCCTAAAAATAAGGTGGCCATTCTGCAAACTACCACTTATCCTGAATCCGACCAAATTAAAATCACAGTTAAACCCGAAAAACAGGAAGTTTTTACCCTCGCATTGCGCATTCCGGCATGGAGTGCGCAAACTTCTGTTATGGTAAATGGGTTGCCTGTTGAGGAAATAAAATCAGGAACTTACCTGAAAATTAATCGCGAATGGAAATCAGGAGATAAGGTATTATTGAAGCTCGATATGAGCGGTCGGTTGATTACGCTAAACGGACATCAGGCGATATTACGAGGACCGGTTTTGCTGGCGCGCGACGCTCGTTTTGATGATGGATTTGTTGATGAAGCCGCTATTGTGCAGCACAAAAGCAATCTGGTAGAACTTCACCCGTCTGCTGGCAAACCTGGACATATCTGGATGTCGTTTACCGCTCCACTGGTGCTTGGTACTGATTTGGAAGGTGAATTCAAGCAACCGAAACAAATTCATTTCTGCGATTTTGGCTCGGCAGGAAATACATGGAACCGTGATTCACGCTACCGGGTTTGGATCAGGCAGACCGTGAATGTGATGAATGCTGCGTATAAACCGTATTAAATTTTAGACGATGAAGAATCTAATTTTAACTTTAATAATTGCACTTAGCATGTCAACTTCTTGTACCAGTCCTGCCGGACAAACAACCGTTCCGGAAACAAATAACTGGAAAACGGTTTTAGCTGAAGAATTACCGTTATTAGGCCACCGTAACTGGATTCTGGTGGTGGATAAAGCATTTCCGGCACAAAACGCACCCGGAATCCATGTGGTAAATACCGGAGAAGAGCTTCTTTCGGTGCTAAAATACACCCTGGAACAAATCTCTCAGTCAACGCATGTTAAACCAATAATTTACACCGATAAGGAACTGAGTTTTATTACTCCGGAATTGGAATCGGGCATCGAGCCATTCAAGAAATCGTTGCAGGAAGTGCTTCAGGGAGCCGATACGCAAACAATCCTGCACGATTCCGTTTTTACCAAAATCGATGAGGCATCGAAGCTCTTTAAAGTATTGGTGCTGAAAACCGAAGGAACCATTGCCTATTCATCGGTATTTTTAAATCTGGATTGTAAATACTGGACCGGAGAAAAAGAAAACGCGCTGCGTCAAGCCATGTCCGGAAAATAAATTTGATGAAAGGACTTGGAAATCGGAGATTGCAAAACGAAAATCGGGAACTGCGCGGCAAAACGATGGGCATCATCGGAATGGGAACTTTGGGAACGATGGTTGCCCGTACGGCCCAACATTTTGGCATGAATGTTTTTTACTTCAACCGGAGCCGCAAGCCCGAACTGGAAGCGGAAGGTTTCGGTTTTCTTTCCCTGAATGAATTGATGGCTCGTTGTGATGACATTAGTCTGCATTTACCCAAAAACTCCATTGTTCTGGGTGAAGCTGAATTCAGAAATAAAAAACCAAATTCGATTTTGGTAAATACTTCAATCGGATTTACGATGGAAGCCCAGTCACGACTTTCGGAAAAAGTATTGGAAAATATAAAAAGCTTCCTGTCAGATTCAGTAC
>DAITNH010000388.1:2295-3906 GCA_036834745.1 Prolixibacteraceae bacterium
CGACTTTCGGAAAAAGTATTGGAAAATATAAAAAGCTTCCTGTCAGATTCAGTACACTTCTGACAGAAAGCTTTTCTTACTGGCATTTTCGGCTATCGGATTATTCCGAGATACCAATCCTGTTCAGGATAAATGCCATATCAAAGGCTCTTTCCTTCAGTGCATCAAAACGGCCGGTTGCCCCGCCGTGACCCGATTCCATGTTGGTTTTAAGCAGCAGAATATTGTTGTCGGTTTTCATAGAGCGGAGTTTGGCTACAAACTTAGCCGGTTCGTGATACCCCACCTGCGAATCGTTGAGTCCGCCAGTTGCCAGTATGTTAGGGTAATTCTGCGCTTTAATATTGTCGTAAGGCGAGTACGAGAGTATGTATTTGTAATATTCCTCTTCGTTCGGATTTCCCCATTCTTCATATTCCTGCGTGGTAAGCGGAAGGCTGGCGTCGAGCATGGTGTTAATCACATCAACAAAAGGAACTTGCGCTACAACCGTATGGAACAAATCCGGACGCATGTTAACCACTGCACCCATCAGCAAACCTCCGGCACTTCCACCCATAATGGCCAGTTTGTCGGATTTGGTAAAGTTGTCGGAAACCAGTTTTTCGGCACAGGTGATAAAATCGGTGAATGTATTTTTCTTTTTCAACAGTTTCCCGTCTTCGTACCATTGTTCGCCCATATCGCTACCACCTCTGATTTGGGCAATTGCAAATACAAACCCGCGATCAATCAGGCTATAATAATTCGACACAAAAAGGCTTAACACCAGAATGGTGATGGGCCATAAATTTAGATAACGCTTCATATTTTTTGAAATTTAAGGTGATAAACCGTTTTAAATGCCTCTTCCCATATTCCTGAACTGACCGGGTGTTGTGCCTGTTTGTTTTTTAAATAGCGTCGAAAAATAATCAATCGATTCGTAACCCAGTTCCAGTGCAATTTCTTTGATGGGCATGGAAGTGACCGAAAGTAATTCTCTGGCTTTCTGAATTTTTAATTGTGTAATGTACTGTGCAGGAGCCAAACCGGTATATTGCCTGAACATTCGGCGAAACCAGGTGTAGCTCATGTTTAATGCTGCCGCCAGTTCTTCGGGCGAAACCGGACTATTTAGCTTCTCCCGAATCATTAACCGGGCTTTGTCTATTTTGTTCAGTACTTCTTTGTCTTTCCAGTTGTTGTCTTTTTCCCTGAAGAAGAGATAGGCTAGCAAATGAATCACCATTCCTGATAAAAGTTGCTGGTAACCGGGGCGTTCGCTTTCGCTTACTTCCAGAAATTTCCTGTAAAGACCGACCATCTCTTCATCATATCCGATCTTAATTAAGGAGTAAATTCCAGCGGTCGTTACGATCTTGAGTTGCCAGATATCGGATTTCAGAATGTAGCGTATGTTGCACAATAGCTTGTTAGTGTCAAAAATCAAAGTCTTTAGGTCAATATTTAAATATTGGATCAGCTAATATATTAATAACTTGCAGCATCAACAAATGGGGCAGTAGATTTAATGGTGTCAGATTAGTCCGAAGTTTAAATTTATTGCAAAGTAAGCTGCCAGTTCCGGACTAATTGCTGCAAAAGTAAACTGTATATTGTCAACCTAAA
>DAITNH010000389.1:0-3901 GCA_036834745.1 Prolixibacteraceae bacterium
CTCAGGGTAAACTCGGCTATTTACCTGCCGAGGTGCAGGAAGTGATTGCCAAAGAGCTAAATATATCGGTTGCCAAAGTTTACGGAGTGGTCACTTTCTACTCATTCTTTACCATGATTCCGATGGGAGAACACCCGATTTCCATCTGCATGGGAACGGCTTGTTATGTGCGCGGTTCAGAACAGGTACTGGCTGAATTTAAACGACAGCTAAACATCGAAGTCGGACAATCGACACCCGATAACAAATTTTCGCTCAACTGCCTTCGTTGTGTTGGGGCCTGTGGATTAGCACCTGTTGTGATGGTCGGCGATAAAGTTTACGGACGCGTTTCGCCACAAATGGTTAAAAACATCATTGCAGAATACAAGGAAGGTTGCGCTTCTGAGGCTAAGAGCGCATAGTTATAGTTTAGTGAGCGGGTGACTCCGAGTCACCTGCTCACTAAAACTCTGTACAAGTGATCCGATTTTCACCAAAGATCGGATCGCTTGTTTTCATACAGTTCTATGCAAAATGTTTTATCTTTAGCCAAACGAAAAACGAAAACAAATGACACGGATTTTTCAACTCACCTTATTTTTCATCGGCTTTGTAATTTCCATACAAGCCCAAACAATCACATATAAATCCGAAAACAATATTTCCTACCGTTCAGGAGAAAACCTAAGCAATTATGAAAAAGAGCGTTGCAAACTCGACATCTACTTTCCTGAAAATGTAGACAATTTTACAACTGTAGTTTGGTTTCATGGCGGAGGTTTAACCGGAGGCGAAAAACACATTCCGGAACGTTTGAAAAACCATAATCTGGCAGTTGTTGCGGTAAATTACCGGTTAAGTCCAAAAGTAAAAAGTCCGGCATTTATTGATGATGCTGCTGCAGCCGTTGCCTGGGTTTTCAAAAATATCAGCAAATACGGAGGCGATCCGAAAAGAATTGTGGTTTCGGGCCATTCGGCCGGTGGTTATCTCGCCTGTATGATTGGTCTCGATAAACAATATCTGGCAGCTTACGGAATTGATGCCAATTCGATTCAGAAACTAGTGCCGTTCAGCGGGCAAATGATTACTCATTTTGAAATTCGCAAGATGCGTGGGATTCCGGAGAAACAACCTGTAGTTGATGAATTTGCACCTCAGTTTCATGTTCGCGCCGATGCTCCTCCGCTGTATCTGATTACCGGCGACCGCGAACTGGAAATGCTGGGTCGCTACGAAGAAAATGCATACATGTGGCGGATGATGAACATTGTTGGGCACAAACAAACGACCTTGTACGAACTGGATGGGTTTAACCATGGTGGAATGGCAGAACCGGCTTTTGATTTGTTATTGAAGATTTTGAAGAAATAATACCGGGCATATTCACTTTTTTATCGCATAAAGTTTATTCATGGTTGAAATATACATTACCCCGTTCGAAGCAACAGGAGTTGAGTGAATCGGACTATCCAGTTTTGTGGAATACAATACATTTAATTTTTCACCTGCTTCGAGAATCCAAAAATCGCTTCCGCGCGAACCAACATATACTTTCCTGTCGGCAACCAAAGCAGAACTCCATGAATCCATCTGAAGCTTATGCGTCCAATACGGTTTGCCGTTTTCAACATCAACGCAATGCAGATTTTTACCGCAGTCGGTAACATAGATTAATCCATTTGAAATTGCAGGTGTTGAAGCAGACGATTGTTCAAGTTTGTGTGACCAGATTTCTCCGGCATCAGTTGTGTCGCCTTTTTTTGTGGCATCAATACATTTAAGCCAAACTTCCTTTTTCCCCCACCAAATATCCCCACCCACAGTAACATAAATTCGATTTTTATAAAAGACCGGCATCCCCAGAAAATTAGATGGGCCTTCCTTCCTGTTATTCAGGTAGGCATGAATATTATTTTTAGGTGCTGTTGGGTCGCAGTCGAATTGCCAGATTTTATTGAACTTTTGGACTTGATCGCGTGATGCCGGATGGGAAAGCGCTTCGAATGCATACATAATCCCATCAGGACCAGCAAAAAAAACCTGTTTTTGTCCGTTAACTGTTCCCATTGCCGGCGAAGACCAGGAAGAGTGAAAAATCCGGGGACCGAAATGCTCGTTATCCCGGGCAAGGAGCCTGCCTGTTTTCTTATCCAGTGCAATCAGGCTGGGAGCGTTTAACGCAGTGGTTTCGAGATGCCGGTAATCCACACCATTGCAGGTGTTCAGGTAAAGGTAGTCGCCATCGATCAAAATGGAAGCATGTGGTGAATCGTGAGGGCTTATACCCAATTCAAGTTTTAAATCGTACATCCAGATTATATCCGCATCTTTTAACGTTACCTCACAGGGAAATTCACCTGTGGGAGCCATGTACCATCCTTCGCCCTGGAAGGTTCCATCGTTTCCATCAGCCTGTCCGTTCAGATCGAGGCAAAGTACCTCTGAACGGTTGGTAAGCACATAAACACGATTGTCTTCAACGGTTGGCGGAGAACAAATTCCAATCATAGGCCAGTCGTTGTGCCTGTCACCTTCAATGCGCGGAACAACCAATTGCCAGCATAAGTTGCCGTCCGATTCGTTCAGGCAGAGTAAAACGCCACGGTCTCCCTTGTGGCGGGGATCGCGTTCGTCTGCATTGTTTGCGCCAATTAAAACCTTTCCGCCGGAAATTACCGGGGTTGCATAACCATGACTTCCAAGAGAAGCTGACCATAATACATTTTCACCGGTTTCGATATTAAATGTTGCCGGCAAACCTGTTTCATCGGAAACCATATTCCGGGTATGCTTTTCGCCCCATTGCGGACTGTCTTTACCCTGGGCCTGACCGGAATAACTTGCACAACATTGAAATCCTGCGATCAGATACAAAAGCAGTAATTCGCGTGGAAAGATAATTTGAACGATTTTCATGTGAATAATAACTTCTTTTAGGGGTTTTAGCTGGCAGGTGCAATTTATTCAAAATAATTTCATTTAATTGTAAACTCAAAAAAAAAGATCGTCTCTGTTTGTGAGACGGTCTTTTTATCATTTTCAGGATTACTTCAGGATTATCATTTTTTTACTTTGGGTGAATCCTGCAGTCCGGAGTGTGTAGAAATAAATTCCGCTTGCAAAGTCTTTGCGGTCGAAAACAATCTCATGGCGACCCGGGTCCTTTTCTTCATTCACCAGAACTTTGATTTCCTTTCCATAAAGGTCGTACACGATGATATTCACCAGGCTCGTTTTTGGAACGGAATAGCCAATGGTTGTCGTGGTACTGAATGGATTGGGATGATTCTGATCCAGGTTGAACTGTTGCTGAAGGACATCTCCAATGACAAAGGTCGTTAATTCAACCCTTTGCTGAAGGCAGCCTCTCCCCAATTCATTTCCTGATTCATCTTTTACCTGGAGACACACGGTATAGTCACCGTCACCAAAGATCAGGTTTCCCCATCGATCGAATATCCACATTTCATACCTTAACTTCAAATCGTTAAAGGTAATCCCCTTTTTCCCTGGGGCTAAATTCATCAACAATGATTCACCCTCTGCTACGATCCCCTGGCCCGCGAGTTCAAGAGTTCCAAACAATCTAATATTCAGCGTGTTTGGGGTAGTATTTTCAATCACAGCCTTCCAAAGATCTTCCGCTTTCAACTGATTGAAAGGTGGCTGTTGAAGCACCACGGAAACCTTGATCGGTTCATCAGCACTCCTGAGGGTAAAGCCTGAGGCCTTACTCTTATTGTCTACCTGCCCATTGGTTCCGATTTGCCATGCATACTTCCTTCCCACCACCAGTTTCTTTGCAGAGATTGGATAAGTAAAGGATGTGAAGAGAATCTCACCTGCTTCAAAAAAGGCAGTATTCTTTGAAATCGCTTCTTCGGGTGATTCATCACCAAGAATTTCAACTATTTTG
>DAITNH010000390.1:0-3871 GCA_036834745.1 Prolixibacteraceae bacterium
ACTATTGAATTACATGATGCTCCATCCCGGAAAATTTGGATGCAAAAGTGACCCTGAATAGATGGAACATTTTGAGCAGTACGGTACTTGCGACTGAACACTTGAAATAAATTTGGAACTTTTAACATGAAACAATTTATAGGATTTCTCAAAAAAGAATTTTTGCACATTTTTCGTGATCCTCGAACGATGATGATCATTTTTCTTTTACCAATTGTGCAGTTGCTGCTATTCGGAAAAGTGATCAATACTGATATTCAGAATTCAAGGATCGCGATTCTCGATCAGTCGCACGACAATACCACCCGCGAAATTACTTCAAAATTGGTGTCGTCGGGCTATTTTGTATTGGGCGAAGAACTGGTGCCGGGCGACGACGTGGAAGATGTGTTTCGGAAGGGACAAGTAAAAATGGTGGTCACCTTCGGGCCTGAATTTGAGAAAAGTCTGGAACGCGATGGCAAAGCCGAAGTGCAACTGCTGGCCGATGCTTCCGACCCCAATACCGCCCGAATACTGACTAACTATGCTTCCGGAATTATTAATGACTACGTAAAAAAGGAAAAACTTCAGAATCTGCAATTGCCCAACCAAATTAATACTGAAGTCAGGATGCTTTACAACGAAGGATTGAAAAGCGTTTACATGTTTGTGCCCGGCCTTATGGCCATGATTCTGATGTTGATTTCAGCCATGATGACTTCCATTTCCATCAGTAAAGAAAAAGAACTGGGAACCATGGAGGTTCTGCTGGCCTCACCGCTGAAACCGATTCAGATTGTACTGGGAAAAGTGACTCCATATTTACTATTGTCGTTCATCAATGCGCTGACCATTATCCTGATAGGTGTATTTTTATTTGGCGTTCCAATCAAAGGAAGTTTCATTTTCCTGATGGCCGAAAGTTTCCTGTTTATTATGATGGCATTGAGCTTGGGAATCCTGATTTCGACCATTGCACCGAATCAAATGGTCGCGATGTTTATTTCTCTACTGGCTCTGATGTTACCCACTGTTTTGCTTTCAGGATTTATGTTTCCGATTGAAAACATGCCACTTCCTTTGCGAATTCTCAGCCATGCCATGCCGCCACGTTGGTTCATTGTCATCATTAAAAACATCATGCTCAAAGGCACCGGCATCCTGTTTGTCTGGAAAGAAACTTTGATTTTGATGTTTATGACCTTTGTGTTTATTGCCTTGAGTATTAAGAATTTTAAAATCAGGCTTGAGTAATTTACAATTTAAATATTGACGATTGACGATTTTGAAGCCTAGTTAAAAAGGATAAATTGTAAATAGTAAATGGTAAACAGTAAATAAAAAAAGGTGAAAACAATATTTTACGTCATACAAAAAGAGTTTATTCAGGTAAAGCGCAATAAAGTCATGCTCCGGATGATCGTAATGATTCCGCTGCTGCAGATGCTGGTGTTGGTTTTCGCTGCCACTTACGATCTGAAAAACGTCGATATTTTTCTGGTCGATAAAGATCTATCGTCCACCTCGCGCGAACTGGCCGGCAAACTCGAAGCTTCTCCGTTCTTCACGATCAACAATACCTCGTTCGATCCTGAAGATGGAGAGAATGAACTTTTGCGAAATACCGATGACATGGTTTTGGTCATTCCTCAAGGATTTGAGCGCGATTTAATCCGCGACGACAAAGCCAGTTTGCAATTGCTCGTGAATGCCATCGACGGCCAGGCTGCACAACTCGGTTATTCGTATGCCGCCTCGGTCATCCGCGATTTCAATAAAAACATTATTGCCGAATGGAAAGGATTACCCGAATTTAATCCACCTTACCAAATCAATACCGTTTCGCGCTTTTGGTATAACTCCGAACTCGAATACAAATGGTACATGGCTCCGGGAGTATTGGCCATATTGGTTACGCTTATCGGGCTGTTTCTCTCCGGAATGAGCCTGGTAAAGGAAAAAGAACAGGGTACTATTGAGCAACTAAATGTGACTCCGATAAAAAAAATACAGTTCTTAACCGGCAAACTAATTCCTTTTGTAGTTATCGCATTATTTGATTTATCGTTCGGATTACTGATTGCCAAAGTAGTTTTCAATCTGCCGATTGTTGGCAGTCTGGGTTTGGTTTTTGGATTTGGGATTCTTTACCTGTTGGGTATTCTGGGTCTGGGCTTACTTATTTCAACCGTTGCCGACACCCAGCAGCAGGTCATGTTTGTCACCTACTTTTTTATGATGATTTTTATTCTGATGGGTGGTATTTTTACTCCGGTTGACAGTATGCCACGTTGGGCTCAATTGGTTAACGAAGCCAATCCGGTTTTCCACTTTATGAAAGTGATGCGAATGGTTGTACTTAAAGGATCAAACTTTGGTGATTTGATTCACGAGTTTATGGCGCTATGTATTTTGGGATTCACTTTTTTGAGTTTGGCGGTGTGGAGGTACCGGAAAACGGCATAAAACATTCATTTCATATTTTCCTACCCGTTGGCTAAAGCAAAACTGTCTGTCCTGATTTTCATCGGGAGCAAATGATATTGTAATCTACAATACAGTAATTTTCTTCATTTTTAAATTGTCGAATTGCCATTCCGTCCGAAAGATGGCCTTTCCCTTGAAAAACATTTTTGCGCGGACAGCTTCTTTAACCCTATGCTACAAATATTCCGCACCTAAAGGCGTTTTTCTCATCTCCAAATCTTCGCCCCGTCGCCAAGTCTCCCCTCCTCCCCGTCGCCCCCTCTCCTGACTTCCGTCTCCTTACTCCCGTCTTCCATCTTTCCCTGTCTTTCTTTCCATTCACCGATTTTAAACTTTTACTGACCGATCAGAGATGTTTTCAGGAGTGACGGCATCTTACTTTTACTTCAGATTTAAAAATTCAGGCAATGGAAAAGCATTGTGAACGCAGAAGCAATTCAGGCACATTTTGGGCTTATGTGCTGATCATTTTTGGTATTCTTTGGATTTTGAGCAAAAGCGGATGGGACATTAACCTTCCCGGAGTTGGAGAACTGTTTGCCGGAATCGGTCATTTTTTCAGCAATCTGGCGCATTGGACTGTTTGGGCGACGTTTCCATTACTTATTATTCTTGCCGGAATTGTGCTGATTGCCGGGCGACGTTTCTTCGGTGCATTGCTGCTTGTTTTGCTCATACTGATTTTCATTCCGCATTTTCTGATTCTTCCCGGAATATTAATGATTATCTTCCTGCCGGTAGTTTTAATTATTGTCGGCATCATTATTCTCACAAAATTATTCTGAAGGATCAGAGAATCCGGGCTTAACCGATAAGAACAGTCGTTTTACCGATCTGTGATTAGCCGGCAACTGATAGTAATTACATTTGTAACAAAAAAACGTTTAGACATGGAACGAGGAAGTAGCAATAAACGATTTTATTTTGGCATCATCCTGATTGTGGTTGGATGCATTATGATTCTTGAAAAATTAAACCTGATTCCTGAATCGGTTTCTGATTTGCTCATTTCATGGCAAATGCTGCTGGTTGGGATTGGTGTTTTGTCGCTGATTGGCGGAAACCGCACCGGAGGAACAATTTTAATTGTGATTGGTGCATTTTTTATGGTCCCCGAACTGATTACGGTTCCGCATGAAATCAGGAAAATATACTGGCCTTTGATATTGGTAGCCATTGGAGTAGCCTTGCTATTGCGTCACCGCGACAGTCTGCGAAACCCAAAATCAGACGATATGGTATTGAATGTGCCGAATGACAATTCAGCCGACAGTTTCGATGATTTTGTCATTTTCGGTGGACGCGAAATATTTATCAATTCACAGGCATTCAAAGGAGGAAAAGCCACCTCGATATTTGGCGGAATGGAATTCGACATGCGCAAAGCCAGTATGGTTCCCGG
>DAITNH010000391.1:0-1240 GCA_036834745.1 Prolixibacteraceae bacterium
CCGAACTTGGACAAAACAATTGCATAATAGGCAAGGGAAAAGATTTTGTGCTGAAAATTCATGACGGACTCCTGACTTTTACTGTGCAGGGAATCAAAGATTACTATTCAAAAAAAACACAAATACCAGTCAATCAGTGGACTTTTATCGGGCTGGTGCATTCGGTCGCCGACAATCAGATCAGTTTTTATATGAACGGCGAACGAACAGAAACGATCAGTTTGTTAACACCTTATGTGCAATCAGATTATACAATGTTGATTGGAAGCAACCTGTGGGAGGAATATTTTGCTGGCTACATTCACGAAATCAAAATATGGGACAGGGAATTGAATGAAGATCAGGTACGAAATGAATTTTTGTCTTCAAAAGAGGACCAAAGTCCTGTTTCAGCGGGATATATCATAGGGATAATATTTTTATTTGGAGTTTTAGGATTCATTTTATTCAGGCAAATACGCCGAAAAAGACCTTCTGAAACCGTTGTAAAACCACTTTCGGTTGCTCTTCCAATTCAACAATCTTCCGCTCACGATGCTCCTGAAAAAATCAATTGTTTCGGTGGCTTGAAAGTCATCAACAGCGAAGGGAAAGACATCAGCTTAAAATTTTCTCCCAAAATAAAACAACTGTTCGTGCTCATTTTGCTGCACAGCGGATTGCACGAAAAAGGCATCAGCTCTAAAAAACTATCAGATTATTTATGGCCGGGAATGAGTGTGCCCAAAGCAAAAAACATTCGTGGCACAAATATTCAGAACCTGAAAGCCTTGCTGGCTTCTTGTTCCCAAATGAAACTGGTTTTTCAGGATAAACTCTGGAAGTTTGAATTTAACGATGGCTATTTTATTGACCTGTTTTATGTTGAAGCAAAGTTGAATGAGACCTTGACTTCTGATATTGAAAATATTAAAAAGGAATTGCCTGAATTACTGCTTATTCTGAAAAGAGGAACGCTCTTCCCAAACATGAGCGAATCGTGGGTCGATCCGTATGTTGACCGCATGAGTGACCGAATCATTGAGTTTGGGCTCAAAATATTCCGTTTACTTCCGGAAGAAAAATTCGATTCCGTACTCCTTGATATGGCCGAAGTTATCAGTATCAACGATCCGCTGAACGAATCAGCTTTGCGCAGGAAAATCAGCATTCTGATCCGGCAGGGAAAATTGAGCCTGGCACATTCTGTTTTTGATAATTTCATTAAACTCTATTTTGAAATTTATAAGGAAAAGTATCC
>DAITNH010000391.1:1340-3860 GCA_036834745.1 Prolixibacteraceae bacterium
ACCATTATTCCGCGGCATGTTTTGGGCGGAAACGGTTTTCTTGCCCCAAGTGATCAGTTAACCAAAGCCATTATTGGCGTTGGCGGAATGGGTCAGGGGCACATTGTTTACGAAGGCACACGCCTGCTTGCCATTTGCGATGTGGATAAAAACCACCTGAACAGCACCCTTCAAAAAGTTGGATCAGAAGTGAAAGGATATTCCGATTTCCGTGATGTGCTGCTTCGCCCGGACATCGACATTGTGCACATTGCCACCCCACCTCACTGGCACGGAATTATGTCGGTAATGGCGGCTCAGGCCGGTAAAGATGTTTGGTGCGAAAAACCCATGACCCGCACCATTGGTGAAGGCAAACGTGTGGTGGAAGCCATCAATGCCACCGGAAAAATGTTCAGGCTAAATACCTGGTTCAGGTTTAAAGACAATTTCTACGGATTGGGCACGCCCGTTAAACCGCTCAAAAAAGTAGTTGAAAGTGGTGTTTTGGGCTGGCCATTAAAGGTGACAATCAGCGGCGTAACCGGTTTCGACTGGAAATTCTACTGGGTTGGAAAACCAAACCTGACACCGGAACTTATTCCTTCCGAATTGGATTACAACATGTGGCTCGGGCCTGCTCCCGAAAAACCATACAATGCACACCGAGTTCACCAGACTTTCCGCGGATACTGGGATTACGACGGCGGTGGATTAGGCGATATGGGACAGCATTACATCGATCCGGTTCAGTATTTTCTGGGGAAAGACAATACCAGTCCGGTAAAGGTTGAAGTGGATGCTCCGCAACAGGATTACGATGCGATCGGAACCTGGAGAAAAATAACCTACACATACGCCGATGGTTGCCAGATTATTCTGGACGGCGAAAACAAAGACCAAAGTGCCGCATATATTGAAGGACCAAAAGGAAAGATTTTCAAAGGTTTTAAATCAGATATTCCAAACCTGAACGCGCTGATTGATACGCTTCCTGATCCGGAACCACAAGTTGGCCTGTTCAGCGAGTCGGTGAAAACCCGCAAAAAATTTGCACTGAACGAAATAAACGGACACCGCTCTGCAACCATTGTAAACATGGGAGTTATTGCATTGCGCCTGGGACGCACACTCGAATTCGATCCGGTAAGCCAAACCTTCATCAACGACGACGAAGCCAACAGGCTCATTGATCAGCCGATGCGGGGAGAGTGGAGGATTTAAAAAGTTCCACCCTTCGATAAACTCAGGGCAAGAGTTTCAGGTTCAAAGTTCCAAGTTGGGTACTGAGAATCAGATGCACACCGATTAACAAGCTTATCCTTTGCCGTTCGGCTTTAGCCAACGGAAGAAAATGAAAAAAGCGATGGCCGTCCGTGGGAAATGATCTTTAAAAGAACAACCAAATTTCGGACGGAAATGCAAAAACAATTGAGAAAGAGAATTTAAAAACAAACCAAATGATAAAAATATCAAAGAATATATTGACCGTTTTGCTGGCCTTTTTCCTGATGGCTCCTGCTTTTGCGCAGGATAACCGCCGGTTGGAAACGAAAGTCGCCGATGTGTTGGCACAGTTTCCGGCACAAAATGGCGATCACACCAGCAAGTTGATGCTCCAGATGATTGAAACCGGAGCGCCCGGAATCGGAAAATTCTGCGACATGATTGTTCCTCCCGGAACCGGTAATGACACGCAAGCCCGCATGGCTTTGGAAAGTCTGGCTCAATATGCCGGGGCTCCAAACCGCGAAAAAGACCGTAAACTGGTCGAAGCGGCTTTACTCGCAGCACTCGAAAAAGCATCGGACAAGGAAGTGAAAGCTTTTTTTATTCGCAGATTGCAATATTGCGGAGGTTCTGAGACGGTGGTACAAATGGGGAAATACCTGAACTCGGCTGATTTGTACGATCCGGCACTTTCGACGCTAAAAAGCATCGGAACAGTCGAAGCCGGTGCAATGGTCCTGATAAATATACCCGGCAAAAAGGACTTGCAACAACTTACAATGATTAAAACTTTGGGCCAGTTGAAATACCAGCCAGCAGAACCTTATTTAATCGGATTGGTCAAAACAACCAACAATCAGTTGCTGAAGCAGGTATATGCTGCATTGTCCAATATTGGCGGCAAAGAATCTTATAAAACTTTCACAACTGCTGCAAAAACGGCCAGATTTCAACCCGACCAGGTAGAAACTATTATCGCTTATCTTAAGTATGCCAAACGTTTGGCCGAACAGGGAGAAACAAAGCTAAGCAATAAGTTGTGCGCTTCAGTAATGAAAAAATGCACACAGGACAATCAACTGATTTACCGTTCGTCGGCACTGGCAGTTCCGGGTTTTGGCAATAACGAACTGTTTCTGAAAGAAATCCGGAATAACAACAAAGCATACCGGAATGCTGTTTTAAACAATGCCGCCACCAGCCTGAAAAGTGAAAACATCGGTTCATGGATTGCTGCGATGAAAACAGCACCTGCCGAAACGCAGGCCGAAATTCTACATTTTCTGGCCAATCGTACAGAAAGCGAAGTCC
>DAITNH010000392.1:0-3858 GCA_036834745.1 Prolixibacteraceae bacterium
TCCAGTCCGGGCGATGAGTTTACTTCGAGCACCAGTGGCCCTTTGTTAGACCTGATAATATCAACCCCGGCGATTTGCAAACCAAGTACTTTGGCTGCCTTTACTGCCAGTTTTTTTTCTTCAGCAGTTATTTTTATTACAGAAGCGGTTCCGCCCTGGTGCAGATTTGCCCTGAATTCACCTTTTGCGGCTTCGCGCTGAATGGATGCAACAACCTTGCCGTCGATCACAAAACAGCGGATGTCTTTTCCACCGGCTTCTTTAATAAATTCCTGAACCAAGATATTGGCATTAAGGCTTTTAAAAGCATTGATCACACTTTCGGCAGCCTTCGCGTTTTCTGCCAGAACAACTCCTTTACCTTGAGTTCCTTCCAGCAATTTGATGATCAGCGGCGCACCATTTACCATTTGTATCAGGTCAGTGGTGTCGAGCGGAGATTTGGCAAAACCGGTAATCGGAATTTGAATCCCATTCTGTGAAAATAATTGTGACGAAAAAAGCTTGTCGCGCGACCGTCCAATTGATTCCCATGAGTTGGCACAGAAAATACCGAGTGAATCAAATTGCCTGATCAATGCACAACCATAAAAAGTTAGGTTGGGTCTTATGCGTGGAATGATGGCGTCGAGGTTATTCAGGCTGCGGCCTCCACGGAAACGCACTTCCGGATTGGTGGCATCGAGCTTCATGTAACATTGCTGAACGTTCAGGAAAACCATTTCATGGCCGCGTTCTTCGCCGGCTTCAATGATTCGCTTGTTGCTGTATAAATCAGGATTGCTCGCCAGTACGCCAATTCTCAATCCGCTGCGAACATCCTTAAAATGCTGGTACAGTTCGTTTATTTTTTCGCCGGAATAATCGCCCAACAGGAAACTGTTTGCCGGATCGACAAACACACGGTTTTCCATCGCTTCCCGCCCAAGCAACATGCGGAATCCCATCGAGTCGCGGTTGGCCAAAGTCAATTCAATGTTCCACTGAAAATTACCGATTTTCATGGTCGATTGAATCACAAAGCGTTTTTCGGAAATTCCGCTTGAGCTTTTTATATTGCGGTGATCCACAACTTTTGCTTTGCAATGGAGCGTAATCCGCCGTGAATCCTGAATGGGGTGAACTTCGAAACTGACCCATTTTTCGCCTTTCCGCATGAATTTGTGGATGTTGCTGGCATGTATGGTAGAGGTTTTTGCGCCTGAATCGACCCGTGCTTTGATAGCCGGAATATTTAATCCGGGGAATGCGCACCACTCTTCGCCACCTATTATAATGTGTTCTCCTAATTCCATATTTCTATTTGATTGAATGCTGTTTTCAGGCCGAAATTACGGTAATTATTTGTCAACATTTATTGCAGTCAGGTTAATTTTTTGCAATATTTATTTCTGATTTTTGACCATTTCTCCGGTGATACAATAAACCACAGGACAAACTTCACAATTTTTATGGGTCAGGTTTAAAATCTGATACATCCGTTTGCGGTCGGTGTGCGGATATTCGCGACAAGCCTTCGGACGGTCTTCATAAACCATGCAATGGTTGTCGGGCAGCAGAAACGGACAGGGCGTTAGCTGAAACACATAATCCTTGTCTTCGTCGATGTACAAATACTGCTCAACGAAATCAACCGGTTTCATTTTTAGGCGCTTTGCCAGTTTTTCAATGTCTTTTTCAGTAATAACCGGACTGATGGTCGAACAGCAATTCGCGCAGGTCAGGCAATCAAACTGATTGAATGCTTCATGGTGTAGTTTGTGAAACACGTCGTCCAGATTCTTTGGCTTTTTTGCCTTCAGCTTTTTGAAAAATGCAGTAAATTCCTGTTTCCGGTTGGCAGTTAGCTCTTTTAATTTTTCAGGCCTGATATATTGGATTGGGTCCATTCTTTTTGCGTTTCCAGTTAATTTGAGCAAGGAACAATCCGGATATTACAATGGCAATTCCGATCATCTGATGAAAATTGAGTTCGTCGCCTAAAATGATGTAGGCAAAAACGGCCACGAAAACCGGGATAATGTTGATGAAAATATTTGATTTGTTGATTCCCATGTTGCGCACACTGTAAGTAAAAAGTATAAACGCGAAAGTTGAAGCAAAGATGGCGAGTTTCACTATTGCCCAGAAAGCCCTCGGATTAAAAGCAACCTGGGTGAAATCTTTCATTTCGAAACCCAGCCAGAAAGGCAGAAAAAAAACTGCACCAATCAGGTTTTGATAGGTAATGATGGTAAAAGTATTGTACCGGTGGGAAATACCTTTCAAAATACTGGCATACCCAATGGCACCCAAAACTGCCAGAAATTCGAGCGAAACACCCAACGGTGAAGCTGTAAAATTGAAAGAGCTGTCGAGAACAACCAGACTGACCCCCATAAAGGTAATAAACAGGCCATAAAGATTGGTCCGGGTAAGTTTTTCCTTGTAAAAATACCATGCGGCAATGGGCGAGAACAGCGGAATAGTTGCAACAATTACTGAAGCAACGGTTGACGAAACATATAGTAAACCATAGCTTTCGCCCATGAAATAAAGGAATGGTTCGAAGAATGCCATTAAAATGAAGAGCTTCAGGTCACCGGCTTTTATTTTTTGAAGTTTACGGGAAAGAACAGTGAAGACCAATAACAAACCTGTGGAAATAATCAACCTGAATAAAATAGTAGTTAGTGGGCCGTAGGCTTCGTAAACAATTTTAATCCAGACAAACGAAAAGCTCCAGAATATCATCGACAAAATAGCAGCTCCCATTGGTAGCCATGCTTTGTTCTTCATTTTATGTTTTTATTGAGCCGCAAAAGTATGGTAAATCGGGTAGATAAAAAAGTACAAAAAATAAGGACTATTCATTTAAACTAGAATAAAAACAAGAAATATGTAATGCATAATACAATGTATAAAATGATATATTCTTTAAAAATGTACTATACGTCTTGTAACGAAATCAAAATTCATGCGTCATAGAATTAGAAAAAGGTACAAAAAAAAATAAAACAATTCTAAAAATAGGAGAACAAAATCATGAAAACAAAAAACAACACTCGGGAAACAGTTGACGATCAGGTTAGAAGAATATTTTTACGCAGCAGCGCTATTCTTTTAAGTGTAGTATTAATCAGCATGACAGTAAAGGCCCAGAATTTCTGGGAACAATTTCCAAACTACAGCAACGCCGGAAAAATGGCTTTATTAAAAGTTGACAAAACCTCAGAAACAGAAACACCTTCTGTCGTTTTTAAAGCAGGTAATGCCGATGCTTCAACAGAGTTAATCATTTCGTTTGAAACTTTCGTTTGCGAAACCGAACAGGAAAAGGAATTGTTGCTTGAGCCATGGATGACTGCCGAATCTTATTTCAGTTCTGCTACTTACTTTACCGAAGTTGAAATAGAAGAAGCATTGCAGCTGGAGGATTGGATGCTCAACAAGGATTATTTCATTCATCCATCGGTTTTTGAATCAGTGGAATTGGAAACCCCGTTGAAAATAGAAGCCTGGATGACTGATGGTCGTTTATGGGGATTTTAATTTCAGGAACAACCAAAACAACTCAACCATTTATAAGGAGGCACAGTCATGAAAACTGAAAACAAAAAAGTTCAGGTTCGAAGAAGGGCACTCGAATATTGTATCCTTGTACAACTCGAAAACAACCCAAGGTGCGTTGGTGAGATTATTGAGATGGTGAAAAAATCAAAAGTGATAGTAGCGGAAAAAACACCCAATTCTCGTCTCGCACAAATGAAAAACGAAAATTATACAGGTCGAAGATCGGAGGATTCCCAGACTCAGTCAGCAGATAACAAAGTTCATTTATTATGGTTGTGGACTGGCTTTTTAAATACCGATCATTAG
>DAITNH010000393.1:0-1315 GCA_036834745.1 Prolixibacteraceae bacterium
GCATTGTGGTTCTTTTTCAACTCGCGGTACATCGACGAAATACTGGAATGTTCGGGAACAAACCCCGATTTCATCAATATACTGGTCATGTAATTCTCGATGGACATGGCTACTACATTGTAGATGACCAGATTTCCCAGCGTCTTTTTCTTCGATGCACCCAACGCGGCCTGATAATAGTCGGCAGCTTCCTTATAATAACTCTCCCATTCCATAGCTGTAAGATTTAAATTAGATTATTCACCAAACTGATTAATTCGTCCACCTGAATGCCTCTTTTCTTGCGTAGTGACAGCATTTTAACCTGCTCCGTTAAACGTGAATTTTGATCCTCGCTGACTTTCAGGTTTTGCTTTTCCAGAAAATGCCGGATTGTTCCCGTTCCTGAATGACGCCCAAGAACCATTTCCGTGGAACGGCCTATTTCAGAAGACAGGAAAGGCTGATAAGTGAGTTCATTTTTCAGGAGACTATTGCAATGTATGCCTGATTCGTGGCGGCAAATCATATCACCGACGATCGGTTTGGAAGGATAAATTGGTTTTGACGACGCTTCGGCAACAAACCGGCAGAGCTCCTGCATCCCGGCGAGATGAATTCCGCAATCAATTCCGGCAGAGATTTTCAGGGCAGCGGCAATTTCCTCCAGGAAAGCGTTTCCGGCGCGTTCGCCCAGTCCATTAACGGTTGCACTGACCGAACTTGCTCCGGAAAGCAAAGCTGCTACCGAATTCGCTGTAGCCATCCCCAAATCGTTGTGCCCGTGAAACTCGAAATCGACAAACGGAAATCTTTCGCTGACTGACGAAAACAATTGTGCCGTTGAAAATGGGTTCAAAATTCCCACCGTATCGGCCAGGCGAATGCGATCGACTCCTTCGGCCAGACAAGCTGAAATGAACTCCTTCAGGAATTCGCGGTTGGCACGTGAGGCATCCTGAGCGCCGATGGCAATAAAATCGAAGCGCTGACGGGCAAAAGAAATGATTGGCCGCAGCTGTTCCATGACCCAGTCGGTATTTCGGCCCATGGCTGAAAGCTGAATATCGGATACCGGAAACGAAATATTGATCCGGTTGGCGCCGGTTTTGGCCGATTCTTCAATGTCAAATTCTCTGGCCCGCGCCCAACAAAGCTTATCGAACCGAAAACCTGCCTGCACAATTTCGCGGATCATGCGCTGTTCGTCGGCTCCCATTGCCGGCGTTCCGACCTCAAGTTCCTTGATGCCGCATGATTCGAGCATGGCTGCGATGCGAAGTTTCTCATCCAGGGTAAAGACTACTCCGGGAGCCTGTTCGCCATCGCGGAGCGT
>DAITNH010000393.1:1415-3831 GCA_036834745.1 Prolixibacteraceae bacterium
CCTTGTTTGCTTTGCATTATCTGACCCCGGGTGCCGCTTCGCTTTACCCGGGGCTATTGATATTTAACCCTTTCAGGGTATAGAAGCAACCTGTGACTGAATTCTGCGACTGAATACTTCTTCTATTCGCTGATCAAATATTCCTCAACAGCGTTGCCTTCTGCAAGGGCATCGAGGATTTCGTCGATACGATCGGTAGTGATAGCTCCATACCAGAAATTGTTGGGCTGAATAACCATAACCGGTCCCTGCGAACAAACGTTTAAGCAGGCAGTTGACGATACTGCAGCATCGATACCGCGATCGGCGCACTCTTCGGTGACATACTGGATAAATTCGGCGCCTCCGTTTTTGTTGCAAAATCCTTTGGCATCGCCGGCAACCCGATACGAGTTGCATACTAAAATGTGATAATCTGGTTTTTTCATAATAGTTGATCTTTATAAATGGGTTGATTTTATATTTTCTCTTTCTTTGGCCAGCTTCTGGCAGCTAGTAGCTAGCGGCTAGCCTTAACAGCCCGCAGCTTTTCCGGAGCAGACGGCACCGCATTTAAAAACATCGGCCTTTTTCACAGTGCGCAATTCTTTACCTTTATATATAGCATCTAAACCTTCGTCGATCAGCCCGGTCATTTCCACGATGCGGATTCCGGTGCGGCCAATCGTTGCCGACGGACTTGGCCCAATTCCTCCGACCAGCATTGCCCTGCAATCATTTAATAACTCAGCAAGTTCGGTCCACCGGCGATTTCCGTTTCCTGAAGGTGGTGTTTTGCGTTGTTCAACCATGCGGTAACCATTCGGCGTTTCGCGGAAAATGTATAAACTGTCGGCTTCGCCCAAATGCTGATTGACAAGCATTCCTTCGTTACTGGCCACAGCAACAAATGGCCGGGTTTCATCAGTTTCTATTGAAAGGTTGATTACTTCTGACATTATTTTTTTGGCTTCCGTATCATCTTCACCGAGTAAACCAACGGCATCGGCACGACAGCGGGCACAATGCGTCATCGGTTTCAGGTGTTTGGCGATTTTCAGTCGGATTTCGCGCATGGTGAGCATATCCGGCTCCTTCAGGGTTTCGTAAATAGTATCTTTTACCGGAAACAATGGAATGGCATTCATCAATTCGGCGCCCAGTTCTTTGGCTTTTTCGGCCACACTTTCGACCAGATGATCATTGACTCCCGGAATAACAATGGTGTTGATCTTTACCGTGATTCCAAACCGACGCAACATTTTAATGGCCAACAACTGATTCTCCAGTAGAATTGCGGCCGCAGCTTTGCCCACATATCCGCGATTTCCAAAGCGAGCCCATTTATAAATATGCTGTGTTTCTTCCGCATCGAGTCCATTCATAGTGATGGTAACGTGGCTCACTCCCAACTCTGCCAATTCCTCGGCAAAAGGAGCAACGTTCAATCCATTTGACGAAAGACAAAGAATCATTTCGGGAAAATGCTCGCGAACCAGGCGCAGGGTGGTCATCGTTTCAGTCGGATTGGCAAAAGGATCGCCCGGGCCTGCAATACCAACCACCGATAAGTTTGGCATTTTTTCTTTCAACCTGATCAGATATGTCAAAGCCTGTTCAGGAGAAAGCACTTCGCTGGTTACGCCGGGACGGCTCTCGTTAACGCAGTCGTAATCGCGCTTGCAATAATTGCACTGAATGTTGCATTGGGGGGCAACAGGTAAATGTACCCTTGCATATTTGCCTTTCGCTTCGATGTTGAAGCACGGATGTTTTTCGAGATCTATCATAGCGTTTGAGTTTTTGTTGATCCGATGACTGGGATTCATCGGATCAATCTGATTTTTATTTTCTTCTGTTTTTAGTGAGCGGGTGACTTAAAGTCACCCGCTCACTAAAGATTCCTACATATATTTATATCCAACGGCTGAGCTGTCTTGTTTACTGGCGATCAATGTATTGGTGATCTGGTCGAACAATTCCTGGGTTCCGGTGTAACCGAGGTGTTTGATGCGTTGCCCGCCAATGCGGTCGTGAATCGGGAAACCGCAGCGAACAATCGGGATGTTCAAATCGCGGGCGATGTAATAGGCTTTGCTGTTTCCAATCAGGATGTCGGGTTTATTTTCGGCACACCATTCATGGATCAATTCGTAATCCCAACCGTTTTTTACCAATATCGAATCAGTGTTCTCCGGACAATATCTTTTCACTTCCGCTTCCAGATGCCCACTTTCGCCTCCGGAAGCTGCAAGTACCACTTCAATACCGATTTCGTTCAGGAATGCAGCAATCCCTACCACAAAATCTTCTTCTCCATAAATCACAGCCTTTTTCCCGAAAATGTATTTGTGTCCGTCAACATAAGAGTCGATCAGGCGACCACGTTCTTTCTTGTATTTCAGCGGAATTTCTTTTCCTGAAACTTCTTTCAGCG
>DAITNH010000394.1:0-3806 GCA_036834745.1 Prolixibacteraceae bacterium
TGGCCGCTTTCCACGTATGCCAACTTGCCGTGAGCAGAGCAATTCCTAAAGCGAGCAAGCCGGCCAAAGCAAAAATCCACCAGCTTAGCTCGGTTTTATAGGCAAAGTTTTCGAGCCATCTGTTCATGGCATAATATGCAACAGGCGTGGCTATTACGAAGGAAATGGCAACCCATTTAAAATAACCGCCATTCAGCATCAACAATATTTCAGCTATTTCGGCTCCGTTCACTTTACGAATACCAATTTCTTTCACACGTCGCTGCATGTTGAAACTGGCCATTGCAAAAATTTCCAGTGACGAAAGAATAACCGAAATGATCGCAAACAGCGACATCACGCGGGTTTGTGCGTATTCGCCGGCATAAACTTTCTGGTAGCTGTCGGTCAAGTATTCGTATTGAAACGGGAATTCGGGGTTTATTTTTTGCCAGGTTGTAGCAATGGTTGTCAGGGCTTTTATTCTTTGATTTGGATCGATACTGATCATGAAGCAGTAATTGAACATCTTCCGGGGCGCGATGGCCAAGGGTTTTTCTTCGTTGTGGAGGTTGGTGTAATGAAAATCGGGAACCACGCCAATGACTTCACCTTCAGGAAAAAGGTCGGGCAAAAAGAAGTTTAGCCTGAAACGTTTCCCGATTGCTTCCTGCGGATCGGTTATTCCGAGCAATTTCAGTGCACTTTGGTTCAGGACATATTTATCGTGGTAGTTACCCACTTTTTTCTCCAGTTCGGCCAACTTTTGCTGATCGGGTTTTTCGCTGCTTCGAAGGGTACTCAGCTCCACCGCATCGGCTTCCCATTGCTGTGAGGGCGTAAATCCGGGATCGGTTGTTCCGGCGATGGGCTCAATGCCGAGCGCACTGAAAAAATTTGAATCGGCAGTAAAAATGTTGATGGCCTGTCCTTCCTTTTTATCGATCCCTTCCATCTCGAATCCAACCATGTCTAAAATGTCTCCGCCAGGTTCTTCCATGGCAGCGGTCATGCCCGTAACTTCCGCATTTTTAATAAGTTCGCGTTTCAGCAATTCATAGCGCTGCACAACCTCCCACGGATTGTTCGCAATCACCAGCATATTGGCGTTTTCGGAGGCAGGATGCTGTTCCGTCAGAAAATTCATTTGCCGGTTCAGAACAATGGTTCCGGCAATGGCAACTACCGCCAGCGTAAACTGCACCACCAGAGGAAAAGAATACAGTCTTCCCTTCGCCTGCGTTCCATTTATTCCTGAAACGATTTTTGAGGTAAATAGCGGAACAAGTGAAAGCAATGTAATAACGAGCATGAACCCGATTGAAACCAAAGCCACGTCCAACCTCCTTTCAGCCTGAAAAAGAGATATTTGTAATGGTTTGCAAAGTTCAATGGCAATTAATATTCCGATTGCAACAGAAATGGCAGAAAGGAGGAATGACTCCAGGGCAATTTCGCTTGCAACAATAATTTTCGAAGCTCCGTTAATGATCTTTATCCGAAATGCCTTCGTTCCCGCGATGAATTGTACGCGGTTCAGGTTCAGGAAATTAATAAGTGCAATGAAGAGAATAATGATCGCACCGCTAATCAGAAGGATGATTGAACGAATGTCGCCATTCTGTTCCATTTCGCGGGTTTTGTGGCTGTATAAATGAATATCGGTTAGTTTTTGCAGGTACAGTTTTGCAACCGGCTGGCCGGTTTTGTTTTCGTTTTCCCATTGTCGCTGAATGGTATTTTGCAGCGATTCGGCATCAGTTCCGCGTTTCATCAGGAAATAAGTGTAGGCCCAGGTTGTCTGATCTTCCACATGAGTAAACGAAGTCAGCAGTTCGGCATGAAAATGTGAATTTTCAGGAAAATCTTCCATTACTCCATCGATCACAAAAACTTTGGGTTCGGGTACTTGCTGGTGCAAAATCGAGATTTCTTTGCCCACCACATTTAAACTGCCAAAATACTTTATCGCAAGGCTTCGGGTAACGAAAGCTCTGCCAGGTTGAGCAAACGCTTTTTCGGTGTTTCCTGATAATACTTTAAAATCGAACACATCGAAAAAAGAGCTGTCGGTCGAAAAAGCCTGTTCGTTGTAGAATTTCTTATCGCCAATTTTAATGATTGCCCTGCGAAATGGCACCAGCCGTACCATTTTTTCGAAAGCCGGATATTCGGACATCATTAGTTTCGGCCAGTCGCCGGCTACGCGTGCCGGGTGCATCGAAGTGGCGCCATTGTTACTATCGGTCGTAACCCTGTAAATCTGGTCGGCCTTTGTATGAAAGCGGTCGAAGCTTAGTTCCCGGCCAACATACAGATAGATAATAAGCACGCAAGCCAATGCAACACTCAGTCCGATGATATTGATAACAAACCACTTCCAATTCGTTTTTACTTTTCTAAAGAGCTTCATAATATTCCATTTTATTCGTACCTCAACACTTCCACCGGATTCTTCGATGCAGCCTTAAAACTTTGCCAGCTTACGGTAAACAAAGCAATTCCCAGAGTCAGCAAACCGGACAGAGCAAAAATCCACCAGCTAAGGTCGGTCTTGTAAGCAAAGTTTTCGAGCCATTTGTGCATGGCGTAGTACGCAACAGGAATGGCGATTACAAATGCAATTACCACCCATTTTATGAAAGTCAGGTTGATTAAATGAATGATCTGACCAATGTTTGCGCCGTTTACCTTTCTTAGACTGATTTCTTTTTTACGTTTTTCGAGATAAAACAAAATAAGGCCGTACAAGCCAATAGTGGCAATTCCGATGGAAAGCAAAGTCAGCCAAACGTACAATTTGCTAAACCGGCTGTCGGATTCGTACTGCCTGTTGAATTGCTCGTTGGCCAAAACAAAATCGAAATTATCTTTCGGATAGTGGCGTGTCCAGGTGGCTTGCAGCCGACTGAGCGTTTCTTGCAGGTTTTGCGTGTTTATCCGGACTGAAAAATAACCAAACTCGCTGGGAAACTGATTATTCCAGATAATCGGGTAAATGGCTTTGTGCAATCCTTCGTGATGAAAGTCGGCCACCACTCCGGCAATTTTCAGCGGCGTGGTGTTATTTCCTTTCCTGAATATCTCTTTTCCAATGGCATCTTCCGGACTTTCGAAGCCCAAAAGCTGTGAGCTCATTTCGTTCAAAATAACACGATTCAGATTTTGGGCTTCGTTCTCGCTGAAATCGTTGCCAGCCAGCAATTTCAGCCCGTAAGTTTTAATAAAACCGCGCCCGGCGTTGTTCTCCAGAATCTGGTTTTCGGGCGATTTCCCTTGCATAGGGTTATTAAATTCGCGGAATCCGAAGCCTGGTTCCTGGCCTGGCACAAATTGGTTAAAAGTTACACCTTCAACACTGGTCTGACTTTGGAGATCGCTGCGAAAACCTTCGTAACGCTGCCGTTTGTTGCCGTCGGCATTCAGCGATGCCGGTCCGGTCAGTACCACCACATCATTCAGCGCCACGCCCAAATCTTTGTTTTTCATGAACGAAATTTGCTTGTAAACCATCAGGGTGCTGATCAGGAAAAGGATGGAAAGCGCCATTTGTACAACCACCAGTCCGCTCTTTAGCTTTCCGCCTCCAACATGTTTCTGGTCAGGTAAAATTTTAATCCTGGTCAACTCAATTCCATGGAACATTCCTGAAAAAAATATTCCTCCTGAAACAGTGAGTACCGAAATGAGAATGACATAGCCAACCGGTATGCTTGCCCGATCGACCGGAATGTTAAAAACCGAAGCAACAGAATTCAGAAAAATCAGATAAAGCAGAAAAGAGATGATCAATGCGGCGATATTCAGGATAGAACTTTCGGCCAGCG
>DAITNH010000395.1:0-3800 GCA_036834745.1 Prolixibacteraceae bacterium
ATCTGAAATCGCAGTACGATCCGTATGGCGAGGATCGTCAGATTGAGCAAATTGTACTTTATATTGAAGCGGGAATGCTCTGAGAATTTTATACGTCAATTGCAAATTTGGTCGCCTATTTCCCCCTGGCTTTTACACATTCCATGATGGTGTAAATCAGGATTTTAAAATCAACATAAAGTGATATGTTTTTGATGTATACCATATCGTACTGAAGCCGTTCCACCATTTCAGGAACATTTGAAGCATAACCGTATTTGACCTGTCCCCACGAGGTAATTCCAGGTCGTACTTTCTGAAGGTGAGTCACATACGGAGCTTCTTTTATAATCTGGTCGATGTAAAATTTGCGTTCGGGACGGGGGCCAACCAGCGACATCTCGCCCAAAAGTACATTTACAAACTGTGGGATTTCATCCAGATGAGTTCTGCGCATAAACTGGCCGATACTGGTAATGCGGCTATCGTTTCTGCTCGAAAGAAGCGGCCCGTTTGTTTCGGCGTCCTTTACCATTGTGCGGAATTTATAGATTGTAAACGGTTTTCCGAATTTTCCAACCCTTTCCTGATTGTATAAAACCGGTCCTTTCGAACTTGTTTTAATCATGATTGCCAGAATGATAAAAACAGGAAAAAAGACGATCATCGCCAAAAGTGAAAGTACCACATCAAGCAATCGCTTTATATTTTCCTGCCATACGGGCATCAATCCATTGGAAATTTTTAACAAAGGAGTGCCAAAAATTGTACTCGTTTTCGACTGATTGGAAAGAATGTCAAACAAATCAGGGATTCCCCAAACGGCGTGTGTACGGTTTTCGAGCAAGGTAAGAATTTCACTCAGCAGCTTGTGTTCGGTCGATTCGATAGCGATAATGATTTCTTCTACCTCCTGCTCACTAATTACTTTTTGAAGATTTTTATAGGTTCCGAGATTTGGTGCATATTTTTCCAGTGGATAGCTTTCGCGTTTGTCAACGGTCAGGAATCCTATTATCTTATTTCCGGCTGGCCTGGTCTGCACATTCATTTCCTCAACCAGTTTAACTGCCTTTTCATTGGCACCGATAATGATTGTGTTGAATCCGAGGAGACGTTTGTGTATTTTGTGAATTGTCCGTGTGGTTAGAATTAGCCTGAAAAGATAAGTAAAGCCGAAATGCAGGCCGAGCAGCGTAAAATAAAGGTTGTAGTATTTTTTATAATCGCTGATCGAATCGTTCAGTAAAAGAAGAAAAAAGATTACAGTGACACCAAAAACTGAAGTTACAATGGTTTTGCCCAGTTCGAGCAAGCGTGATTTTCGGTAGATATTAGAATACTGTCCGGTAATGTAATAAATTGTGATCCAGAAAATTGGAATAAACACAAGTGCCTGGTAATATTTATCGGTGAGCTCCAACGGAATATCTATACCAAATTTCAGTGGCTCAATGTAGATTTTCCGGTAGAAATAAAATAATGTCCAACTAATGATTGCGGCAATTATATCAAAAACCAGGTATCTGGCAACATGTAAACTTTTGTTCATAGAGAGAAATTAGGTTTGCATTGCGTGCGCAATTACGAACGCAGTAATCCTAAAAATATTGCGGCAAAAGTAGCCTTTTATTATTAAAATTTGATTTCGTTGAAACGCAGATGTTCGCTTATCTCATTCACAATGCGTACACCGTTCAACAAATTGGCGAACGAGTTCAATTGTTTGTCCTGAACCTGAATCATCCGGATGAAATTATTAATGGAAGTAAATTCCTGATTTGGATTGGGATATGAAATGGAAAGCGGTGATTGAAATTCGAAATTGCTTCGGCCTCCGGTACTAAGAATCTCGCAATATCCTGAAGTTTTTTGCTTCGAAACGGTAAGATTTGCTACGCTGCTGTTTTCGTATTCAATTCGAACATTAACAACCAACTGACCTTCGGAACCTTCTATCCCGACAACGTCGGTTTTCCTATAATTGCTTTGGATTACACGGTTGATAGCGGTTACCAAAAGCAACATCTCATTGGCTGGCTTTAAAGTCGTGCCTTCAAAACAAGTTCGTAAATTTATCAGCATCGGTTTCTCATATTTATTCAGAAAAGGATCGAAGTGTGGAATAAAATCAAAAGGGTTGTATATAAAATTGACGATCCCGGCTTCCTTCTCCAGGTCAATCAATTCTTTCATTTCCCTAATATTCAGGTTGGGTATTGCTTTCAGATATATGTGCTTGCTTTTCCGCAAAATCAGCCGTATTAAATCGCTGCTGATGCTTTTATCACTAATAATCAGGATGGCATCCGATATTTCCATCAGTTCAATTGGGGTGAAAAATTCCTTAAAATCACCATCAAAAGTTGCATTTCCGGAGAAATACACCCCTGCCACCGTGACTTCAGGCATGGTTTTTAACTGCCTCATAAGCTCCGGATTGCTTGTTTGGTCGCCAAAAATTCCGAGTTTTAACATACACGCAAAATAGGAATAAATTAAAAATCCTTAATATTGTTGGCTTAAATACTTTTCAACGTCGATTGTTAATAATGTTTATTTATGCGGGTTTTTTGGAACCTGTATTTAGCTAAATTTGAAAAAAGGTTAATCTTATGGAGTTTCAGGATACATTGCGTCATCAGGGTTTGCGGAAAAGAATGGTGGAAGGTATTCGTATCAAGGGTATTAAAGACGAAAAAGTACTGAATGCCATCGGAAATGTGCCACGTCACCTATTTATGGACAGCAGTTTTATTCAGTTTGCTTACAAAGATCAGGCTTTCCCGATCGGAGCCGGGCAAACCATCAGTCAGCCTTTCACGGTGGCCATGCAAACCCAGCTTTTACAGGTTGAACGACACGATAAAATTCTGGAGATTGGGACCGGATCGGGTTATCAGGCAGCCGTTTTGCTGGAAATGGGCGCCACTGTTTACACCATCGAACGCCAACGCGAATTGTACCTGAAAGTACAGTCGATCCTTCCGCAAATTGGTTATCACCCCAAATTTTTCTTCGGCGACGGTTACAAAGGATTGCCAACTTATGGGCCGTTCGACAGAATCATCGTAACTGCCGGAGCTCCTGTCATTCCTGAAGAATTGCTTTCACAGCTAAAAGTGGGCGGACGCATGGTAATTCCGATGGGCCCACGCGAAAAACAAACCATGTACGTTCTGGTAAAAACCAGCGAAACCGAATATTACAAGGAAACGCACGGAACTTATGTGTTTGTTCCGATGTTAAAAGGAACCGATAAATAATTTACAATTTAAATATTTACGATTTACCATTTGTACGCTCCTATTGAGATCGTAAATAGTAAATTGTCCAATAGTAAATAATTCAAGATGATACAGATAAAAAAATTCACCTTTAACCAGGTTCAGGAAAATACTTTTGTCGTTTACGATGAAACCGGCGAATGTGCCATTATTGATGCCGGATGCTATTTCGACAACGAACGGCTGGAACTCGACGCGTTTATTGCCGAAAAACAGTTGAAACCAGTTCGTCTGATCAATACCCATTGCCATTTCGATCACATTATGGGCATCACTCATTGCCGCACAAAGTACAATCTTGAGTTTGAATGTCATCCGGATGAAGAAGTTCTGGTTGAGCAAGCCGCCGAACATGGTGATTTATTTGCCATTCCGATGGAGCCTGTCGATCCGCCGGACGCATTTTTTCAGGAAGGTGACCAGATTACTTTCGGAAATTCGTTTTTGCAGGTAATTGCAGTTCCGGGGCACTCTCCGGGTGGCGTGGTTTTTTACAATCCTGATCAAAAAATGTTAATCGCCGGAGATGTTTTG
>DAITNH010000396.1:0-3747 GCA_036834745.1 Prolixibacteraceae bacterium
CCATGGAAAAAATTTCAGATACTTCAGGAACAGAAGATATTACGGTAAATGGAACCGGACTGTTTGTTCAGGGAGAACTTACAAACAGGATTATAGGAATACTCGACAAAGGGAAAGAGCTTGACCAGTCACTGCAATTGGTTTGCGATGTCATTTCGGAAACGACAGTGGCCAGAAATACGGTTTTTACACGTATTTCATTCGATGGAAAAGAGTTCCGGAGTAAAAAATTTAATGAAACGACTTCAGCTTTAAAGCATTACTTTCATTCGCCCGACAATAAAAGTGGATCAGTCGAACTGTTCCTTTCTTCTCCGGAAAACAACCAGGTATCGGGAACAGCCATTCTCGAAAGCGAGTGGTCATTAAATATTATCGTTCCGTTGCTGGTTGGGATTATCTCAAAATTTCAGCTTGAAAAGCTGGCAATTGACATGGGTGAACGGCAAAAAGAGCTTAAAAGCATTAACCGTACTACCGAAATCCTGAAAAAAACCACCTCACTTAACGAGTTGTTGCAGGAAATCTGTTCCTTTTTGCCTGAAGCCATGCAATATCCGGGGCACACCGTAGCCCGTATTAAATATGGAGAACGAAATTTCAACAGCCCAAACTTCCGGGAAACACCCTGGAAATTGGAGCAAACATTTGATACGCCCGATGATAACAAAGGCGCCATTCAAATTTATTACCTGAAGAAATTTCCGGAGGCCGGAGAAGGGCCTTTTTTAATCGAAGAGCGCAGCCTGATTGACAATCTTTCAGCCCTTATTTCAGGAACAGCATCGAAGAAGGCTTTGCAGGAACTGCTCATCAGGAACACCGAGCGACTGAAGGAAATAAAGGGAATCAACAAAACTTCTGAAATACTGCAAAACGGTAAATCGCTGAAAGAGTCGCTTCAGGTCATTTGTTCAATCCTGCCCGAATCACTGCAATATCCCGAATATACGGTCGCGCGGATTAATTACAATAAAAAGATTTTTTTGAGCCCTGGGTTTAAGGAAACCCCGTGGAAAATTGTTCAAAGTTTTGAAGCTCCGGGAAAGGAAAAGGGAACGATCGAAGTTTATTATCTGATGGAATTCCCCGACGCCGACGAAGGTCCGTTCCTGAAAGAAGAGCGAAACATGCTGATTAACCTGTCGAACCTGATTGCAGGTTCGGCCACCCGCGATATTTTCAACAAGTTGCAGCGTGAAAATACGGAACGTTTAAAAGAACTAAAAGCCATTAACCTGACATCATTGATCATTGAAGAGGGCAAACCGGCTGATGAAACCTTGCAGGAAATATGCAATCTCCTTCCCAAATCGTGGCAATATCCTAAATACGCGGTCGCCCGTATCAGCTTTGAAGGCAAATCGTACACCAGCGAAAACTTTAAGGAAACAGAATGGGTGCAGAAAGAGAATTTTGTAAGCATCGACAATAAAAAAGGAACGATCGAAATTTTTTACCTGAAAAAAGTACACAGTGAAGATGAAAAGCTGTTTCTTCATGAAGAACGTAATTTGCTGATTAACATCGGAAAACTGATCAGCGGCTACCTCAATAATTACAAAGGTCGTGAAATAATACACAGGAAAGGCGTCCCAAGTCAAGTGATTCATCCACCGGAAGAGTTCCGCAATTCACTGATAAAGAACAAGAAACCGCTCCAGTTGTACTTCAACCAACAGTCGATCGACAAGTACATTTATCTCGACATGATGAAGTACAAGGTCAAGCATATTTTATTCGTGGCCACCTTGTACGATGCTTTTACCCTCGAAAGCGAAGACTCGTTTTTCGAGAAATTCATGGGCGAAGCCTACCAGTACAGCCTTTTTTCGGTTCCCAGAATTACCGGGGTTTCTTCTGACGAGGAAGCGCTGATGTTGATGGAAACTACTCATTTCGATCTGGTCATTCTGATGGCCGGAATGGATCGCGAAGCGCCTGTCCATTTGAGCGAACAAATCAGGGCCAGAAATGAATCGCTGCCTATTTATTTGTTGCTGAACAACAAAAGCGACATTAAATATTTTGAGGAGTTGGTTCCAACCATCCGGTCGGTCGATAAACTTTTTGTCTGGAACGGCGATTCGCTGATTCTGTTTGCCATCGTAAAATCGACCGAAGACAAAGTGAACGTCGAGAACGATACAAAAATTGGACTTGTCAGGGTAATTTTACTGATAGAGGATTCGCCGCTTTATTATTCAAAATACCTGCAAATATTGTACGACATCGTTTTTGGTCAGGTGCAGCAATTGTTGCCTGAAGTGGAAAAGAACGAACTCGACAAGATTTGTAAAATGCGTTCGAGGCCGAAAATACTGCACGCCCGAAATTATGAGGAAGCAATTTCTATTTTCAACAAGTACAAAGACTTTTTGCTGTGTGTGATTTCGGATGTTGAATTCGACAGGGTTGGAAAACTAGACAAAAATGCGGGTGTAAAATTTATCAAATACGTTAAATCGCACATTTCCAAGCTCCCGATTATTTTGCAATCGTCGGAAAACAGAAACGAGATAATTGCAAATGAACTTGAAGTTACGTTCATAAACAAAAATTCGGAAACACTGTTGAACGACCTTAAACACTACCTGACCAGCTATTTGGGTTTTGGTAATTTTGTTTTCCGCGACAAGGAAGGAAACAAAGTTGGGGTGGCAAAATCGTTGCGCGAGTTCGAAACGCTGCTTCAGGAAGTGCCCGACGAATCGTTGTACCTTCACGCTTCCGAAAACCAGTTTTCGTTGTGGCTGATGGCTCGCGGTGAAATTCAACTGGCAAAAACACTCAACCCGGTGTCGATCAGCGTGTTTAAAGACATGGACGAGACGAGGCAATTTTTCCTGGATACCATCAAACAATACAGGGAAGAAAAGAAAAAAGGCAAAATCCTTTCTTTCGATGAAACTTCTGTACTTGACGAAAAAAACATTGTTTCCTTTTCAGGCGGTTCGCTTGGCGGAAAAGGACGTGGACTGGCATTTATCAATACGCTGATTTACAACCTCGAATTCCCGACTTTGGCCAATCAGATTAATATTCTTGCGCCCATAACCGTCATAATCGGCTCGAATGAATTTCAGCATTTCATCCAGAAAAACAAACTTTTCGACAAAATCATCGATCCTGATATTTCCTACACCGAGTTGAGAACGCTGTTTGTTGAGGCACATTTGTCAATTTCGCTCCTGAAAAAGCTGAAAGTTTTTACTTCGCAGATTGATAAACCCATTGCGGTGAGGTCATCAAGTTCGTCTGAAGATTCTATTACACAACCATTTGCCGGGGTATTTGACACCTACATTGTTCCAAACAGCAAAACGAATAAACGTCAGTTACTCGAACGTCTTTCCACCGCCATTAAACTGGTTTTTGTATCCACCTTTTCAGAAAAAGCACGAAATTATTTCTCTGTCATCCATCACAAGATTGAAGAGGAAAAAATGGCTGTCATCCTTCAGGAACTGGTTGGCAATCAATACGGCGATTATTACTATCCGCACATTAGCGGCGTTGCCCAATCGTACAATTATTATCCGGTGGCCAATATGAAACCGGAAGAAGGCTTTGCTGTTGCGGCAGTTGGTTTGGGAACGTATGTGGTCGATGGCTGGAAATCGTTCCGGTTTTCGCCCAAATACCCGCAGGTTTCCATTTACAGCATCAAAGATTTGCTGAACAGTTCGCAGGTTCAATTTTATGCGCTTGATTGCCGCGAAACAGAACTTGATTTCCTGAAGAACG
>DAITNH010000397.1:0-3743 GCA_036834745.1 Prolixibacteraceae bacterium
TTATGTTGACACTACCAATGTTGATGATTTAACAGATAAAGCAATCGTTGAGGTACTTCGTGGTCTCGATCCTCACTCTGTTTACATATCAAAAGAAGAAGTGGAAAAAATGAACGAACCGCTTCAGGGAAACTTCGAAGGCGTGGGCATTTCGTTCAACGTTTACCGCGATACCTTGATGGTGGTAACTACAGTGCCGGGCGGTCCTTCCGAAAAAGTCGGGATCAGGGCCGGTGACCGCATTGTGGCGGTCGATTCAAAAAATATTGCCAGTGTTGGCCTGAAAAACACCGACGTATATGATTATCTGCGTGGTAAAAAAGGCACCAAGGTCGAATTGAAAGTGAAACGCAAAGGGGAGGTAAGTCTGCTCGATTTTCTGGTTATCCGCGATAAAATTCCGATCAACAGCCTTGATGCTTCATACATGATCAATGAAAATACGGGTTACATCAAGCTGAACAAATTTTCAGCAACTACTACCAGCGAGTTTCTGGAGGCAATTCAAGCGTTAAAGGCAGGTGCAAAGTTGAACAATTTGGTGCTCGATTTACGCGGCAATGGCGGCGGATATCTGACAGCAGCCACCGAGTTGGCCGATCAGTTTCTTACTGCCTACAAACTGATTGTCTATACGCAGGGAAAACATACCGACAAAAAGGAATACAATGCAACAGCACTCGGTGAACTGGAACAGGGTAAGCTGATTGTGCTGATTGATGAAGGTTCGGCTTCGGCCAGCGAAATTGTTGCTGGTGCCATTCAGGATTGGGATCGCGGCGTACTTATCGGACGGCGTTCGTTCGGCAAAGGTTTGGTACAACAGCCGTTTCCACTCACCGATGGTTCAATGATACGGCTGACTACAGCTCATTATTATACTCCGAGTGGCAGGAACATTCAGAAACCTTATGAAGAAGGCGCTGATGAATACCAAAAAGATTACATGAGACGAATTGAGCATGGTGAGTTGTTCACAAAAGACAGCATTATCCAGAACGAGGCGCTGATGTTTTCGACCAAGGTCAGCAAACGTACTGTTTACGGAGGTGGAGGTGTGATGCCCGATTTATTTATCCCGCTCGACACTTCAAAGTATTACGCTTATTACAACAACCTGCTGCGCAAGAATGTCGTTTACACCGGAGTTCTCGATATAATGGACGAAAGTCGCGAAGGCTTCAAACAAAAGTATTCCGATTTCAAAACATACGTTGATAAGTTTGAAGTGACCGATGCAATGGTCAACAAAATTATGGATGCCGGTGAAAAGGAAGGGGTTCAAAAGGAGGAAAAGAGTGCCGAATTTGCCCGTCCACTCATGAAACGCCAAATGAAAGGCCTGATAGCCCGCGATCTTTTCTCGATGAGCCATTATTTTCAAATCATGAATGCTGAAGACGAAACCATTACGAAGGCGGTTGAAGTCATCAGTCAAAGAGGTGCTTACGAGAAGATATTATCAGGAAAATAGTTTTATCTGTTATGGAACTAACAATCAAATGGCTTTCAGGAAATTACATTGAGCTCCTGGGAGCCATTTTAGGTATTGTCTATGTTTTCTTCTCGATACGTCAGAACATTCTCACCTGGCCGGTAGGATTGCTGACATCCGCACTTTATGTATGGGTGTTTTTTACCTCGAAGCTTTATGCTGACATGGGACTGCAAATGTATTATGTGGTCATCAGTATTTATGGCTGGTATGAATGGATATGGGGAAATTCGGCAACCAAATCGGAACCTTTAAAAGTGAGCCGCTTAAATTTGCGCCTGGGTATTTTACTTGCCATCATAAGTTTCATTCTTTTTATCCTGATGTGGTTAATTCTGGATAATTATACCGATTCGACCGTTCCGGTGGCCGATTCGCTGGCAACTTCGCTCAGCATTGTTGCCACCTGGATGCTTGCCCGAAAAATACTCGAACATTGGCTGGTATGGATTTTTGTGGATGCATTCTCCATCGGGCTGTTTTTGTACAAGGAGCTTTATCCTACCGTTATACTGTTTGCTGTTTACACAGTAATGGCAGTTGTCGGCTACATCGAATGGAAGAAAGAGATTGTGGCGGAAAAGGCGTAGGTTGGTTTTCTCATCTTCTTCTGTACTTTTGCACACTTGCACAAATACATGAACTCACTAAATAATCCGATACGAATAGTCATTACCGGTCCCGAATCGACCGGAAAAACCACATTGGCAAAACAACTGGCCGAATTGTACAATGGCCGTTACATTCCTGAATTTGCCCGTGAATATGTGGAAAAACTTCCTCATCACTATACCTTTAACGATGTTGAAGCAATTGCCAATGCCCAAATTGAACAGTACCAGTTATCAAAATCAGGTTCAGAACAAATGTTTTTCTTCGACACATGGCTCATTATTACCAAAGTCTGGTTCAACTGGGTTTTCGGTCGGACTCCGGAGTGGCTGGAAGTCAAAATTCGCGAATGTCCGATTGATTTGTTCCTGTTATGCCGGCCCGATTTGCCATGGGAACCTGATGCTGTTCGCGAAAACGGAGGCGAAAACCGTCTGAAACTGTTCGAACAATACCGAAACGAACTGAACCAATATGGTTTTAATTACGTTGAAATCGGTGGGAGTGGGGAAGTACGTCTGCAATCAGCAATTGATGCGATCAATAATAATTGTCTGTCGTTGTGAAACTTTCAGCCTTTTAGTTTGATATCACTTTCAAAAGTGTGATTTTTGCCAATAATTAAATATCCTTGAGAAATGAATTCAGAAAAGAATTTCGAACATAAAATGAGCCGTGCAGTTGAGCAACTGGCCGATCCTAAATCATACAACATGGTTTGCCACGAACACCGCATGGGCGAACCTTTGCCTTCGATTGAAAAACTCGGCAAAATTGTTGGGTTGATCCGTGAGATTTTGTTTCCCGGATACTTCGGAAATACCAGTCTGCGGGCAAATACAATCAAACATTACGTAGGTGTAAACATCGACGAATTGTTCGAATTGTTGTCGGAACAGATACTGGCCGGATTGTGTTTCACCTGCGCCAACCCCGAACAGGTTGACATGCAGGAACGTTCGAGATTTGCTCAGGGGATTGCTTCCGACTTTATTTCATTTCTTCCTGAAATCCGGAGGCTGCTGATAACCGATGTTGAAGCGGCTTATCTGGGAGATCCTGCGGCAAATAACCGGAGTGAAGTTATATACTGTTATCCTGCCATCAGGGCAATCAGCAATCACCGGGTTGGTCATCAGTTATTAAATCTGGGTGTTCCGCTTATTCCGCGCATAATTTCCGAAATGGGCCATTCCGAAACCGGTATAGACATTCATCCGGGAGCGCAAATCGGCGAATCGTTCACGATTGATCACGGTACCGGTGTTGTGATCGGCTCAACAACAATCATCGGTAAAAATGTTAAACTTTATCAGGGAGTTACGCTCGGGGCAAAAAGTTTTCCTCTGGACGAAGACGGTAATCCTATCAAAGGTATTCCACGCCATCCAATTGTGGAAGACAACGTGATCATTTATGCACAGGCTACCATTTTGGGTCGCATACGCATTGGCGCAAATTCAGTAATTGGTGGAAACGTTTGGGTTACCAATAGTTTGCCGCCAAATAGTAAACTTGTTCAGTTCAAAGCCAAAGAATTAGATTACAGCGACGGAGCGGGAATCTAATAAGTCATTCATGTAAAAAAATATATCTTGAAAAAGTGAAAAATGCTTCCACTGAAACAAAAGCTGTA
>DAITNH010000398.1:0-3708 GCA_036834745.1 Prolixibacteraceae bacterium
GAAACCTTTTATAAAAGGCTCAATTTCGCATTTAACGGCGACTACAAAATTAAAGACTGGTTAACCTCCGAAAGTGGAGTTCAGTTTGCAATGGCCAAATGGAAAAACGAATCGCTGCAAAATGGCGAAACAAACTATTGGGCACGTATGCTTTCGGCTCCTCCAACCATGCGTGGTACCAATGCAAATGGTGAATTGCTGCTTGGCCGCGACAACAGTGACGGTAATCCGGCGTACAATGTCGATAAATATTTCAGGGGTAATCAATCCGATAAATTTACCCTGAATCAGGCCTTTAAGGTTGATATCACGAAAGGCTTATATGTGAAAGCTACCGGAATTGTAATGTATGATGAATCTTTTATTGAATCTTTCAATAAAGATTTCCGCACAGGTGTGCTGAGTCGTACCAATGCAAACACCGGCTGGAACAGAACCAGATCATCTTCAGCTTATTTTGACCGCAACATTCGGCAAACTTATAATGCTATCGCGAATTATCAGACAAAATTCATGGAAAAGCATAGTGTTTCAGCCATGGCTGGTTTTGAATTTTACGATGCATATAACTATGGAGTATCAGCTTCAGGTTCAGGCGCCCCAACCGACGATTTCAGAGATTTGGGCCTGACATTGAATAACGCTGAACAACAAACCAGATCAACAGATTCATGGCATGTCAACGAAAGAATTCTGTCACAGTTTGGTCGTTTGAATTACGATTATGACGAAAAATATCTCCTGGCATTTACGGTAAGGAGAGACGGTTATTCAAGATTAATCGGCGACAATCAATATGGCGTATTCCCTGCCTTTTCTGCCGGATGGCTTGTTACAAAAGAAGATTTCATGAAGTCGTCGCAAAAATGGCTTTCCTATCTGAAAATGAGAACCAGTTGGGGTAAAAATGGCAACGTTGGCGGAATCGGTACCTATGAATTACAAGGTTCGTATGGTTCACAAACTGCCTATAACGGAACCATCGGATTTTTACAGAGTGGTATTGCAAATCCTAACCTGAAATGGGAGAAAACCAATACTGTTGAGGTAGGGGCCGATATTGGCTTCTTCGAAAACAGAATTTATACCTCGATGGCTTTCTACAACAGAATTACTACTGACAAAATAGCCAGTGTTTTACTGCCTACTTCATCGGGTATTTCAAGTGTTCGCACCAACAATGGTAGCATGAAGAATACCGGGTTCGAGATTGAAGTAACCGCAAAAATTATCCAGAAAAAAGATTTCAAATGGCAAGTTAGCGGAAACGCTTCCTGGAATAAAAACACGGTTCTCACACTTCCTTTCAACGGAAACGAAAACAACCGGCAAGGTGGTCAGCAGATTTACGATCCGGCAACAAAGAAAACTGTTTGGGTTGGTGGTTTGCAGGAAGGACAGGAATGGGGAAGCGTTTATGGATTTGTTAGCGAAGGCATCATCAGGAATGCTGAAGATTTAGCCAATTATAACAAGGTTGACCTTGCTGCCGGCCAGTCGTGGTACAATGCCAGCGCCGGGAAACGGGTTGCCAGCCAAAAAATTATGACAGAAAAAGGCCTTAATTTGGCCAAAGGTTGGATCCCTACCCAAATGGGCGATGTAATGTGGAAAGATATTGACCAGAACGATACCATCGATACCAGGGATATGACTAAGCTTGGACGTGAAATTCCGCGATTAACGGGAGGTTTTACGACGACTTTAAGCTATAAGCGGTTTACATTCGCTGCCCGTGTCGATTTTGGTATCGGACATATTCAACAGGATATGATGCATTTGTGGGCTTTGAGCTGTGCCCAGGGAGAATTTGCCCCAACAACAGCTGTTTACGACACCTGGACAGTTGATAACCCAAATGCATCTCTTCCAAGATATCAATGGGCCGATCAATTGAATACAAAAAACTACGACAGGCCGAGCAGCATGTTCTGGAAGAAATCGGATTACCTTTCATTCCGCGAAGTATCATTAAGTTACAGCGTTCCAACAGAACTATTGAAAAAAGTTAAAATTGGAGGTCTGGTATTAACAGCAACGGGTCAAAATCTTGGATATTTAACCAATAAAATGCTGAATTTCCCTGAGCGTACCGGAAATCAAAATGGTGCATACATTATACCAACACAATTGATCCTTGGTGCTGATATTACATTTTAATTAAAAATTACAATATTCTAAATAAAGGATTATGAAAAACATAAAATATTTAATATTTGCGGTAATTATAACACTTACTGCCGCCTCGTGCGAGGATACACTTGATCTTGCTCCGGTAGATTATTTTGGTGATGGAAACTTCTGGCAGAATGAATCACAGGTTTCCAACTTTATGGTGGGTATCCACAAGCAACTCCGGGACAATCAGTTTATGTTTGTCCGGTTGGGAGAAATGCGTTCAGGTATTTACAGCAATGTCGATCGCCAGAATACATCATTGAATGAGTTGCAGATTATCGAGCAGCGCATCGACGAAAATTCAGCAGGAATTGGATCATGGGCCGGATTTTACGGTCCGATTTTACAACTGAATCTTTTTATCCAAAAGACAGAAGCTGCAACATTCCTGACGGCCGATAAGAAGAACTATCTTTTAGGTCAGGCTTATGGATTGAGAGCTTTCTATTATTTCCATTTGCTACGCACCTACGGAGGTGTACCTCTTCGTCTTGAACCCGAAGTATTGAACGGAAATACCGATCCGGTACTTTTACGCAAGGCCAGAGCCACCGAAACTGAAACTTTGGCAGCAATTAAGGCTGATATTACTAAATCAGTAACTGCATTTGGCGCTTTGGCCAGTCCGTCTGGTAAAAGCCAGTGGAGTCCGAAAGCCACGCTGATGCTGAAAGGCGAAGTTTATTTGTGGTCGGCAAAAGTATATGGTGCAACCGCCGATTTGGCGGAAGCAAAATCAGCGCTGAATGCCATTACAGGAACTTCGCTGCAGACAACTTTTGCCAATGTATTCGCCTATAACCAAAAGGATAATTCTGAAATTATTTTGAATATCCGCTACCTGGTTGGTGAAGCCGAAATGGGGGGTGTTGCAGCATACACTTATTCAACATTCAATTTCGACAACCTGCACTACAAAGATTCACTGGCAAGTGGTGCACTGCTCGTCGATCCGTTGGTAATTGCAGCTCCAAATTCACAACAGATCATCCAACGGTACGGTTATACTTTCGAGTTGTTTAAAGCTTACAATGTTGCCGATAAAAGAAGAGATGTTACTTTCTATGATTATTACAAAGTAACCAAAACTCCTTATAAAGTTGATGTTAGAAATACCGCATTGGTTAAATTTCTGGGTACGATTAGCGCGAACAAACGCTATTTCACCAGCGATTGGCCAATTTACCGCGAAGCCGACAGACAGCTGATGCTGGCAGAAATTGCCAATGCTGAAGGAGGCGATCCTTCCAGCTATATCAAGCAAATTCGCGACCGTGCATTTGCCCCGGGTGTCGATCCAACTCCTTTTGTCAATTCAACCAAAGACAATAACGAATTGGCTATCTTTTCAGAAAGAAGGAAAGAGTTTGTCTTTGAAGGTAAATCATGGTACGATTTACGTAGAATGAAATACGGCTCCGATCCATTGGTTTTTAAAAGCACAAGTCATAATTATGGAGTTTTGGACAAAACCACCAAATCGCACATGATTTTATGGCCGATCGAAAAAGCGATTTGGACCAATGATCC
>DAITNH010000399.1:0-3707 GCA_036834745.1 Prolixibacteraceae bacterium
ATCCGAGATGACCGGGCTCGTTGTCCGTTCTCAAAAACCACTGGAACGAATCCACTTTTAGGAGGCAGCTGTCCTTTAAGTTTGTTCTGCCAATAGTAGAACTTGGCCTCGTTCATATGTTGATTTGCACAAAAATCACGGATGGTCAACCCAGAGCCCATAAACTCATCATAGATGGTCCGGAATTTTTTCTCGTTATACATGTCGTTTGTCTTTGAAGTAAAAAGCAAACTTAAAGACTGACATGCATAATTAGTTGACGCACTTCAGCGAATGATCACGCCGAAATCCCGGGCATAAAAAATCCCATTACCGGAAAAGGATAATGGGATTTTGGTCTATTCTCTGTTCAAAAAACAAGCTACCGGGCAAGACTTCAGCAGAAAATTAGCCCCGAGTACCCGCTGCAGGTCAGTATGGCCGGTCAGTTGGCCGAAAATTCTCATAGATTTTATTCAACGGAATAGAAAAATTTATTAGGTTCAATTTAAAATTAGACTTATGGACGATTCAATATTGAAAAAACGAGGTGCAAATTTTTATGGTTTCGAACGTATTGATTCTTTGGGGAAACATCATTATCAGTTAGCTGCTATTACCGGGTTCGCTGTACAAATCCCAGATGGCAATGCGCTCGTCGTCTTTGAAAGTTGTCAGCACATCTTTCACATACAATTCAAGCACATTCATTAAAGTTGAATCCTGAAAAATCAGGTCGCCCGGATCGCGTACCCATCCGGAGTTGTGGACTCCCGGTTTTGGATCGGGTTGTTTGCCTGCTGTGTAGGTTGGGTTCCAGCAATCGTCGAAGAATACTTAAATAACGTAGAAACAAACGGCCTGGAAATATTTGCATACGAATTGGTTATTTAGATGTAATCATAATCGAACTATCCGGTTCGCAGATCACCCTGAAACCAATCCCCTTAAAATCTGAATACCACCAAATGCTTTTAGGTTGCTGAGGATCTGTTTTTAACCAATCTGTTGTTTTTGTAAAGTCCCTGCTGGCCGATCTCAGGTCTTTTGCAACGGAATAATAGTTTCCACCTCTTACCACATGTTCCACGCCCTCTTCAGGGCCTTTGGGATTTATGACATCAACGGATGTTTTAGAATAGGCATCAGCAGCATACCAGTCGGAACAAAATTCCATCACATTACCCTGCATGTTCTTAAGTCCAAAAGGATTAGGTTTAACATAGGAAGGTTCCTGTGTTTTGCTTGATGAGTTCAAGGAATATACCACATATCTGTTTATCTGTGCGGTATCTGCTGCTGAAATTTTACTTCCCGGCTTTTTCCGGGAAAGGCGTTTGGGGTCTCCATCAAAGAAGTAAGGGGCCTCTGTGCCGGCTCTGCAGGCAAACTCCCATTCAGCTTCAGTTGGCAACCTGTAATTCTTGCCAGTGACTTTCGACAGCCATTGGCAATATGTTGTTGCAGCGTAGTAAGTCATGGTGATTGCAGGACGATTACCACCGCCCCATCCCTGATCAGGTATTCCGAACGGAGGCGTCGGGCCTGAAATTGCATCGGGTTTACCGGCATTGTGTTCCCTGACTTTATCCGGATCCATCCTTCCTTCTGACATTGTAGCCGCAAAGAAAGTCCAGTATTCGTCCCACGTAACTTCAATCTCGCCCATAAAAAAGGGAGAAACAGTAACATTACGAACCGGCTCCTCATCTGTTTTATGAAAGGATTCCTTATCGGGGCTGCCCATTTTAAAGATTCCGCCCTTAACGGCAATCATATTGAAAGAGATTGAGGTATTTGGAATCTGTTCTGTGAAATTTCCAAATGAAGTCACCTTTGCCGGTTCTTTGAACAAATCTTTAGCAGAAGACTTTATTTTCGGAATGCCGGTCATTTTACCGTGCACATAGTCAGGATTGTAATGCCCCACATCCAGATGGCAGTTAATGCATTGAATGTCAAGTTTTGTTGCATTATTTTCATAATAGAGATGAGCTGTTTCCCCATCAGGTGAAAGTCCTTTGGAATAGAGGTTCTGATGACATTTCAGGCAAGATTCGTTATACACGATATTCACGGCATATTCGAGTGTCTTTTTATGCTCCCAGTTAAAGGATGCACTATCTTTGAAATAATAACCATACAAATCTTTTATCCCTGTTTTGGCCTTTTCAATGAGATAACTGTTGTCATTTTTGGGCGGCAGGTGGCATTCAACGCAATGAACCTTCACCCCGCTTTTGTTGAAAAAATGAGTAGATCTTTTCCAGGAATTATCAGCCAGAGGGTGGATATGGCACGATTGACAATAATTATCGGTTGATGTATAATCGATTGTTTTTTTACCGGCAACCAACACTATTACACAAACAACCAATCCTGAAATAAACAGTAGCCACGAAAATTTAGGGAGTTTGTTTTTTCTGATCATAAAGGAAAATCAAATATTTTTTAGCTGATGGTTAAGCGGAGTGTATTTTTATTAGCCTGTCGCAAAGGTCTTTTAATCCTTCGGGAGTATTGCCCGCCGGTTGCTCAATAGTTGTCCAGCCATTGTATCCGATGTCGTCCAATGCTTTCATGACAGCAGGCCAGTTTACATCGCCTTCCATTAGTTTGACTCCAAATCCGGCGCCTTTGCCTTGCTTGTCAGCAATTTTGCGACTGAACTCCTTGATGTGCACTTTGGCAATTCGCGGGCCGAGTATTTTTATCCATTGCTCGGGCCAACCATAAACAAGGATGTTACCGCAATCAAAATAGAAACCTATGCTCTTGCTTTGAAACTGATCGACATAAGAGGCTGCTTCCATGGGGCTGAGCAGGAAATTATTCCAGACATTCTCAATCGCTATTTTTACGTTCAGTTGTTCAGCTAACGGGATTACCTTTTTTATCTCCTCAACGGATCTTTTCCAGCAATCATCATAACTAACCGTATCGCTTACCCGGCCAGGAACAAGAAGGACTGTGTCAGCGCCATAAGCTTTGGCATCTTCGAGGCTTACCTTAAGTGCAGTAACACCCTCTTCACGCACCTTTGGATCGGGATCTGACAAAAGATATTTCCAATGCATGGCATTGCATACGCTGGGGATAATTAATCCGGTTGTATCACGAGCTGCTAATACTTCTTCCCTGTTTAGATGGCTCAAGGGTTCGACTCCGTCAAAACCGGCCAGTTTTGCAGCCTGAAATTTTTCCAGGATTGTCTGCCCAACTCCAATATTTCCCCACATGATCCCTTTCTTCAGACTCCGGGTTGGAGGTGCAATGATGTTTGAGAAACCGGGGATTGAAGATGCTGAGATCATGGCTGATGCCATTAGGGTATTCTTTGCAAATTGTCGCCTGTTCATACTTTTATAAATTAAGCATTCGTTCTGAAATTATGGGATGGTTTATACTGATTTTGCTTCTACACCTATAACCGGTGGCGTTTCAGGAATATTAGGAACAGGGCCCATCACATACGTCTTAGGTCCGAGGTAAATGTCGGAATTCAGCATCTCCTCCCAGGTTACATCTTTTCCGGTATAGGCCGATATACGCCCCATTATTGTAATCAGCGTTGAATTAATCTGAGCTTCTGCATCACTAATTTGTTTTCCTGACCTTATCGCAGTAACCAGGTTAATATGTTCCTGGACATAAGGATCTTTCACTTTCCAGTAGAGGTCGGTATCACCTTCTTTAGGATAGGGATAATTCCAAACCGGATTTCCTTT
>DAITNH010000400.1:0-3686 GCA_036834745.1 Prolixibacteraceae bacterium
GGGGAGTGTATGCGTTGTGCAATTTAAACACCGGTGAATAAAATTTCTGAGTGGCTGGTTTCTTTTCAAAAAGAAAATCCACATCATTGTACAAAGCTCCTTCAGGAACAGTAAATTCTATGTCATCGTTCCTGATATGGTTGTTGCGGTTGAATTTGAATTGTTCCCCTTTGGGTTCAGGCCTGGAAAAGGTTGCTTCACGCGATTGAATTTTGAAAGAAAGTGAAGTGGAATTCCCGTTTACATCGGTAATTTCATATTTTATCTGATGAAGTTTCCCATCGGTAGCTTTAAATATCCCGCCTTTTTCATTTTTGTCGTAGATATTCAATTTGTTGCCCGGTTCAATCAAGGTGCGGTACAACTTGCGGTTCGAACGAATGGCCTGTTCGTAATCCATGTGCGAATTGATGTACTTCGACTCTTCGATGGCAAAATCGTCCATGGTAAATGAATAAACCAATTCATCGTCAATGCTAAGTTTCAAACTGTAAATGCCGCAATTGTTGACGCTGCCATCAAGTTTATCGACTGCCTGCAAGCCAAAACCAATTTTTCCCCAAACAGGAATTGATTGATTGGCTTTTAGCTGGTATGCATTTCCATTCAGTATCGTTTCGAATCGTTGCGGTAGTTGTTTTCCTGAAACGCCTGCATCGTCGGAAACCGGATAAACCATCAACGCCTGAATAACTGGCTTGGTTTTGTCTTTTACCGGCATATTAAAAAGCAGAGGATTCATCATGATTGTTTGCTCTTTTACTTGTCTTACTTCGAAATGGAGATGTGGCCCACCTGAACTGCCCGAATTACCACTTTTTGCAATTTGTTCTCCTTTTTTTACTTTCAAGGTATCAGCAGGAATCGAATGGTCGATGGCAAAAGTTTCTTTTTCGTACTGAATTTTCCGGATGTAATTTTCAATCTGAGGTGCAAAACTCTGGAGGTGGCCGTATAGGGTAGTTGTACCGTTCGGATGCCCGATATACAATGCATTGCCGTATCCTGAGGGAGAAATAACAATTCGCTCAATTTTTCCTTCCGCAGCAGCATAAACAGGTAATCCTGTTTTACCCTGCGTTTTTATGTCTATACCACCGTGGAAATGGTTGGTTCTCAATTCGGCGAAATTTCCGGAGAGCAGAAATGGGATTTTCATTGGCGCCTCATAATAATTCGGATCAGGTTTATCCAAAGGTTGGGCGTTAACAGAGATTCCTGTGATCAGAAAAAGTATAATTTTAAAAAGTCGTTTCATCCTGATTTATTTGGTCTGCGAAAATATAAAACTTATTCATTACAACTGTCAAATGGTAAGTTTCGCTAAAAACGAAATAATCGGTCGCAAATTTCATGTATTGGTCAAAAATGTTAATTTTGTCGATGAAAGTGAAAAAAGATGACTGATCCGGAGAAAAACCTACTGTTAGAGTTTAAGCTTAAAGTGAAGCAAATGATTGCTAAACACGAAAATCTTAAACAGGAAAAAGACCAGTTACGTGGAAAAATTGAAAGTCTTGAAGAAACGATCAATCATCTTCGTCAGGAAAATAGTTTGCTTGAACAGAAATATGAAAATGTGAAATTGGCTAAAATGTTGGTTGCATCAGACGATGATAACAAGGATGCAAAAAACAGGATACAAAAATTAGTGCGGGAAATTGATAAATGTATTGCTCTTTTAAACAAGTAATACAAAAATAAATGACAGACAAGCTTTCTATAAAGATCAAAATTGACGGACGTGAATATCCGTTGAAGGTGGACAGGGACGAAGAGGAAAAATACCGGAAAGCTGCCAAAATAATAAATGATATAATTCTTCAGTATCGACAAAAGTATTCAGGTAGCAGCACGCAGGACTTTTTAGCAATGACTGCTTTTCAGTTTGCGTTAAAAACGATTGATCTTGAAGAAAAAGTTGACCGTTCTCCATTGTTTGACGAGTTGAAAAAACTGGATGAAGAATTAAGTGATTATCTGTCGTTGAAGGAATAAAATTTTATCATATATACGAAACCCGCATTTTATATCTTAATTCAGGAGTTCTCTTTGCATTCCTGATTTTTAGGTTGAAAATGCGGGTTTATTTATTTAGTGTAAACAAGTTTAATTTAATAACAAATGGAGATTATATATGCCATATCAGGCTTTTTAGGTGGAGGGATACTTTCCTATTTTATGTGGGATAAGGCTCTTCACAGTAAAAAACAGAAAATTGTTACCGAAGCGGAAGCGGAAGGTGAAGTAATTAAAAAAGATAAAATTCTTCAGGCCAAGGAGAAATTTCTTCAATTGAAATCCGATCATGAGGAATACATCAATGAGAAGAATATCAAGGTCAATAACTTCGAGGCAAAACTGAAACAACGGGAAACCGGAATTAACCAACGTAGAGAGGAACTTAATCGTAATATTAAGGACTTTGAAACTTCAAAACACGAGGTGGATGTTATCCGTGAAAACCTTAACAATCAGCTTGAACTGCTTGAAAAGCGTGAGCACGAAGTGGAAGCTTTGCACAAACAGCAGGTTGAAAAACTTGAAGTATTGTCGGGTTTATCGGCTGAAGAGGCCAAAACCCAACTGGTTGATTCGTTGAAGAACGAAGCCAAAACAGAGGCCATGTCGTACATCAATGAGATCATGGAAGAAGCCAAACTTTCGGCCAACAAAGAAGCCAAGAAAGTGGTGGTTAAGACCATTCAGCGTGTTGCTACCGAAACCGCCATCGAAAATTCAGTGACCATTTTCCACATCGAAAGTGATGAAATAAAAGGCCGCATCATTGGCCGCGAAGGACGTAATATCCGTGCGCTCGAAGCTGCTACCGGAGTTGAAATTATTGTTGACGATACTCCGGAAGCTATTGTACTTTCAGGATTTGATCCCGTACGCCGCGAAATTGCACGTCTGGCGCTGCATCAATTGGTAACCGATGGCCGTATTCATCCGGCACGCATCGAAGAAGTTGTTGAAAAAGTACGCAAACAGGTTGAAGAAGAAATTATTGAAACAGGGAAACGTACCACCATCGATTTGGGTGTTCACGGTTTACATCCTGAATTAATTCGCATGATCGGTAAAATGAAATATCGTTCGTCGTATGGCCAGAATTTGTTGCAGCACTCACGCGAAGTAGCGAATCTTTGCGCCATAATGGCCACAGAATTGGGTTTGAATGCCAAGGCTGCCAAGCGTGCCGGATTGCTTCATGATATTGGGAAAGTGCCCGATGATGAACCGGAATTACCACACGCAGTATTGGGTATGAAGTTGGCTGAACGCTTCAAAGAGAAACCGGATATTTGCAATGCCATTGGAGCCCACCACGACGAAGTGGAAATGACCAGCTTGCTTTCTCCGATCGTTCAGGTTTGTGATGCCATTTCAGGTGCACGCCCTGGCGCCCGCCGCGAAGTGGTTGAATCATATATCAAACGTTTGAAAACCCTTGAAGACCTTGCCCTTTCATATCCGGGAGTGCTAAAAACTTATGCCATTCAGGCAGGCCGCGAACTGAGGGTGATTGTCGGTAGCGATAAAATCAGCGACAAGGATTCAGAACAATTGTCGTTCGATATTGCAAAACGCATTCAGGACGAAATGACTTATCCGGGACAAATAAAAATTACCGTGATCCGCGAAATGCGTGCCATCAGCTACGCAAAATAAATTGCAACAAA
>DAITNH010000401.1:0-2487 GCA_036834745.1 Prolixibacteraceae bacterium
CATTTGCGCAACCTGAAACCCAACCGTTTTGAAGATTTGGTGGCCATGAACGCGCTCTACCGTCCGGGTCCGATGGAGTATATTCCATCGTTTATCAAGCGAAAACACGGTCAGGAAAAAATTGAATACGACCACCCTTTGATGGAACCTTACCTGAAAGATACCTACGGAATTACGGTTTATCAGGAACAGGTGATGTTACAGTCGAGGGCATTGGCAGGTTTTACCCGTGGCGACTCCGATTCGCTTCGTAAGGCGATGGGTAAGAAGCTGATTTACATGATGGACAAACTGAAAGTAAAATTCAAGGAAGGCTGTCTGGCCAATCCGAAATTTATGGAAGGCTGTGTAGAAAATAACAAGGATGCTGCGAAACTGATCGAAAAAATATGGAAAGACTGGGAAGCTTTTGCCAGCTATGCGTTCAATAAATCGCATTCGGTGTGTTATGCCTGGGTGGCCTATCAAACCGGCTATCTGAAAGCAAACTTCCCGGCAGAATTTATGGCTGCCAACATGAGCCGGAACCTCAGTAACATTACTGAAATCTCGAAACTGATGGAAGAGTGCAAGCGCATGAAAATGAATGTGCTCGGGCCGGATGTAAGCGAAAGTTACGCCAAATTTACGGTGAACAAAGCCGGAAATATCCGCTTTGGGATGGCTGCCATAAAAGGAGTGGGAGAGGGGGCTGTTCTCGACATCATCAAAGCCCGGAAGGGTGGCGAGTTCAAGGATATTTATGATTTTGTTGAGCGTGTCAACCTTCAGTCGGCAAACAAAAAGAACATTGAAGCGCTTGCCATGGCCGGAGCTTTCGATGGATTTAAAAAACATACACGCAGCCAGTTTTTTGCTCCTGATGAAAGTGATGTTACGTTTATCGAAAAGCTGATCAGGTACGGCAACAAAATGCAGTACGAAAGCAACAATATGCAACCTTCGCTTTTTGGTGAAATCATGTCAACCCAATCAGTGCAAAGGCCCGAGCCGATGGTGGTTCCCGAATGGCCCAACCTTGTTTTGCTGGAAAAAGAGAAGGCGCTGATCGGAATTTATCTCACTTCGCATCCGCTCGACAAATACAAAATCGAGATTGAAACACTTGCCTCCAGAGATGTCACCATTCAGGATTTGAACAGTAATATTGATGCACTGAAAGGGCGCGAACTAACCTTTATCGGGATGGTGACCGAAGCACGCGAGGCATTTGGCAAAACCGGAAAACCTTACAGCCAAATTATGCTGACCGATTATACCGATTCGTATAAGATGTTCTTTTTCGCGAAAGACTATGTGGAGTATGGTAAATACTGCAAAGTGGGTCTTTACCTGCTGGTAAAAGGGGTGGTGCAGAACCGCTATGGAGGCGACCAGCTTGAATTCAAAGTGAGCAAGATTGAGCTGATGGACGAGATCCGCGAGAAATATTTTAAAAGTATTACGGTGAAGATTCCGCTGACAGTAATTAATTCTGAAATGATTTCCGAACTGGAACGACTCACTCAAAAAAGCAAAGGAAAATCGATCCTGAAATTTGATGTATGGGATCCCGAAACAAAGTTGATGGTTAATCTGTTTTCAAGGAATACCCGTATTGAAATAACCAACGAGTTGCTCGCATATTTTGAAACACACGACGATCTTGTTTTTAAAATTAATTAGGCTAATTTTGTGATGGTTTTTGGGATAGTTACAATTCACACATAAAATATTATACTATGGCTTTAGAAATTAATGATGCAAATTTTGAAGAATTGGTTCTTCAGGCAGGCATGCCGGTTCTGGTTGATTTTTGGGCCGAATGGTGCGGCCCGTGTCGCATGGTAGGTCCAATTGTTCAGGAACTTTCGGAAGATTACGCCGGAAGATTGGTGGTTGGGAAAGTGGATGTTGACAGCAATCCTGGCATTGCTTCCAAATACGGAATCCGCAACATTCCTACCATCCTGTTCTTTAAAGATGGCGTTGTGGTTGACAAACACGTTGGAGCTGCTCCAAAAACAACACTTTCGTCAAAAGTTGACAGTATTCTTTAAAACGATATTTTCATATTGAAAAGGCATAGGAATCGTTATTTCTTATGCCTTTTTTATTTTTTGATATGAACAACCTTCTCGACATACAACAGTTTCAGCAATTCGATAACCTCGAGTTCATCTCGAAAGAGGTGGTCGAAGGTTTTATCACCGGCTTGCACCGAAGCCCTTTTCATGGTTTCTCGGTCGAATTTGCTGAACACAGGCTCTACAATACCGGAGAATCGACCAAACACATTGATTGGAAGCTGTTTGCCCGCACCGATCGTTTGTTTGTGAAACAATACGAAGAAGAAACCAACCTTCGCTGCCAGATTGTGATCGACACTTCTTCGTCAATGCTTTTTCCTTATGAAAAGGGCAAGCCTTCGAAAGTAAACAAACTGGCATTTTCGGTTTATTCGGCTGCAGCAATCATTTATCTGCTTCGCAAACAACGCGATGCAGT
>DAITNH010000401.1:2587-3664 GCA_036834745.1 Prolixibacteraceae bacterium
CGAAGTGTTGCAGCCTGTTCTGCACGTTTGATCATCGCAGTTTTAAATTTTTGGCCTAATACCACCATTTTTTCTTTTGTTTTAGGCTGGTTGTTAAAGTCGATTGAATCGATGACATTGATTTCAGCTTCTCTTAGCCGGTACGATTGTAAATGACAATTATAAACCCTGACGGTATCTGTATCCATCAGTATGTCAGTAAAAATGATCATGTTTCCCGAATTCTTAAATCTGATTTCTTCCATGTTCAGAATGGGAAAACGGGTCATGGTAAGCATTCCGCCGGCATAACTGTTGTGTGCAAGTTGCAGGTGGTTTACCTGCGGAAGTTTGGTGTCTTTAATATCAAAAATTTGTCGCTTGTTTAGCCTTACTTCCTGCAAACAAATGATATCGGCATTGTCCTGCCGCAAAAAATTAAGAATATGGTCGGCGTTTTCCTTGTTCGGAAATTCGGTATTCCCCATGAAATATTTCACGTTGTAACTGGTTACCCTGACTCCTTTTTCAGTGGTTTTATTTCCTGAAAACTGAAGGTAATTGCCAATGTGATTAAATCCGGCAAGTATTATTATAACCGAAAAAAGTGCGAATTTGGGTTTGATGACAATCCACAGAATAATGAAAACGATATTAACTACCAGAAGGTAAGGATAAGCCATTCCGAACAGTGCAGGAATCCAAAATTCCCCGGGACTGATAAATACAGACAAAGAAGCGATACCAATTGCAAAAATTGCAACGATATTCAGAAGTAAAAGAATATATACAAAAAAGTGTTTCAAATGGGTTGTGCTTTATGTTTCAACTTCACTTTCGTTCGCCTGCATTTACTACAAATATATGCATTTAATGTATTGCATTATGCCCGAATTTCCCATGTTATAAAAGCTTTGCCCGAATCATCCTGTCTTTCCCGTTGATGTCTTTTTTTAGTTCAATATCAGAAAAACCTTTTTGCTGAAGCATTTTAATACAGTCGTTTCCGAAAGATTCATTTATCTCGAAGTAAAGGCTACCCGTTTTTTTTAGATGGATAAGGGCGAAACCGGCGATTCGTTCGTAAAACAGCAGTGG
>DAITNH010000402.1:0-3642 GCA_036834745.1 Prolixibacteraceae bacterium
TTATGAGAAAAACACTTTTTGCCGCTATGTTTGTCCGGTCGGTTATTTGCTTGGCATGTATTCAAAACTTTCATTCATAGGTTGGCGGGTAAAGAATCACAACACCTGTGAGACCTGTAAGGATAAATCCTGCATTCACAAGAATTACCGTTATAATCTTAATTTCAAAAGCTGTGGTGTTGATTTATACCCTGCTACAGTTAACGATAATGCAAACTGCATTTTATGCGGTGGTTGCCGGAAAACATGCGGTAGTTATCAGTCGAAACAAGGCCCGGAGCGTCCAAACCCACAATTTACCTATATCGGTTTTGCAAATGACTTGTTCCGGCTGAATCCATTAAAAATGGCAGAAATGGTTTTTGTATTGGTGGTTTCAGGTTTTGTAATTTCTGAAATCTGGTCGGAATGGGCTGTTACCAATAATTATCTCACCTATTTTCCAAAATTGATAAATGCTGCTTTTCACATTGAAAACTCATTGCTTTCAGGGTTCGTAAACGCATTTTTACTTTTCATTGTAATACCCTTTTTCATTTGGCTCATTCCTTTCCTGGTTTCCAAACTATCAGGAGCAACCATAACATTGAAGGAATATTTACTCACTTACGGAATTGCATTTGTTCCAATCATTGCAGCTGCACATCTCGATAAAGCTATTCTGAAAACCACTTCCAGATTGCCATATTTCGAGCATCTCTTTTCTGATGTTACGGGAATAAACACAGCGCAACAGATTATTGACGGCAAAATTAAACTGCATGACAATCCTGTATGGATGAATTATATGATATCCATACTATTGTCGATGGTAATGGTTGCCGGTATATGGCTAAGCATAAAGGTTGTAAAGAAACTTAATATAAGAACAAATAGAAACGATTCAAAAAAACCACTTTACCTAATCCCAATTATTTACGGGAGTATTTTTCTGGTAATGATAATCAGTTGGAGGTGGTTGTTTTGAATGAGGTAAAAAATGGACAAACGTTTAAACAGTATTAGTATGAAAGTATTCATATTGGCAGGTGTATTGGTTTTAACTGCTTTCACAATAGCTGTACAAGCACAAAATAGTGGTAATCTATACTACCTTATTAAGAAAAAAGATATCGACAATGACAAATTCAAGATTATTTACAAAGCACCTGATGGTTTAATTCAACCAATCCGCATTTGCTACGAGAAGTTAAAAGCAGAAGGACTTTCATTGCAGGACGGTATTGCCGTTTTTCACTTTGAAAAGATTAACTCGTCATTTTATGATACTATTCCCGACTGTATATCCAATAATACACCTCTCGGCCAGTTTGAAATTGATATTGCGAAACGAAAAATCGGAGACAAAAATACTGTTGCAAAACTTCCTTTTCGTGCTTGGAGTTGGAATATCACGTTGATCCCCTACCGGGTCAGGTTTGCCCAAAATAGTTATCCTGTATATGCCGAAGCTTCTGCCGATGCACTTGCTGTTTCAGCTATGTATGGTTATACTGTGGGATATGCTAAAATCAACCACGAATCCATAACCCACTACCATACCACCTTTGGCCCATTTGTTGGGTTAACCTCTGCCGACCTGAATATTGAAACCGTTACCATACCTTCAAAATTGACAAGAGACCAAAGCAATGTTGCTATTACATATGGGCTAAGTGCCATATTTGGAAGAGATAACTTCGGAATATCATTATCATTGGGATTTGATATGAGTATTGGCAAAAACTCCGATATATGGATTTACCAAAATAAACCGTGGTTCGGTATCGGAATAAGTTCAGGATTAGGCATTTTTTAAGTAATGGAAAAGGCTAAAATATTGAGTAGTGAATTAATGAGGCTTGCAAAATTATTCCTGAAGCTTGGAACAATCGGTTTCGGTGGACCGGCTGCCCATATTGCCATGATGCAGGACGAAGTGGTAAAGAAACGGAAATGGATAGATGAGCAGCATTTTTTAGATTTAATCGGGGCTACCAATCTCATTCCCGGACCAAACAGCACCGAAATGGCCATCCATATCGGACATGAACGGGCTGGCTGGAAAGGTTTGATTGTTGCAGGCTTATGTTTTGTTCTTCCTGCCGTTTTCATTACTGGGATTTTTGCTGCGCTTTATAAGGATTACGGCCAACTGCCACAGGTTCAACCATTCATATACGGCATAAAACCGGCTATTATTGCTATAATTCTTGCAGCCATTTATCCATTAGCAAAAAAATCATTGAAATCTGTTGAATTTGCCATAATTGGATTAGCTGTCCTGTTACTTTCGTTAATTAACTTCAATGAGATTTATCTGATGTTTGGGGCAGGTTTTCTTGCTATGCTCTTGTATTCAATCCGAAACAAGAAGCTTAATACAGCGGGCAGTATCTTTCCTTTTACGCTTCTTCAAATAGCAAACACTTCAATTTTTTCAGCTACAAACTTAAATCTGTTTTTGATTTTTCTTAAAATCGGAGCAATACTTTATGGTAGTGGTTATGTTTTATTTGCATTTCTCGATACAGAACTCGTGTCAACAGGACTTTTATCACGACAACAACTCATTGATGCTATTGCAGTCGGGCAGTTTACGCCAGGCCCTGTATTTTCTTCGGTAACTTTTATTGGGTATCAAATCAACGGATTGACAGGAGCAATCGTTTCAACAATTGGAATATTTCTGCCCTCATTTGTTTTTGTTGCTTTACTCAATCCGCTTGTTAAGAAAATGAGGAACTCAAAACTATTTTCAGCATTTCTCGACGCAGTTAATGTAGCTTCAGTTGCAATTATTGTTTCAGTTTGCTTTTCAATGGGCAGGGACACCATCACTGACTGGCGAACAATTTCTATTACGGTTTTAAGTATTATCCTGACATTTGGTTACAAGAAAATAAATAGTGCATTTATAGTTTTAGGAAGTTCTTTAATCGGGTTCCTATTGACACTTATATAATTTACGCTCCAAATGAGGTTGATTTAAATGTTGCCGCTTTGACTACCATTTACGTTGTCTTAAAAACGAAGAATACATATATTAAATCTGTGTTCGGTGCGACAAGTCCCCAATACAAAACAATTAGCGGACTGAAATTTACTAGCCGTAAGTAGTTTTATAAAGTCAGCTACCTTTTTTATGTAATAACCTTTGGTAAAGTTGGAACGACCTTTGGTATGTTTGCAACTCCCTCTTGTAAAGTTGCAATAAGCTTTGGTAAAGTTGGAACGACCGTTGGTAAAGTTGTTTTTGACACCGTATATGTTGTAACTCAGCTTGACACATTTGCGACAACCGCCGGATAATATAAAACAAGGTTCGCGGAGATTGTAGCTAGCAACCGCACAAAGGCAAGCACATTTGCAATTCACGCAAAAGCTCCCCACAGAGCTAAAATTGCAAAAGAGCTTGCCTTTTTTCCCTCCCGCAAGGATACATTTCAGCAACTTGTAAGGTTTTAAACCCCCTCCCTCAAAAAATTAAAACCCCAAACAGCATTTGTGCCTTGACTTAAAAATAAAATGCAAAGACAAGGTTTTAACGTGATAAAATACTCTATATTTGATATGTAAACTAATGGAGGAATTGAAGGCCAGCACCTAACTTTTAGATCATAATCCAAACCAGGAACGCAGTTTGATTATGAACAGAGTTGA
>DAITNH010000403.1:0-3616 GCA_036834745.1 Prolixibacteraceae bacterium
TACGCGATGCATTCGGCTCAGGATGAGGCCAGAAACAGTGGCTGCGATGATTTTATAACCAAACCAATCAAAATTGAGACATTGCTTTCCATCCTTAAAAAACACCTGATTTATTAATTCACCGGTGGATAAAAAGCATCTTTAAAGTGTTCAATTTCAAAACTTCTTCCATAAAAAACAATTGAAATCACATCAAACCGGGTGTCGAGATTGATATTGTTTTCCTGAATATATGCCTCAGCCGCGTTTACCAGAAATCGGATCTTTTTGTTTGAAACAGCCTCAGTCGGATGTTCGTATGAATCAGTTCCGCGCGCTTTCACTTCAACAATTACAAGTTCCTTGCCATCTTTTGCAATGATGTCAATTTCCAGATGGTGCGAAAACCAGTTCAATGCCAGTATTTGGTAGCCGATCGACCGGAGATGTTCAACGGCAAGTTCTTCCCCTTTTCGTCCGAGTTCGTGTGCTTTGCTCATGTTTGAATCCGTTTTAAGGTGCAGGTGTTTTCAACTTCCAGATGATATTGGGCACCTAACATTAGCGGAAAGTTCCGGGGAATATGGCCGACCGGAAAGTCGAAACAAACCGGAAAATGATAATCCATCACTGCATCCTGAATGATTTCACAGGCTGATTTGCCAAAAGGGCTCTCATTGTCCTGCATTTCAGAGAAGGCGGCAACAACCAGTCCGGCAAGATTTTTTAGCTGGCCAGTCAACCGGAAGTTTTGCATCATTCGGTCGAGGTGATAAAGGTATTCCGATAAATCTTCGATCAACAGAATTTTACCTGAAGTCTCAATCTGCCAGGGCGTTCCCTGCAGGCTGTATAACAACGACAAATTTCCACCAACCAGTTCTCCGGAGCAAACTCCTGCACGGTTCAGCGAATGGACAGCAGTCTCGACCTGCGATTTTCCGGTTGAAACCAATTCTATCAGACTTAAAAAACTTCGGGTTGGTTTTTTATTTTCAAGAAAAAACGCAGGCATGGCACCATGGATACTTGCCAATCCAAGTTTATTTAAAATCGAATGTAAAACAGTTACATCGCTGAATCCAACCAGCCATTTTGGATTTTTCAGCAAAGGGCTAAAATCCAGTTTTTCAATGATCCGAACTGATCCATAGCCTCCCCGGGCGCAAATAATGGCCTTGGTTTGATTATCGTTAATGGCTTCCTGTAAATCAGCCGCACGTTGCTGATCGCTGCCTGAATACTGAAAATTCCTGTCGAAAACATGCTTGCCTATCAGCACTTCATAGCCAACATCCTGCAATAACTCAATGCCCGGAAGCACTTTGTCTTTCTGTACTTTGCCGGCAGGTGCAACAATCCGGATACGGTCGCCTTTTTGAAGGTATTCAGGAAAAATCATCAGCAGGAAGTTTTATATATTTTTTGATTCTCAAAAGTGGTAAAAAAGCACTGTTCCACTAAGTATTGGCTGATAAAAAAGACGACCCATAATCCGGATCGTCTTTTTCAAAATTAAATATCCTTATTTCTTTTTAAGCAGGTCCCTTATCTCGGCCAAAAGAACTTCTTCATTGCTTGGTGGCGGAGGTGGCGGAGCTTCAACAGGCGCAACTTCTTCTTTCTTTTTCATTGAGTTCATTGCTTTGATCATCATGAAAATGGCAAAAGCAATAATCAGAAAATCAACAGTTGTTTGAATGAAATTTCCATAATTGATCGACACTGCCTGTGTTGTAACAACTCCGGCGGCATCAATGATCGGATCTTTCATGATAATTTTGAGGTCGGTGAATTTTACCCCACCAAGCAGAAGCCCGATTGGAGGCATGATTACATCGGAAACTACTGAACTTACGATTTTCCCGAAAGCTCCACCAATGATGATACCCACTGCCATGTCAACAACATTTCCACGCATGGCAAAATCCTTAAATTCTTTTACTAGACTCATAATGATAAAGTTTGAGGTTGAGGTTTGTAACTATTTAACATGAAACAATGTTTAGTGATATTGATGGAAAGAACTAACGAAACTTCAAGTATTTTTCAGGATTAAAAATTACGGTTAATTTTTGAGAAATCATTGCAATTTGGAATTTATTATCTCCTTAAATTTCACCATCAGCTTCACCGGCAATGTTATGGGGCGAAGAAATTGAAATATTATAAGCCTGATGGGTCGAAACACGTGGATCTTTTACAAATTCTCCTGAATACAATCCGGTCAGGTTGCGAAGTATTCCGAACAAACCAATTGCCCGGATGATGGTGACAATTATATCGAAGGACGTAAAAAGCTATGACTCTTAATTCCCGAATTACCCTTAACTTGGAGCCTTCAAAAAAACCGTAAAACCCAATGATTACAGGAGAACTTAAATCACAGATTGACAAGATATGGACCGATTTCTGGACGGGTGGAATTGCCAATCCGTTAACGGTCATCGAACAGTTTACATACCTGCTGTTTATCCGCAGACTCGACGAAATTCAACTTCTGAAAGAAAAACAGGCCAACATGGTAGGCATTGCCATCAAAGATCCGGTTTATACGGATGACGAAAAGCCTTTGCGCTGGAGCAGCTTCCGGAACAACGACCCCGAAACCATGTACCGCCTGTTTCAGAAAGAAAATGGTGTGTTCGATTTTATGAAGAATGTGGGAGCCAAAGGTTCTATTTTTGCCGATTTTATGCGGGGCGCTACCTTTATGATCCCCACTCCCCGCCTGCTCGACATGGTGGTGCAGCAAATCGACAAGATTAAAATGGAGGATCGCGATACCAAGGGCGACCTGTACGAATACCTGCTTTCGAAAACGGCTACGGCGGGCACCAACGGACAGTTCCGCACTCCGCGACACATCATTAAAATGATGGTGGAAATGGTGAAACCGCAGAAAGACGATACGATTTGCGATCCGGCCATGGGAACTGCCGGATTCCTGGTCGCTTCGGGCGAATACGTTCACCAATACCACTCCGACTGGTTTATGGATGCCTCTTTCCGCGAACATTACAACACCCAAATGTTTACCGGCGCTGAGTTTGATGCTACCATGATGCGCATTGCAGCCATGAATTTGCAGTTGCACGGTATCGAGCATCCGAACCTGGTGAGCAAAGATGCGCTGAGCGAATCAAATATCGGAATGACAGACCGGTTTTCCCTGATTCTGGCCAATCCGCCGTTTAAAGGCAGCCTCGATTACGACTCGGTGGAAAGCGGCATTCTGAAACGGGTGAAAACCAAAAAGACAGAACTGCTTTTTCTGGGGCTGATATTGCGGGCACTGAAAACCGGTGGCCGATGTGCCGTGATTGTTCCCGATGGCGTGATGTTTGGCTCGTCGAACGCACACAAACAAATACGTCAGGAGTTGGTGGAAAACCAGCGTTTGCAGGCCGTAATTTCGATGCCCGGCGGAGTGTTTAAACCGTATGCCGGGGTGAGCACTGCCATTTTACTGTTTACCAAAACCAACTCGGGGGGAACCGACCACGTTTGGTTTTACGATATGCTGGCCGACGGCTATTCGCTCGACGACAAACGCAACCCCATTGCCGCCAACGACATTCCCGATATTATCTCACGGTGGAATTCTTTGGTCCCTGAGCTTGTCGAAGGGGTCGAA
>DAITNH010000404.1:0-3610 GCA_036834745.1 Prolixibacteraceae bacterium
GAATTGATGTAATATACACCATATAACAATCCAGCCATCAGTAAAGTAACTATTGGCCAAAGGATATGCCTCTTCATTCTTTTTCGGGAGTTGGTTGCCATAAATTTCATTTTTTGAGATGAATGAATACTAAAATTGAATACGTTAAATTAAACAATCTGCATGAGAAATCAATACACAATAATGATGCTGTTTAATTCGTAGTATTATTTTGTTCAGGTCTGTTAAAAGCGGTTAACGAATGTTACTTCAGGCTGGTTATTGTTTCTATTTTTTTACTTTTGCCTGAATGGCTTCACAACCATGAAACTGAGTAAGGATTTAAAGTCAAAAGTTTAATGTTGGAAAGCATTGTATCTAAAAATAGTAGGTTAGTTCGTTTTCGGCCACATGTTAAGGGTCCGATTATTTTACTGCTTTTTATATTGTTCTCTTTTCATTTCCAGCTGATTGCACAGGAAGAGATCGAAGAAATTGACCCGATGCCAATCAAGCTCAAAGGTCAGGTTTTAAACCTGGATGATGAAATGCCGGTACCGTTTGCATTTGTAGTTAATTCCCGAACCCACAGCGGCGTAAGTACCGACGAACTGGGCCGGTTTACCATGGACATGCTGAACATTGACAGTCTTTCAATATCGGCCCTTGGATTTTCAAAAACCACGGCTCGCATTCCGGCCAACTACAACGAAATGAATGTGTTGATCCTGTACGCCAAGCCAATCAGGTTTGCAATTCCTGAGGTGAAAGTTCAGGGCGAACAGCAAAAAGTAAATATGGACGGAGTTCCTGTTGCTAAAAAGGTTGATATCGACCCGCAGCTTCGTGGCGATGCATACAATAAAAAGCCACCGGTTCTGGCCGCAATTTTTAATCCGGTAAGTTTTCTGCAATATTACACCAGCAAGCGTGAAAGTGAAAAACGCGAGACAAGAAAGGCCATCCTTACCGAAAAACATTGGGAAATTTTATCGCAATACTATAACAAAGAACTGGTAATGAAACTCACCGGTTTGAATGATTCCGCAGCAGACGATTTTATGTTTTATTTTAACAGCAAGGAAGTACTTGACTATACTTCAAACGAGTACGATGTGCGCAATGCCATTAAAGAACAATACAAAATCTACCGAGATGAAGGACATTAAACTAAATATATGAAAGAGCAGCCAAAAAAAATAATCACTTTAAAGAAGAAACCTTCGGTTGGTGAGCCGGTTAGTGAACCTGTTGGTGACGGATTGATCCGCCTCAACAAGTACATTTCGAACGCGGGAGTTTGTTCGCGGCGCGATGCCGATGACCTCATCAGCAAGGGTTTGGTAACCATAAACGGCGAAGTTGTTACAGAACTCGGACGAAAAGTAACCCTTGACGACGAGATCATTTTTGACGGAAAACGCCTGAATCCGGAACGCAAAGTGTATATTTTACTCAACAAACCGAAAGGTTTCTCCACTACTCTTGAAGATCCTCACGCAGGCCGTACCGTGATGGAGCTGGTTCAGGGTGCTTGTCAGGAAAGGATTTACCCTGTTGGAAGGCTCGACATTCAAACCACCGGGCTGTTGCTTTTTACCAACGACGGCGAATTGACAAAAAAGCTGACCCACCCAAGTTACGAAAAGAAAAAAATTTATCATATTCAGCTCGACCGGGATTTTCTTCCGGAAGACCTGGAAAAAATTGCCAACGGAATTGAGCTGGAAGACGGATTGATTGCTGCTGACGACATTCAATTTATTGATGCCGACGATGCCCGCCAGGTTGGCATTGAAATCCATTCAGGAAAAAACCGCATTGTACGACGGATCTTCGAGCATTTTGGCTACCATGTGGAAAAGCTCGACCGGGTACTTTTTGCAGGACTAACCAAAAAAGATTTGCCACGCGGACGCTTTCGCTTTCTAACTCCACAGGAAGTTAATTTCCTAAAAATGAGTTAATGTAATAAAATCAGTTTTTTGCAGACTAACAGGCTACATTTTGGAGAAAGAATTTTTACAAATAATCACTGAGAACCAGGGAATCATTCACAAGGTTTGTTCCATCTATTGCGATGCGGAAGAAGACCGGCGTGATTTGTTTCAGGAAATTCTGGTGCAATTGTGGAAATCTTTTCCATCGTTCAGGAATGAATCAAAATTCTCGACATGGATGTACCGGGTGGCTTTGAACACTGCAATTACCAGTTTCAAGAAAGATAAAAGGCAACCTGACAAAACGGGAATTCCTTACGAAAATTTGCAGTTGGCGGTTGAAGCATACGACACGACAACCGAAGATCAGATAAAAATGCTGAACAAAGCAGTATCGCAGTTGACCGGTATCGAAAAATCAATCATTCTGCTGTTTCTGGAAGACAAGAAATACGAAGAAATTGCTGAAATTACCGGAATCACTCAAAATTATGTGAGGGTAAAAATGAATCGCATCAAGAAGAAGTTGAAGTTGTTAATCAATACAGAGGGATAGAGATGGATTTAATGGATTTAAAATCGGCGTGGAATACATATTCTTCTCAGGAGGCGAATAAACATCATTTAGGCAAAGAGACTATCAATGAGATGTTGCGCAACCGGACCAATACGCTGGTCGAGCGGATCGACCGCAACATCAGGATAGGAATTGGCATTTTGCTTGCATACATTGCATACATCATTATTGATGATTTATACCTTTCTAAAATTCTAATTAAAGAACCGCTTCATTATCCGTCGTGGATGATTCCGCTGGATATTTTTTCGAATACGCTGATTATTACCACCTACCTGTTTTTTGTGATCTGTTACCTGAAAATAAAAAGAAACTTTTCGGTTGACCTTCATTTAAAAGAATTTCTGACAGGGATTTTGGATACATTGAAAACCTACCGGCGGTTGTTTTACCTGGCTGTCATCATTTTGCTGATCAATATCATCGTAAGCTTCGCTGCCGGGCTATACGAAGGAGTTAAATATAGTACAGGAAATGCATCCGGCGGGCTGGAAAACCTTTCCACTTCAAAAATAATCCTGATTATTGGTGTTGGTCTGGCTGTTTTGATTCCGATCATTGCAGGCACTTTTTTTCTGCTTCGATGGGGATTCAATAAATTGTATGGCCGTTATCTGGTTAGCCTGAATGAAACGCTGAAAGAACTCGATGAAACAGGAACCGACCAAAAGTAGTGTTGTGTTAACTTGATTTTGTCGGGTTCCAGTCACCCCGAATTCATTTCGGGGTCCCATCAAAGAAGGGATGCCGAAACAAGTTCGGCATGACGCTGCGTCAAACAATTAAACCTTTCCATTTACATGGTTGTTAATTAGCTCATTACCTCTAAAAAACAACAGTCATGCAGTCAAAAGCAGCCACCCCTGAAGAATATGTAAGTCAGATTGCGGATGATAAGCACGAAGCGTTCATCCAGCTCCGAAAAACGATCCTCGAAAACCTCCCCCGGGGATTCGAAGAAGAAATGAGTTACGGAATGATCGGCTACGTCGTGCCTTTCAGTATTTACCCGAAAGGATATCACACCAAGGACAAACTGCCATTGCCATTTCTTGCCCTGGCCGCTCAAAAAAACTTCATCGCCCTCTACCACATGGGTATTTATGCCAATCAA